>DASTCK010000336.1:0-17297 GCA_035711225.1 Casimicrobiaceae bacterium
GCGCCGCGGCCGCCCCAGCCTAGCGTGCCGGCATCCCCCGCATGGGGCTCCACGGATGGGGTCGTGCGGTCGACGCCGGGCGTCGCAGGCGATGCGCCGAGCGTGGGGCTTTGCGCGGCTCCCCAATGAAAAGCCCCGCCGAAGCGGGGCTTTCCGTGGAGCGACGAGCTCGCGATCAGCGACGGACCGCTTCGCCCTTCACCTCGACCTCGACGCGACGGTTCGGCGCGAGGCAGGCGATCAGTTCCTTCATCGCCTTCATGTTGCAGACGACGCCCGGGACCGGCTGGGTCTTGCCCATGCCCAGCGTCTCGATCTTGTCGCGCGGAACGCCCTTGCTCACCAGGTAGTCGCGAACCGCGTCGGCACGGCGCTCGGACAGCTTCTGGTTGTAGGCCTGCGTGCCGATCCGGTCGGTGTGGCCGGTCACGAGCACGAGCTCGAGGCGCTGCACGCCCGACAGCTTCGAGATGATCTCGCTGTCGATCGCCGCCTTGCCTTCGGGCTTCAGCACGGCCTTGTCGAAGTCGAACAGCGCCTTCGACGCGAGCGTGATCTTCTGCACGCCGGGCGCGGCGGGCGCCGGAGCGGGCGCGGGCGTGGCCGGGCGCGGCTGGGCCTGCGGGGCGGGCGCGGGGGCGGGCGCAGGCGTCGGGGCAGGCGCCGCGGCGGCCTTCGGAACGAGATCCGGATCGCAGGCGGCGATCGCCATGCTGGGCGCCCAGTAGCCGGTGCGATAGCACAGGTTTCCGGAGATGCCGGCCGTGCTGTTGTAGACGGCGCTGCGAACCACGTTGTTGCCCGGCGTCGCCGCGAACGACATCACGTAGCCGCAATTCGTGGTGTTGCACTCCGCCACGCCGGGGACGTAACCGGCGGTCTGGGCGCCGGCGGCGCCGGCCAGCGCCGACGCGAACGCGCCGATCGCAGCAGCGGAAAGGAGACGACGAGTCATTGTTTCACCCCTTTGGCTTTGGTTTTGGGACTGTTTTGGATGCTCGGTCTTGATCGGGCGGCGGTAACTCCCTGACGCGCCGGATGCTTTAGTTCGAGACGACTATAGCACGGCCCCTTTCGGCGGCGCAAAGAACCGGCCCGGCGGCGGACGTTTGGATTCGCGGGGTGTCGCGGCCGTACAACGCCATGGTAAAATTTATAAAATTCAAGGGTCTCCGGCGCCCTCGCGGCAGCGGGCTCGCCCCCCGCGCGCGGCCCGGGGGCCCTGTTCAGGGGGGCGGGGGTCAACGTTGCGTTAGATCAAGCGATCGCCGCGCCTGACGCCTCGCGACCCCGCCACAAACTTCACGAAATCGGCCTCGCATGGACACGTTCGCCAAGGAAACCCTCCCCGTCAGCCTCGAGGCCGAGATGCGGCACAGCTACCTCGACTACGCGATGAGCGTGATCGTGGGCCGCGCGCTGCCGGACGTCCGCGACGGGCTGAAGCCGGTGCACCGCCGGGTGCTGTTCGCGATGGCCGAGTCGAACATCGTCTACAACCGCCCCTACGTGAAGTGCGCCCGCGTGGTCGGCGACGTGATGGGCAAGTATCACCCGCACGGCGACATGGCGATCTACGACACGCTGGTGCGCATGGCCCAGGACTTCAGCCTGCGCTACCCGCTGATCGACGGCCAGGGCAACTTCGGCTCGGTCGACGGCGACAACCCGGCGGCCATGCGCTACACCGAGTGCCGGCTCCAGAAGATCGCCAACGAGCTGACGGCCGACATCGACAAGGAGACCGTCGACTTCGTCCCGAACTACGACGGCAAGGAGGAGGAGCCGTCGGTCCTGCCGTCGCGGCTGCCGAACCTCCTCGTCAACGGGAGCTCGGGGATCGCCGTCGGCATGGCGACCAACATCCCGCCGCACAACCTGCGCGAGACGATCGCCGGCTGCCTCGCCGTGCTCGCGAACCCGCAGGTCACCGTCGACGAGCTGATGGAGATCATCCCCGCGCCCGATTTCCCGACCGCCGGGATCATCTACGGCCTCGAGGGCGTGCGCGAGGGCTACCGCACCGGCCGCGGCCGCGTCGTGATCCGCGCGCGCACGCACATCGAGGACCTCGACAAGGGCAACCGGCAGGCGATCATCGTCGACGAGATCCCCTACCAGGTGAACAAGGCGAACCTGCTCACGCGCATCGGCGAGCTGGTCCGCGACAAGAAGCTCGACGGGATCAGCGACCTCCGCGACGAATCGGACAAGTCGGGCATGCGCGTGGTGATCGAGCTCAAGCGCGGCGAGGTGCCCGAGATCGTCCTCAACAACCTCTACAAGCTGACGCAGCTGCAGGACAGCTTCGGCATGAACATGGTCGCGCTGGTCGACAACCAGCCGCGGCTGCTCGACCTCAAGCAGTTCGTCGAGTTCTTCCTGCAGCACCGGCGCGAGGTGGTCGTCCGCCGCACGCGCTTCGAGCTCCGCAAGGCGCGCGAGCGGGGGCACATCCTGGAAGGCCTCGCCGTCGCGCTCGCCAACGTCGACGAGATGATCGCGCTGATCAAGGCGTCCACGACGCCGCCCGAGGCGAAGGCCGCGATGATGGCGCGCGTGTGGCGGAGCCCGGTCGTCGACGAGATGCTGAAGCGCGCCAACGCCGACCAGGCGCGGCCCGAGGGGCTCCCGCCGGGATTCGGCGCGACCCGAGAGGGCTACAGGCTGTCCGACGCGCCGGCGCAGGCCATCCTCGAGCTGCGGCTGCAGCGCCTGACCGGCCTCGAGCAGGACAAGATCACCGGCGAGTACCGCGAGGTGATGGAGCTGATCGTCGACCTGATCGACGTGCTCGCGAAGCCCGGTCGCGTGACGACGATCGTCGGCGACGAGCTCAAGGCGATCGGCGAGGAGTTCGGCGACGCGCGGCGCTCCGAGATCGTCGCGCAGGGCGAGGACCTGTCGATCGAGGACCTGATCGCCCCGCAGGACATGGTCGTCACGATGTCGCACGGCGGCTACATGAAGGCGCAGCCGGTCGACGAGTACCGCGCGCAGCGCCGCGGCGGCCGCGGCAAGCAGGCCACCGCGACCAAGGAGGACGATTTCGTCGAGCGCATGTTCATGGCGAACACGCACGACTTCATCCTGTGCTTCTCCAACCGCGGCCGCGTCTACTGGCTCAAGGTCTACAACGTCCCGCAGGGCAGCCGCGCGTCGCGCGGCAAGCCGATCGTCAACCTCGTGCCGCTCGCGGACAACGAGAAGATCACCGCGATCCTGCCGGTCAAGGAGTTCACCGAGACGCAGTTCGTGTTCATGGCCACGGCGATGGGCACGGTCAAGAAGACGCCGCTCGCGGACTTCTCGCGCCCGCGCCCGTCCGGGATCATCGCGGTCGACCTGGCCGACGGCGACCGGCTGATCGGCGTCGCGCTCACCGACGGCAAGCACGACGTGATGCTGTTCAGCTCCGGCGGCAAGGCGGTGCGCTTCGACGAGAACGACGTGCGCCCGATGGGCCGCAACGCGCACGGCGTCAAGGGCATGTCGCTCGACAAGGGGCAGAAGGTGATCGCGCTCCTGGTCGCCGAGGACGAGAACCAGTCGGTGCTGACGGCGACCGAGAACGGGTACGGCAAGCGCACGCCGATCGTCGAGCACACGCGCCACGGGCGCGGCACCAAGGGCATGATCGCGATCCAGCAGTCCGAGCGCAACGGCAAGGTCGTGGTCGCCGCGCTGGTGTCGAACGACGACGAGGTGATCCTGATCTCGACCGGCGGCGTGCTGATCCGCACCAAGGTCAGGTCGATCCGCGAGATGGGCCGCTCGACGCAGGGCGTCACGCTCATCAACCTGTCCGAGGGCGAGAAGCTCGCGGGCCTCGAGCGCGTCGTCGAGCGCGACGAGGAAGACGAATGACCGCTCGCCCGCGGGACGTCGTCGCGCAGGCGCGTTGACGGGGTGTCCATGTCCGGGGACCGCGATGAGGAGCTCGGCGCGCACCGCGACGCGATCGACGCGCTCGACCGCGAGATCCTCGCGCGGCTGTCGGCGCGCGCGCGCCACGCGCAGGCGATCGGCAGGCTGAAGGAAGGATCCGGGGCCGCGGCCTATCGACCCGAGCGCGAGGCGCGCGTCCTCGCGCGCCTCGCGGACGAGAATCCGGGCCCGCTGCCCCGCGAGGCGGTCGTCCTGCTGTTCCGGCAGATCATGTCCGCCTGCCTCGCACTCGAGCGGCCGCTGAAGATCGCCTACCTGGGGCCGCCCGGGACCTTCACGCACGCCGCCGTCGAGCGGCACTTCGGCGCGTTCGTCGACGGGGTGCCGGAGGCGTCGATCGACGAGGTGTTCCGCGCGGCGGAGTCCGGGCGCGCCGACTACGCGGTCGTGCCGGTCGAGAACTCGACCGAGGGCGCGGTCGGCCGGACGCTGGACCTCATGGTCGCGACCGACCTGTCGGTGGTCGGCGAGGTGAAGCTGCGGGTGCAGCAGAGCCTGCTGACGCGCGCGCGGTCGCTTGCGGAGGTCGAGCGCGTGTACTCGCATGCACAGTCGTTCGCGCAATGCGTGCAATGGCTGTCACGCCACTTGCCGGCAGTGCCGCGCGTGGTGGCCGCGAGCAACGCCGAGGCCGCCCGGGTCGCGGCGGGGGAGGCGGGCGCCGCGGCGATCGCCGGCGACATCGCCGCCCGGACCTACGGGCTGCCGGTGCTCGTGCCGCACATCGAGGACGAGCCCAACAACACGACGCGCTTCTGGGTGCTGGGCCGCCAGCAGGTGCGCGCCTCGGGCCGCGACGAGACGTCGCTCGTCCTGTCGACGCCCAACCGGCCGGGCGCCGTGCACGCGCTGCTCGAGCCGCTCGCGCGGCACGGCGTGTCGATGACGCGATTCGAATCGCGCCCGGCGCGCACCGGGCTGTGGGAGTACCTGTTCTACATCGACGTCACCGGCCACCGGAGCGACGCGCCGGTGGCCGCCGCCCTGGCCGAGCTCGGCGAGCGCGCGCCGTTCCTCAAGCTGCTGGGCTCGTATCCGGCCGCGCGCGAACCCTGATGCCGACGCCGATCCCGCGCGATCCGGCCTCCCGTGCTCCGGAGTGGGTGCGGCACATCGCGCCCTACGTGCCGGGCAAGCCGATCGAGGAGCTCGCGCGCGAGCTCGGGCTCGAGGCGTCGACGATCGTCAAGCTCGCGTCCAACGAGAATCCGCGGGGCCCCAGCCCGAAGGCGTTGGCCGCGATCGCTGCGGCCGCCGCCGACCTCACGCGCTACCCGGACGGCAACGGCTACGCGCTTCGCGCGGCCCTCGGACTCCGCCTCGGCGTCGCCCCCGAGCGCATCGTGCTCGGCAACGGCAGCAACGACGTGCTCGAGCTCGTTTCGCAGGCATTCCTGACGCCGGGCGACGAAGCGGTCTACGCGCAGCACGCCTTCGCCGTGTACCCGCTCGCGACGCACGCCCGCGGCGCGAAGGGCATCGAGGTTCCCGCGAAGGACTACGGGCACGACCTCGACGCGATGCTCGCCGCGATCACGCCGCGCACGCGCGTCGTGTTCGTCGCCAATCCCAACAACCCGACCGGGACCTGGCTGTCAGGCGGGCGGGTGGAGGCGTTCGTCGCCGCGGTGCCGCGCGACGTCGTCGTCGTGCTCGACGAGGCGTACGACGAGTACCTGTCCGAGGCCGACCGCTCGACGGCGATCGGGTGGCTCGACCGCCATCCGAACCTCGTCGTGTCGCGAACGTTCTCGAAGGCGTACGGCCTCGCCGCGTTGCGCGTCGGCTACGGCGTGATGGATCCCTCCCTCGCCGACCTGCTGAATCGCGTGCGCCAGCCGTTCAACGTGAACTCGTTCGCGCAGGCGGCCGCGATCGCCGCGCTCGAGGACACGGCGTACGTCGACGAGAGCGCCCGGCTCAACCGCGAAGGCATGCAGGTGCTCGAGGAGGGATTGGCCGCCCTCGGCGTCGCGACGCTGCCGTCGCACGCCAATTTCATCCTCGCGCGCGTCGGCGACGCCGCGCGCGTGTACGGCGAGCTCCTGCGGCAGGGCGTGATCGTGCGGCCGGTCGCCGGCTACGGGCTTCCCGAGTGGCTGCGCATCACGATCGGCCTGCCGGCGGAGAACGAACGGTTCCTCGGCGCGCTCGCGCACGCGCTCGGGCGTCGCCGCAGCACGGCGTGAGCACGACGGTGGCGGACGGCGTCCCGATCGGGCGGCTGGTCGTCGTCGGCGTCGGGCTGATCGGCGGCTCGTGCGCGCTCGCGCTGAGGGCGACGGGCGCGGTACGGGAGGTCGTCGGCGTCGGGCGCACGCGCGCCAACCTCGACGAGGCGCTCTCGCGCGGCATCGTCGACCGCGCGCGCGCGCTGGACGAGGCCTGGGACGAGGAGCTGCGCGAGGCCGACGTCGTGCTGGTCGCGACGCCGGTGGCGCAGATCGCGTCCATCCTGTCGCGCGTGGCCGCCGGCATGGGACCGTCGACCGTCGTCACCGACGCCGGCAGCACCAAGGAGGACGTGGTCGCGGCGGCGCGAACGGCGTTCGGCGCGCGGATCGCGCGCTTCGTCCCCGCGCACCCGGTCGCCGGCACCGAGCACTCCGGCGCGGCAGCGGCCTTCCCGACGCTGTTCCGCGATCGCACGACGGTCGTGACGCCGCTCGCCGACACCGCCTCCGACGCGCTCGCGAAAGTGCGCGCGATGTGGGAGCTCTGCGGCGCGCGCGTGATCGCGCTCGACTGCGCGCAGCACGATCGCATCTTCGCGGCGGTCTCGCACCTGCCTCACGTGCTCGCCTTCGCGCTCGTCGCCCAGCTCGCCGCGCGCCCCGACGCCGCGGACCTGTTCGCGCACGCGGCGAGCGGCTTTCGCGACTTCACGCGCATCGCCGGCAGCTCGCCCGAGATGTGGCGCGACATCGCGCTCGCCAACCGGCGCGCGCTGTCGGCCGCGCTCGCGGACTATCGCGCGCTGCTCGTCACGCTGGCGCGCGCGATCGACGACGGCGACGGCGCGGCGCTCGAGCGCATCTTCTCGGAGGCGAGCGAGGCACGGCGCCGCTGGCAGGCGGAATCGGCGGTCCCGCGGCCGGTCGACCGCTAGCGCGATGGCCTCGCCCGACCTCACGCTGGCCCCGGTCGCTCACGCCGAGGGCACGGTCGCGCTGCCGGGCTCGAAGAGCATCAGCAACCGCGTGTTGCTGATCGCGGCGCTCGCGCAGGGCACGACCGTCGTCGACGGCGTCCTGGAGAGCGACGATACCGAGCGGATGCTCGAAGCGCTCGAAAGCCTCGGCGTGCGCGTCGAGCACGACCGCCGGGCGCGTCGGGCGACCGTCCACGGGTGCGGAGGCGCGTTCCCCAAGCGGTCGGCACGGCTCGCGCTCGGCAACGCGGGCACGGCGTTCCGCCCGCTCACCGCGGTCCTGGCGGTGCTCGGCGGCGACTACGTCCTCGACGGCGTCGCGCGCATGCGCGAGCGCCCGATCGCTCACCTCGTCGACGCGCTGCATGCGATGGGGGCGAAGGTGCGCTACGTGGGCAACGAAGGCTTTCCGCCGCTCGCGATCGTCGGCGGCGCGCTGAAGGCGGGCGGCGCCGTGCCGATCCGCGGCGACGTGTCGAGCCAGTACCTGTCCGCGCTCCTGATGGCGCTGCCGCTCGCGCGCGATGCCGACGTGGCCGCGACGCGCGTGGAGGTCACGACGCCGTTGATCTCGCGCCCCTACGTCGACATCACGACGCGGCTGATGCGCCGCTTCGGCGTCGCGGTCTCGAGTCCCGACGCGACGACGTTCGTGGTGCCGGCGGGCGCACGCTACGCGAGCCCGGGGACCGTGCTGGTCGAGGGCGACGCGTCGTCGGCGTCGTACTTCCTCGCCGCGGGCGTGCTCGGCGGCGGACCGGTGCGCGTGACCGGCGTGGGCCGCGACGCGATCCAGGGGGACGTCGGGTTCGCCGACGTGCTCGCGCGCCTCGGCGCGGACATCCGCGACGGTCCCGGCTGGATCGAGGCGCGCGCGGGACGGCCGCTGGACGGCGGCACGCTCGACTGCACGGCGATCCCCGACGCCGCGATGACGCTCGCGGTCACGGCGCTCGCCGCGCGCGAGCCGACCACGCTGACCGGGATCGCGAGCTGGCGCGTCAAGGAGACCGACCGCATCGCCGCGATGGCGGCCGAGCTTCGCAAGGTCGGCGCGAACGTCGTGGAGGGCAGCGACCGCATCACCGTCCATCCGCTGCGCCAGCCGAGGGCCGCCGCGATCGACACCTACGACGACCACCGGATGGCGATGTGCTTCTCGCTCGTCGCGCTGCTCGGGACGAAGGTCACGATCCGCGACCCCGGCTGCGTCCGGAAGACCTTTCCCGGCTACTTCGACGCGTTCGCGCGGCTGGTCGGCGGCGGAGCCGGGTCGACCGGCACGAGCGCGTGACGGTCCCGGTCATCGCCATCGACGGCCCGGCCGCTTCCGGCAAGGGGACGGTCGCCGCGCGCGTCGCCCGGGCGCTGGGCTTCCACCTCCTCGACAGCGGGGCGCTCTACCGGCTGGTGGGGCTGGCCGCGCTGCGTGCCGGCATCGGGCTGGACGACGCCGCGGGGCTCGGACGGCTCGCGACGGGGCTCGACGTCCGGTTCGAGCCCGGCCGGGTCCTGCTGGATGGCGAGGACGTGACGCTGGCGATCCGGGAGGAAGCCGTGTCGGCGGCAGCGTCCCGCGTGGCGGTCTACCCCGCCGTGCGGGCCGCCCTGGTCGACCGGCAACGGGCGTTCCGGCAGCCCCCGGGGCTCGTCGCCGATGGCCGGGACATGGGCACGGTGCTGTTCCCCGACGCGGCCTGCAAGGTGTTCGTGACCGCCACGCCGGAGGCCCGCGCGGAGCGCCGGTATAAACAGTTGATCGAAAAAGGAATATCGGCTAGCATCGAGGGTCTTTTGCATGAAATCCGGATGCGCGACGCCCGCGACGGGGAACGAGCGGCAGCACCGCTGCGGCCCGCCGACGACGCCGTCATCCTGGATACGACCGACCTGACGATCGACGCGGCGGTAGCCTTTGTTCTCGAACGGTTTCATCGCTTCGGCCACGCGCCGAAGCGCTGATTCCGCCGAAGCAGCGGGCCGACGCGCTTTTTGCAAAGGGTCGCTCGGGCGCGCGCTTCGAAGCCGGCGCGCGCACGGGCGCTGACGTCAACCAGCCCGCGGCCGGCGAGATACAGGGTTCTCGTCCGGTGCGGTAGCAACCTAGAGGCCAACCCCATGGCGACTGCCACCCAGATGTCCGGCTCCACCCCCGTCGAGAACTTCGCCGCGCTGTTCGAGGAATCGCTCGCGCGCCAGGAGATGCGGCAGGGCGAGCTCATCACCGCGGAAGTCACGCGCGTCGACTACAACGTCGTCGTCGTGAACGCGGGACTCAAGTCCGAGTCGTTCATCCCGATCGAGGAGTTCAAGAACGACAACGGCGAGGTCGAGGTCAAGCCCGGCGACTTCGTCACCGTCGCGATCGAGTCGATCGAGGACGGCTACGGCACGACGCGCCTGTCGCGCGACAAGGCCAAGCGCCTCAAGGCCTGGCACGACCTCGAGCAGTCGATGGAGCAGGGCTCCATCGTGCAGGGGCTCGTGACCAGCAAGGTGAAGGGCGGCCTGACGGTCATGATCAACGGCATCCGCGCGTTCCTGCCCGGCTCGCTCGTCGACATCCGGCCGATCAAGGACACCTCGCCGTTCGAGAACAAGCAGCTCGACTTCAAGGTCATCAAGCTCGACCGCAAGCGCAACAACGTCGTGGTCTCGCGCCGCGCGGTGCTCGAGGAGAGCCAGGGCGAGGTGCGCGAGAAGCTGCTCGCGACGCTGTCGGAAGGCGCGATCGTCAAGGGCATCGTCAAGAACATCACCGACTACGGCGCGTTCGTCGACCTGGGCGGCATCGACGGCCTCTTGCACATCACCGACCTCGCGTGGCGCCGCGTCAAGCACCCGTCCGAGGTGCTGTCGGTCGGCGACGAGGTCACCGCGAAGGTCCTCAAGTTCGACCAGGAGAAGAACCGCGTCTCGCTCGGGCTGAAGCAGCTCGGCGAGGACCCGTGGGTGGGCCTGTCGCGGCGCTACCCGCCGGGCACGCGGCTGTTCGGCAAGGTCACCAACATCACCGACTACGGCGCGTTCGTCGAGATCGAGTCGGGGATCGAGGGGCTCGTCCACGTCTCCGAGATGGACTGGACCAACAAGAACATCCACCCGACCAAGGTCGTGCAGCTGGGCGACGAGGTCGAGGTGATGATCCTCGAGATCGACGAGGACCGCCGCCGCATCTCGCTCGGCATGAAGCAGTGCATGCCGAACCCGTGGGACGAGTTCTCGATGAACCACAAGAAGGGCGACCGCGTGCACGGCACGATCAAGTCGATCACCGACTTCGGCGTGTTCGTCGGGCTGCCCGGCGGCATCGACGGCCTCGTCCACCTGTCCGACCTCTCGTGGACCGCAACCGGCGAGCAGGCGGTGCGCGATTACAAGAAGGGCCAGGACGTCGACGCCGTGGTGCTCGCGATCGACGTCGAGCGCGAGCGCATCTCGCTCGGCATCAAGCAGCTCGAGGGCGACCCGTTCAGCAACTTCGTCGCGCTGCACGACAAGGGCGCGATCGTCCAGGGCACGGTCAAGAGCATGGACGCGAAGGGGGCCGTCGTCGCGCTCGGCAGCGGCGAGGTCGAGGGCTACCTGCGGGCCTCCGAGGTGGCGCGCGACCGCGTCGAGGACATCCGCCAGCACCTGCGCGAAGGCGAGAAGGTGACGGCGATGATCATCAACGTCGACCGCAAGAACCGCGGCATCAACCTGTCGATCAAGCAGAAGGACCAGGCCGACGAGAGCGAGGCCATGAACCGCATCTCGCAGGAGAACTCGGGCGCCAACACGGGCACGACCAACCTCGGGGCGCTGCTCAAGGCGAAGCTCCACGACAGCAAGTCCAACGGCTGACCGGAAGGGCCGATGCCGATGACCAAATCGGAGCTGATCGACCGCCTGGCGGCTCAGTTTCCGCAACTGGTCGCCAAGGACGCCGAGCTCGCGGTCAAGATGATCCTCGACGCGATGGCCGAGAGCCTCGCGAAGGGGGAGCGCATCGAGATCCGCGGGTTCGGCAGCTTCGGCCTGAACCACCGGCCGCCGCGCACCGGGCGCAACCCCAAGTCCGGCGAGAAGGTGCACGTGCCCGAGAAGCGCGTGCCGCACTTCAAGGCAGGCAAGGAGCTGCGCGAGCGCGTCGACTTCAAGAAGGCGCCGTGACGCGGGGGCGCGAGCCCTCCGCCGGGACGGCTTCGCCGCCGCGGCGGGCGTGATGGCCGTCGTGCGCTGGCTCGCCGGCATCGCGCTGTTCGTGGCGCTGCTGTTCCTGTCGCTCGACAACGCCGAGCCGGTCACGCTCCGCTTCTTCCGCGTCGCGACCTGGCAGGCGCCGCTCGTGTTCGTCGTCCTCGTGGTGTTCGCCGCGGGTGTCGCGCTGGGGCTCGCGACCGGGGCGCTCCGCAACGTTCGCCTCAAGCGGCAGCTGAAGCGCATGCGGCGCGAAGCCGCGCGCCAGCCGCCGCCGCCCGCGCCGCACGGCGCGATCCCCGGGCCCCTGTCGTCGACCGGCCAGCCGCCGTTCGGCATCGGGTAGGGCGAGCGGCGCCGACCGTCCGTGCAGCTGGATTTCGACCTGTGGTGGCTGCTGCCGATCCCGGCGGTGTTCTTCGGGCTCGGATGGATCGCGGCGCGGATCGACATCAAGCACCTGCTGACCGAGTCGCGGGCGCTGCCCCTGTCGTACTTCCGCGGCCTCAACTTCCTGCTGAACGAGCAGCCGGACAAGGCGATCGAGTCGTTCATCGAGGTCGTCAAGGTCGACCCGCAGACCGTCGACCTGCACTTCGCGCTCGGCAACCTGTTCCGCCGCCAGGGCGAGATCGAGCGCGCGATCCGGATGCACCAGAACCTGCTCGACCGCTCCGACCTGCCCGACGACCGCCGCACGATGGCGAGCTACGAGCTCGCGCAGGATTTCCTGCGCGCCGGCATGCTCGATCGCGCCGAGCAGCTCTTCGCCAAGCTCGAGGGGACGCCCTACGAGACGCAATCGCTCGCGCACCTGATCTCGATCTACGAGCAGGAGAAGGACTGGGCGAAGGCGATCGAGGTCACCGGGCGCGTCGCCGCGATCAACCGCACGCCCGCGTTCCGCGAGATCGCGCAATACCATTGCGAGCTCGCGCAGGCCGCGCTGCTCAGGTCGGACCCGGCCGCGGCCCGCGCCGAGGTCGAGCGCGCGCTCGCCGTCCACCGCGGCTGCGCGCGCGCCAACCTGATCGCCGGCGACCTCGCGATGCAGGAGGGCGACCCCGCCGGGGCGCTCGACGCATGGCAACGCATCGAGACGCAGAGCGCCGCGTTCCTGGCGCTCGTCGCCGACCGCGTCGCCGACGCTTGCCGCAAGTTGGGCGAGCGCCCGCGCGCGCTGCGGCTCCTGCGCGCCTGGCAGGAGCAGTCGCCGTCGCTCGATCTCCTGAACGCGCTGTTCTCGCTGACGCTGGAAACCGAGGGCGCCGACGCCGCCGCGGCGCTGATCAAGGACGAGCTCAACCGCAACCCGACGCTGCTCGGCCTCGACCGCCTGCTCGAGGCGCAGATCCACGCGGCGCCCCCCGAGCGGCGCCACGACCTCGAGCTCGTCCGCAACCTCGTCAACCAGCACATCAAGCGACTCGGCATGTACCGCTGCGAGCAGTGCGGGTTCCGGGCACGCCAGTACTACTGGCGCTGCCCGGGGTGCCAGAAGTGGGAGACGTATTCGCCGCGGCGGACGGAGACGCCGGAGGGGTTCGCGTGAGGAGTGGCGATGGGCGATGGGCGATAGGCGATAGGGGAATCGACACCCCGGGGGTCGTCGTCGTCTTGTGTTCTTCGTGGCGCGCGCGATCCTCGTGGCCAGCGGTCCCCATCGCCTATCGCCCATCGCCTATCGCCTTCCATGCCTGACCCCCGCGTCATCGTCGCCCTCGACCTCCCCGACACCGCGTCGGCGCTCGCGCTCGCGGCGCGCCTGGACCCGGCGAACTGCGCGCTCAAGGTGGGCAAGGAGCTGTTCACCTCGGCGGACGCGGGGCTCGTGCGCGAGCTGGTGCGGCGCGGCTTCCGCGTGTTCCTCGACCTCAAGTTCCACGACATCCCCCACACCGTGGCGCAGGCTTGCGCGGCGGCGACGCGACTCGGCGTCTGGATGCTCAACGTGCACGCATCGGGCGGGCCGGCGATGCTGACCGCCGCGCGTGAAGCGGTCGCGCGCACGGCGGCGGACGCCGGCGTCCCCAGGCCGCTGCTCATCGCGGTCACGGTGCTCACGAGCCTCTCCGCGTCCGACCTCGCCGCGATCGGCATCGACGCGACGCCCGAAGAACAGGTGCTGCGGCTCGCGCGACTCGCGCAGTCGCAGGGCCTCGACGGCGTCGTGTGCTCCGCGCAGGAGGCGTACGCGCTGCGCCGTGCGATCGGGCGCCCGTTCACGCTGGTCACGCCCGGCATCCGTCCCGCCGGCGTCCCGACGCAGGACCAGGCGCGCGTCATGACGCCGCGCGACGCGCTCGCCGCGGGCGCCGACTACCTCGTCATCGGGCGCCCGATCACGGGCGCCGCCGACCCGGTCGCCGCGCTCGACGCGATCAACGCCACGATAGGCTTCGGGGTGCGGGCATGAAGATCACGATGATCGGGACCGGCTACGTCGGGCTCGTCACCGGCACCTGCCTCGCCGAGGTCGGGAACGACGTCCTGTGCCTCGACGTCGACGAGCGCAAGATCGCGATCCTGAACGGGGGCGGCGTGCCGATCCACGAGCCCGGGCTCGAGGCGATGATCCGCCGCAACGTCGACGCGGGACGGCTGCATTTCACGACCGACATCGACGCCGCCGTGCGCCACGGCACGCTGCAGTTCATCGCGGTCGGCACGCCGCCGGAAGAGGACGGCTCGGCCGACATGCGTCACGTGATCGAGGCGGCGCGCAACATCGGGCGCCGGATGACCGACCACAAGATCGTCGTCGACAAGTCCACGGTGCCGGTCGGCACCGCCGATCGCGTGCACGCGGCGATCCGCGAGGAGCTCGACCGGCGCGGCGTCGAGGTGCCCTACGCGGTGGTCTCGAACCCCGAGTTCCTGAAGGAGGGCGCGGCGGTCGAGGACTTCATGAAGCCGGACCGCGTCGTGATCGGCGCGGACGACGAGCGCGCGATCCACCTGCTGCGCGCCGTCTATGCGCCGTTCCAGCGCAACCACGAGCGCATCATCGTGATGGACGTGCGCTCGGCGGAGCTCACCAAGTACGCGGCGAACGCGATGCTCGCGACCCGGATCTCGTTCATGAACGAGCTCGCCAACCTCGCCGATCGCCTCGGCGCCGACATCGAGTCGGTGCGCAAGGGCATCGGCTCCGACCCGCGGATCGGCTGGCACTTCCTCTATCCGGGCGTCGGCTACGGCGGCAGCTGCTTCCCGAAGGACGTCAAGGCGCTGCAGCACACGGCCGCGGCGCACGGCCAGCCGCTCAAGCTGCTCGCCGCCGTCGAGGCCGTTAACGAGGCGCAGAAGCACGTGATGGTCGACAAGATCGTCGCGCGGCTCGGCGCCGATCTCCGCGGCCGGCGCTTCGCGCTGTGGGGGCTCGCGTTTAAGCCCAATACCGACGACATGCGCGAGGCGCCCTCGCGCGTCATCGTCGACGCGCTCCTCGAGCGCGGCGCGACGGTCACCGCCTACGACCCGGTGGCGATGCCCGAGGCGAGGCGCGCCTTCGGCGAGCGCGCGTCGCTCGGCTACGCGGCGACGCCGATGGCCGCGGTGGAAGGCGCCGACGCGCTGGTCGTCGTCACCGAGTGGAAGGAATTCCGGAGCCCGGACTTCGACGACCTCAGGCGCATGCTGAAGGAGCCGCTGGTGTTCGACGGGCGCAACCTGTACGACCCCGCGCTGGTGCGCGCCGCCGGCCTCGAGCACGTCTCGATCGGGCGGCGCTGAGAATCCCCCGGCGCGACGGCCGATGACGGCGCCCGCGGCGCCGCCCCTATAATCGCGGCCACGTCGCGCCCCGCGCCGCGCTCGCCGGAACGCCCCCGATGACTGTCCCCGCACCGGTCCCGCCGCGTTTCTCCGCCTGGCGCGATCGCGTCCGGGCCGGCCGCGTCCTCGTCGTCGGCGACGTGATGCTCGACCGCTACTGGTTCGGCGACGTCGAGCGCATCTCCCCCGAGGCCCCGGTGCCGGTGGTGCGCATCGCGCGCACCGAGGAGCGCCCCGGGGGCGCCGCGAACGTCGCGCGCAACGTCGCGGCGCTCGGGGCGCGCGCGTCGCTGCTGTCGGTGGTGGGCGCCGACGAAGCGGGCGCGGTGATCGAGCGATTGGTCGCCGCCGACAGCATCGCGGCGTCGCTGCACCACGATGCGTCGCTGCCGACGACGGTCAAGCTGCGCGTGATCGGGCGCCAGCAGCAGCTGCTGCGGATCGACTTCGAGACCCGGCCGTCGCAGGAGGTGCTGGGCGCGAAGCTCAAGGAGTTCGGCGAGCGCGTGCACGGCGCGGACGTCGTCGTGCTGTCCGACTACGGCAAGGGCGGGCTCGCCCACATCGCGACGATGATCGGCCAGGCGCGCGCGGCCGGCGTGCGCGTGCTGGTGGACCCCAAGGGCGACGACTGGGCGAAGTACCGCGGCGCCACGCTGGTGACGCCCAATCGCTCGGAGTTTCGCGAGGTTGCGGGCCGCTGGCGCGACGACGCCGACCTCGCCGCCAGGGCGGAGCGCGTCCGGCGCGAGCTCGACCTCGAGGCCCTCTTGATCACGCGCTCGGAGGAGGGGATGAGCCTCTACACGGCCGCAGGCGTCGTGCACTTCCCCGCGCAGGCTCGCGAGGTGTTCGACGTCTCGGGCGCCGGCGACACGGTGATCGCGACGATCGCGGCGATGGTGGCCGGTGGCGCGCCGCTCGCCGACGCGGTGAGCGTCGCCAACGAGGCGGCGGGCGTGGTGGTCGGCAAGCTCGGCACCGCGGTCGTCCATCCGGCCGAGCTCTCCTGATGCGCGGCCGGCGGCCGGCCGCCTGAGCGGCGGAAGCCGCCACCCCGCTTCCCCGATGGCGAAGCCGAAGACCGTCTATTCGTGCACCGAGTGCGGCGGCGCCTCGCCCAAGTGGCAGGGGCAGTGCCCGCATTGCGGCGCCTGGAACACGCTCGTGGAGAGCGTGGCCACGCCCGCGCCGACGCGCTTCGCGACGATCGCGGGAGCGCGATCGGCCGTGCGCCCGCTCGGCTCGATCGTCGCGCGCGAGCGGCCGCGGGTGGCCACGGGTCTCGAGGAATTCGACCGCGTGCTCGGGGGCGGACTGGTCGCCGGGGGCGTGATCCTCCTGGGCGGCGACCCGGGGATCGGCAAGTCGACGCTGCTGCTGCAGGCGAGCGCCGCGCTCGGCGCGTCCCGCAAGGTCCTCTACGTCACCGGCGAGGAATCGGCCGAGCAGATCGCGCTGCGCGCAGACCGCCTCGGCCTCGTCAACGCGCCGGTCGAGCTCCTGGCCGAGGTGCAGCTCGAGGCGATCGTCGCGGCCATCGACGCCAACGCGCCCGAGATCGTCGTCGTCGACTCGATCCAGACCGTCTACACCGAGGCGCTCGCGAGCGCCCCCGGCAGCGTTTCCCAGGTGCGCGAATGCGCGGCCCAGCTCACCCGGCTCGCCAAGCAGCGCGGCATCGTCGTGGTCTTCGTCGGGCACGTCACGAAGGAGGGCGCGATCGCGGGCCCGCGCGTGCTCGAGCACATCGTCGACACGGTGCTCTATTTCGAGGGCGACCCGCACTCGGCCTTCCGGCTCGTGCGGGCGATCAAGAACCGGTTCGGGGCGGCGAACGAGCTCGGCGTGTTCGCGATGACCGAGCGCGGCCTGAAAGGAGTGTCCAATCCGTCGGCGCTCTTCCTGTCGCAGCACGCGCAGCCGGTCCCGGGATCCGCGGTCGTGGCGACGCTGGAAGGCTCGCGACCGCTGCTGGTCGAGATCCAGGCGCTGGTCGATCCTGTTTCCGGCGGCAGCCCGCGCCGCCTCGCCGTCGGCCTCGACCCGCAGCGGCTGGCGCTGCTCCTCGCCGTCCTCCACCGCCATGGCGGCGTCGAGGTGGGCGGCTACGACGTGTTCGTCAACGCGGTGGGCGGCGTGCGGATCGACGAGCCGGCCGTCGACCTGGCCGCGCTGCTCGCGATCGACTCGTCGTTCAAGAACCGGCCGCTGCCCGCGAAGCTCGTCGTGTTCGGCG
>DASTCK010000337.1:0-14545 GCA_035711225.1 Casimicrobiaceae bacterium
TGGACGTTCGACGCGCAGGTCGAGGCCGACTGGACCGCCGAGGCCGGTCACTACTACTACACCACCGAGTCGTACGTGGAGAAAGGGCAGCTGCGCACACGCCAGGTGCGGCAGGTGCGCTGGGAGCCCGCCGCGGGCCACGTGTCGCACTTCTTCGACGACGACCTCGTGTGCGCGTCGGTCGGCGTCCACCCGGGATTGCTGCGCGCCATCGAGCCCTTCCCGACCGCCGAGCTCAAGCGCTACGACCCCGCATTCGTCGCGGGCTGGGTCGTCGAGCGCTACCAGATCGACCTCGCCGCCGCGGCCGCCAGCGCCCGCGCCGCGATGAACGCGGCGCTCGAGGGGATCTGCGCGCGCGACGTGCCGGGCGACACCTACCGCAACCTCGCCGTGCGCGCCGACTGGTCCGGGCAGACCTACAAGCACATCCTCGCGCCGGCCTGGCTGCTGTCGTACGATTACGGGCGGCGTGCGTTCCAGTGCGCGATCAACGGCGTCACCGGCGCGGTGGCGGGCGAGTACCCGAAGAGCCCGTGGAAGATCGCGCTGATCGTCCTCGCGGTGATCGCGCTCGTCCTCGTGTTCGGCGCGCTGAGCGGCAGGTAGGCGCAAGGGAGGCCTGATGCGCTGCGTGATCGTGACCGGGGTCTCGCGCGGGCTCGGCGCCGCGCTGGCGCGCGTGCTCGTCGACCGTGGCGCCACGGTGCTCGGCGTCGGCCGCTCGGCGGCGCCCGGCCTCGAGGGCGAGCGCTACCGCCACGCCACCTGCGACTTCGCGGACGTCGCGGCGATCGACGCCGCCACCGGGCCGGCGCTCGGTGCAATCGCCGCTCTCGCGCCGGAGGCCGTGTGCCTCGTCAACAACGCTGCGACGACCGAGCCGATGGGATTGACGGCGACGCACGACAGCACCGCGGTCGCCCGGGCGATCGCCGTGAACCTCGCGGCGCCGGCCGCGCTGTGCGCGCTGTTCCTGCGCACGTTCGCGGATGCCGGCGTCGAGCGGCGCATCGTGAACGTCTCGTCGGGCGCCGCACGCACGGCGATCGCCGGCGTCGGCCTCTACTGCGAGGCGAAGGCGGGCCTCGAGATGCTGACGCGCGTGATCGCCGGCGAGGTGTCCGATGCGAAGTTCGCCGCGGTGTCGCTGCGTCCCGGCGTCATCGACACCGACATGCAGACGTCCGTGCGCATGCGCACCGAGGTCGAGGTGCCGGCAGTCGCCATGTTCCGCGGTTTCCACGCGGATCGCCGCCTGACGGCGCCGGACGTGGCGGCGGCGAAGATCGCCGACAAGATCGTGCTGGCGCGAAAGCTCAGGAACGGCGCGACCTACGCCTGGCCCGATCTGGACAAGCCGGTGGCCGAGTAGGGCGCAGAAGCGAAAGGCGATGGTCGATGCCCGATGCGCCGGGGCATGGTGCGGCGCGCACGCGCGATTTCCACCCTCCGCGGTCCACGATCGCTTCTACCGTCAGCGCCCCAGCGCCTCGACCAGCTCCGCCGGCTCGCGCACTCGCGCATCCGCGCCGGCGAGTTCCTCCTCCGATCCGTAGCCCCACAGCACGCCGACCGCGCGGGCGCCGTTCAGGCGCGCCGCGCGGACATCGTGGTGCCGGTCGCCGACCATGACGGCACGCGTCGCGTCCAGGCCCTCGCGCTCGACGAGGTGCGCGAGCAGGAGCGCCTTGTCGTCGAAGCGGCCGTGCAGGTCCGCGCCGTACACGCCCGACAGGAACTCGGTGAAGCCGAACAGCGTCACGATGCGCCTCGCGTAGATCTCCGGCTTCGACGTGCACAGGACCATGCGCCGTCCCTGGGCGGCCAGCGCGGCCAGCGCCTCGGGGATCCCGGCGTAGACGACGTTCTCGCGCCACCCGAGGTCCGCGAAGCGCTCGCGGTAGAGCGCGACCGCCTGCTCGACCGACGCGGGATCGTCGCTCGCCAGCAGCGCCGCGAACGTCGTGCGAAGCGGCGGCCCCACGCAGCGGCGCAGCACCGCCTCGTCCGGCGGCTCGACCCCGAGGCGCTCGAGCGCGTAGCGGATCGAGCGCGCGATGCCGAGGTAGTTGTCGGTCAGCGTGCCGTCGAGGTCGAACAGCAGCGCCGCTCGACCGTCTCGCTTCGCGGTCATGGCGCCGCCCGGCGCGGGCGCAGCCGATACGACAGGATCGCCCCCGCGGGCCCGGCCTCCCACATCGCGCAGAACTCGCGCGCGAACGGCGCCGGGTAGATGCCCGCGTTGCCGTAGCTCGCGAGCAGCGTGACCGGCATGATCACGCTGGGACCCTCGTGGTAGTGCAGGTTGAAGTCGACGGGCTCGCGCGACTCGAAGGTCCAGTCGAGGCGGTCGCCCTCGCCGAGCTTCGTGCACGTCTCGTGGACGCCGTAGGGCGCGACCGCCAGGCCCTCGAGCGCCTGCGGCGCGTCCGGGTCGGGAGCGCTCGTCGCGCAGCCGCCCGCGGCGAGCGACAACGCCACGATCACCGTGCGCCTCACCGCTTCCTCGCGCGGCGCGCGCGCTTGATCTCGCGCCAGTCCTCGACGAGCATCGCGTAGCGCACGTGGTCCCGCCAGCGCCCCGCGATGCGGATGTAGCGGCGCGAGTACCCCTCGCGCGTGAACCCGACGCGCGCGACCAGCGCGTTGCTGCGCCGGTTCCCCGGCTGCACGTTGGCCTCGACGCGATGCAGTTTGAGCTTCGCGAACGCGTAGTCGAGCGCGAGGCCGAACGCCTCGGTCATGTAGCCGTGGCCCGTGAAGGGCGCGAATCCGTAGTAGCCGAGGTACGCGCTGCGAAACCAGCCGCGCACCACGTTGCTGAAGTTGAACACGCCGAGGATCGCGCCATCCTCGCGTCGCACCGCGAGGAGCCCCACGTGCGTGGGCGCCGCGGCCCGGGTCGCGAATCGCTTCAGGTAGGTGCGGTACTCGGCAGGCGTCGACGGCGCCTGGACCCAGCGGCCGTGCAATCGCCGGCTCGCCCTGGCCGCCGCGACGAACGCTTCCGCGTCCGCGGCGGTCGGGGCCCTCAACGCGACGCGCCTGGACGCAGGGGTGGGCATAATCGCGATCTTACCGTCCCGTCTTCCCTTCCCATGGCCCAGTGGATCGAAGGCCGCGTCGCCGCGCGGCGCGATTGGACCGGCTCGCTGCATACCCTCGAGGTCGAGGCGCCCGGGCTGACGTTCGTCGCGGGCCAGTTCGCGCGCCTGGCGCTGCCGGCGCCACCCGGCGAGAAGGATCCGATGCTCGGGCGGCCGTATTCGTTCGTGAATCCGCCGCACGCGCCGCGGCACGAGTTCTACTTCAACGTCGTCCCCGGCGGACCGCTGTCGCCGCGCCTCGCCGCGCTCGATCCCGGCGATGCGCTGTGGCTCGGCGCGAGGGCCAACGGGTTCTTCAGCGTCCCGGAGGTGCCGCAGGCCGAGGTGCTGTGGTGCCTGTCGACGGGGACCGGGATCGGGCCCTTCCTGTCGATCCTGCGCACGGCCGACGCCTGGGAGAAGTTCGCCCGCATCGTGCTCGTCCATGCGGTGAGGGAAGCGGCCGCGCTCAACTACGGCGACGCGATCAACGGCATCGCGCGCGAGCACCATGGCGCGTTCTCGTTCGTGCCGGTCGTGAGCCGCGAGGCGCACGCGGGCGCGTTGCCCGGGCGCATCCCCGCGCTGATCGAGGACGGACGCCTCGAATCGCGGGCCGGCGTGCCGCTCACCGCGGACAACGCGCACGCGATGCTGTGCGGGAATCCGCAGATGGTCGAGGACGTGCAGAAAGTGCTGGCGGGGCGGGGGATGCGGAGGCACCGGCGGAAGGAGCCGGGCCACATCACGCTCGAGACCTATTGGTAGCCCTCCGGACGACGAAGGCGCCGCGAGCCGCGAGGGGAACGACGCGCGGTGGCGCCGCCACCGGCCCGTCGCCGCAATGGCGTTCCGCGTTGATCGTCGCGACGCGACCTTCGACGCGGACGGCGCGCGCTTGCGGCGTGCGCACGCGAGCGCGTCAAGCGCGCTACCTCGGAAGGAGCGGGCCTGATGCGCTCGCGCGAGCGCTACCTGGCGTCACGCGCCAGGGTGGCTGACCGGGCTTTCCTCATCCGGTCACCGGCAGGCAGCGCGACAATGCGCTCGTCTGGCCGTTCTCGATCCACTGCGCCTCCCCGTCGACAGCGGCACCCTTGTGGCGCAGCGCGACCGTGCCGTCGGTGTAGAGCGTGCCGCTGCGCACGTCCTGCTTCTTCAGCACCCGCCGTTCGCCGTCGACCGCGACGGTGGCCTCACCGTTGGCGATCCTGATGTCGAGGTCCTTGCCGTTGGCGACGCAGGCCCAGCGTCCCGGGGTCTCCTGCTGGGCGAAAAGGAGCGGCGAGGCGGCGAGGAGCGCGACGCCGAAGGCGATGCGGGCATGACCGTGCATTGGCATGGCTGATCTCCGAAGGTTCGATTCCCCCAGTGCGTCAAGCGTAGCGAAGCGGCGCCGGAAGGCGGGCGCCGTGCGACGAACCGCAGCGAGAGCGCGGCGACCGGTGCAGCGCGACGACGAAGCGCGTATCCCTGCGCCCCGCGCGGCGCCCAACCGGGCAGGAACTGGTTGATTGCGCGTCGTCGACGACGGCAAGCGGCCGGGTTTCGGCAGGCACCCCGGGCGGCCTGGCGTTGACGGGCGGCCGGATGCCTGCGACCCTACGGGAAGGAGCCCGGGCTCCCGCCGGGCAGGAGCTACCAATGCACACCGCGAAACTTGCTTCCCGGCTGGCGCTCGTTATCGCATGCGCTGCCCCGGCCGCGCCATCGATGGCCCAGGCGCCGGACGGGCGCTGGACCTGCATCGTCGGCGGCGTCGACGTCGAGCTCGCGATCGCGGGCGAGCAGGCGACGCTCGCGCTCGCGAACGGCGAGCGCTACACGCTGAAGCTCGATCCGACGCGGAACCGTCCCTTCTACACGGACGGCAAGGTCGCGTTGCGCGTGAGCGGCGGCGGGCCCGAGTCGACGCGCGGCCCCGAGTTCGTGCGCAGGGGCGAGGCGACGACGCTCACGCGCTGCATGAAGGTCAGTTGAACCGGAGGCAGGCGGAAGGGGACTCCTCCCCGCCCCGTCGCGTCAATCCGCGAGGCTGCGCGTCACGATCTCGGTCACGTCGGGCGACAGCGCCGGGGCTGCCGCGATGCGCTTGAGCTCGATCGACGCGCGCCCGCGGCGCGGCTCGTCGAAGCGCTTCCACAGCTCGAACGCGCCGGCGATGCGCGCCGCGAGCTGCGGGTTCATCGGATCGAGCAGCAGCACCTGGTCGGCCACGAACGCATAGCCCGATCCGTCCGCCGCGTGGAACCGCGCGAAGTTGCGCAGCGCGAACGCTCCCACGAGCGAGCGCACGCGGTTGGGGTTGCGGACGTTGAAGCGCGGGTGGCCGACGAGGCTTCGCACGCGCGCGAGCGTGCCGGGTCGCCGGCTGGTCGCCTCGAGCGCGAACCACTTGTCCAGCACCAGCGGCTCGTCGCGCCCGCGCTCCTCGAACCGCGCATAGAGGTCGTCGCGCTCGGGCGACCCGGTGTCGGCGAGCGCGCCCAGCGCGCCGATCGCCTCGGTCATGTTGTCCGCGGTCTCGTACTGCCTGACGGCGAACGCGCGGCCGGCGGGGTCGCCGCGCTCGGCCAGGTAGCGCAGGCACAGGTTCGCGAGGCGGCGCGTGGCCATCTGCGCCGGGCTGGGCTCGTAGTGGCCCGTGCGTCGCTGCGCCGCGTAGGTGCGCTCGAACCCGCGCGGCAGCGCGCGAGCGAGCTCGCGGATGACGAACGCGCGCGCATGGTCGATGCCGTCGACGTCGATGACGGCGTCGAGCGAGGCGACGTAGGCGGGATCGGGCGGCGTCAGCGCGAGCGCGATCAGCGCCGGGTCGCGCGCGTGATCGTCGAGCAGCGCGGCTGCCACGTCGACGAGCGGGCGGGGCAGGGCGCCGGGCCGCCCGGCGCGATGCTCCGCGGCGATCGTCCGGATCGCGAGCGAGAACATGCGCTGCGCGGCGTCCCAGCGGTTGACCGGGTCGCTGTCGTGCGCGGCGAGCAGCGCCAGCGCCTCCGCACCGTAGTCGAACTCGACGCGCACCGGTGCCGAGCAGCCGCGCGCGATCGACGGTACCGGCGCGCTCGGCACGTTCACGAAGCGGAATGACTGCGTCGCTCGCGTGAGCTCGAGCACGCGCGTCGGCGCCGGCTCCGAGGCATCGCCCTCGAGCGCGAGCTCGAGGTCCTGGCCGTCCGGTCCGACCAGCCCGACGGCGAGCGGGATGTGGAACGGCAGCTTGGTCGGCTGTCCCGGCGTGGGATCGCAGCGCTGCTCGAGCGAGAGCGTGTAAGTCCTCGTGGCGGGGTCGTGGCTGCCGCGCGCACGCACGACAGGCGTGCCCGCCTGCGAGTACCAGCGGCGGAACTGGGCCAGGTCGACACCCGACGCATCGGCCATCGCCTGCACGAAATCGTCGCAGGTCACCGCCTGGCCGTCGTGGCGCTCGAAGTACAGGTCCATCCCGCGGCGAAAGCGCGCCGGTCCGAGCAGCGCGTGCTGCATGCGGATCACCTCGGCACCCTTCTCGTACACGGTCGCCGTGTAGAAGTTGTTGATCTCCTGGTACTCGTCCGGCCGGACCGGGTGGGCCATCGGGCCAGCGTCCTCGGGCATCTGCATGCGGCGCAGGTTCTCGACCGCGCCGATGCGCTCGACCGCGCGCGAGCCCATGTCGCTGCTGAATTCCTGGTCCCGGAAGACCGTGAGCCCTTCCTTGAGCGACAGCTGGAACCAGTCGCGACAGGTCACGCGGTTGCCGGTCCAGTTGTGGAAGTACTCGTGCCCGATCACCGCCTCGATCGCCGCGTAGTCGTCGTCCGTCGCCGTGTCCGGATCGGCGAGCACGAGGCGGCTGTTGAAGATGTTGAGGCCCTTGTTCTCCATCGCGCCCATGTTGAAGTCGTCGGCGCAGAAGATCATGAAGCGGTCGAGGTCGTACTCGCGCCCCCAGCGCTGCTCGTCCCAGCGCATGGCGCGCTTCAGGCACTCCATCGCCCACTGACAGCGCGGGATGTTGCGAGCCGTCGAGTAGATCGCGAGGTGCACGCGGCGCCCCGAGCCCGTCGTGAAGGTGTCCTCGAGCGACGCGAGATCGCCTGCGACCAGCGCGAACAGGTAGGTGGGCTTCGGGAACGGGTCGTGCCAGGTCGCGAAGTGGCGCCCGTCCGGCAGGCCGCCGGTGGCGACCAGGTTCCCGTTGGACAGGAGCACCGGATAGCGCGCACGATCGCCGCGCAGCGTCACCGTGAACGACGAGAGGACGTCCGGGCGGTCGGGGAAATAGGTGATGCGCCGGAAGCCTTCCGGCTCGCATTGCGTGCAGAAGACGCCCGACGAGACGTAGAGGCCCTCGAGCGCGACGTTCTTCTCGGGCGCGATGCGCGAGCGCACGACCAGCGTGCCGCTGTCCGGCGCGTCAGCCAGCGTCAACGCGGACGCCGAGACCACCGCTTCGCCGCTCCCCAGCGGGCGCCCGTCGAGCTCGACGCGGACGTTCTCCTGCTGCTCGCCGTCGAGCACCAGCGGGGTGAACCGGTCGTCGCCGACCGCGGCCGGGTTGCGGCGGTAGGCGAGCGTGGCCTTGACTTCGGTCGACGCAGGATCGAGGTCGATCTCCAGCGTGACGCGGTCCACGAGGAAGGCGGGCGGGCGGTAATCGAGCCGCCGCTTCGCGTCCGGCCGACCGTCGCGGGGGAGCATCGGCATCAACGGACCTCGAGCAGCTCGACGTCGAAGATCAGCGTGGCGTTGGGCGGGATGACGCCGCCGGCCCCGCGGGCGCCGTAACCCATGTCCGACGGAATGATGAGCGTCCGCTTGCCGCCCACCTTCATCCCCGCCACGCCCTCGTCCCATCCCCGGATCACGCGGCCGGCCCCCAGCGGGAACGAGAAGGGCTCGCGGCGGTCCACCGAGCTGTCGAATTTGCGTCCTTTTCCTTCCGGCTGCGCCGGATCGTAGAGCCATCCGGTGTAGTGGACGACCACCGGCTTGCCGGCGACGGCCTCCGGCCCAGAGCCTTGTTTCACATCGATTTTCTTCAGTGCGCTGACAGTGGCATCCATCTTGCTGACTTCCTTGGGTCCGGGTTGGGCGGGATTCTGCGCGTAGGTGGCAAGCGAAAAGGACGCCACGACGACGAGAAGGGGAAGGGCGTGAACAGGCGGTCGGGCCATAAAGGTATCGTGCAGGGGGTGGGGCGAAGCGGCCGGGTCCGGCCACGCGTGTCGTGCACCCGCGCGCCGTGGCCGGCGCCGGGAAACGCGATTGTAGCCGAGCGTTCCGGCGCCCTTTTTGCGCCCCCGGGGGAATTCGTCTATAAATCGGCCCTCGGCAGCCTGCCTTCGGCGAGCGGCGCAAGCGCCCGCGACGCCATGCGTGCGGTCGTCCTCGCGCACGCCCTTCAGCGTCCCTTCGCATGTTCGAATTCCTGACCGCAGGCAAGGACACTACCGACCCCCTCGTTTCGGCGAAGGCGGTCTCGGTGTGGCTGCGCCAGCTGCCGGCGCTCGACGTGATCGGGCGCCAGCAGCACGTGATGAAGGCGTTCGACGCGATGCGCCAGTCGCGCAAGCCGGTCGATCCCGTGAGGCTCCAGGCGGTCCAGTTCCTCGACGCCGCGCTCGGCGCCGACCGCCGCCAGCTCATCAAGCAGTACGTCGAGAACGCCGAGACCGGCCCCAGGCTCGCCGAGCGGCTGTGGCAGGCGATCTACGAGCTCACCCAGGGCTTCATGCTGGCCTACCAGGGCGCGCTCGAGGCGGCGCTCTCGCAGCCCGGCAACGCGCGCTGGAAGCCGCTGGTGCCGTTCCTGTTCACGCGCCACACGCACTACGCGGGCACCGACGCGAAGCTGCGCGTGTTCCGCTACGAGCGCTGGATCCCCGCCAAGTGGGCCGACCTGCACCGCTCGTTCCTGCGCGCGACCGAGCTCGGCGTCGAGCGCGTTCCGACCGCGCTTAGCGCCGGCGGCCAGAGCCAGACGACCTGGACGCTCGAGCAGGAGTATCTGTACGCGCTGCTCGTGCATCAGCTCAACACCGGCAACATGACGCCTTCCGAGATCGACTGGGCGTGCTCGCAGTTGCGCGCGTGGAGCCGCCGGCTCTCGCTCGACGCGGTGCCACGCTCGCCCGAGGGCTTCTTCGTCGACATCGCCGGGCGCACCGGCCTGCAGCGACGCACCGGCAACGACTCGGGCTCGATGCTGCGCTACCTCGACACCTCGCTTCTGGCCGACCAGATCGACCGCGCGACGATGGCGCTGCGGCAGGCGGAGAACACCGACCTGGGGCCCGCGGGCCCGATCAACCAGCAGCGCATCGCGATCCTCGACAAGGTCCGGCCGGCGGTTGCGCCCAACGTGCTCACCGACCTGAGGCGCGACCCTCGTACCGCGTGCAGGGTCTCGGCGCGCGTGCGCATCGGGCTCGGGCGCATCTGCCGCGAGTTCGGCGCGAAGGAGCCCGGCGACACGTCCCAGGAGGCGGCCGGCGCCGAGCAGATCGAGGTCTACGCCGTCGCCGACGCGCCGCGCATGAAGCGCCCGACGCCCGACGAGCACGATTCGCTGGTCGCGAGCCTGTCGTCGTTCTCCGATCCGATGTGGCAGGTCAAGGACCGCAGCGTCGCGGGACTGCGCATCGCGGCGTCGGGCGGCATCGGGCAGAGCCTCGCGCTCGGCGGCCTCGTCGCCGTGCGCCAGAGCGACGAGTCCGACTGGGTGCTCGGCGTCGTGAGGAGGCTCAACAAGGTCAGCAACGAGGAAGTCGAGGCGGGCGTGTCGATCGTCGCCGAGCGGTTCGTCCCGGTGACGCTCTACACGCGGCGCGAGTCGCGCGACGACCTGGGCTTCGTCGTCAACGGCATCGACGTCGGGTCGCTGGGCGCGCGCTTCGACGCGCTGTACCTGCCGCCGCCGTCGCGACCGGACAAGCCGCTCGCCGTGAAGACGCTGATCGTGCCGACCTCCGAATACTCCGAGGGCCGCAGCGTGATCCTGACCACCGGCCGCTCGGTGTACACCGTCGCGCTCCGCAGCCTGGTCGAGCAGCGCGCCGAGTGGAGCTGGGCCGCCGCGCAGATCATCGAGAAGAAGGCGCGAGAGTAGGCGCAGCGGAGGCAGGAGATGGGGACGGCGTTGGGTGGCCGCCCGTCCGATCCCCCTCTCCGCAGGTTCCCTCTGCCCCCGAGCCCGCGCGTCAATCGAGCGGGCGGAAACGCAACACCAGCGCCCGCTGGAACTGCTCGGCGCGCTCGGGGCGCGGCAGCGGGCTCGATTTCAGGATCGCGCGCTGCACCGCCTCGTCGTAGGCCTTCACGCCGCTCGACTTGCGCAGCTGCGCGTCGATGATCTCGCCGGTCGGGAGCTGGATCACCTCGAAGATCGCCTCGGGATTGCCCGGCAGGTCGGGCGGCACGATCACGTTGCCGCGGACCTTCGCCTGGATGCGCCGGATCCAGTCGGCCTGCGCGGCGCTGCGCGCGTCGGCCTCGGCCTGCGCCTTCGCCCGCGCCGCGGCCTGCGCCGCTTCGCGCTCGGCCTGCGCGCGCAGCGCCTCGGTCTCGCGGTCCTGCCGCTCGCGCGCCTCGGCGGCCTTCTTCTCGTCCGCCTTGCGCTTCTCGTCGGCGGCACGCTTCTCGTCCGCGATGCGCTTCTCGTCGGCCGCCTTCTTCTCCCGCTCGCGCTTCTCGATCTCCGCCTTCTCGCGTTGGCGCTTCTCCTGCTCCTGGCGTGCCTTGAGCGCGATGTCGGCGTCCTGCTGCACGGTCTTCGGTGGCGGCGGAGGCGGCGGCTCGACCTTCGGCTCCGGCTTCGGCGCGGGCTTCGGCTCGACCTTGGGCTCGGGTTCCGGCACGCGCGCCTTGACCGGCGGCGCGTACAGCTCCGCGGTGATCGGCTGCGGCGGCCGGCTCTGCCAGCGCACCGACCAGATCAGCACGCCGACGAAGGCGGCGTGCACGAGGATCGCGAGCGCCAGCGCGACCTTGCTCGCGGGACGTCGCGCCGCGAAGCCGTCCGGCGCGCGCTTCTCGCCTCTCATCGCGCCGGGTCAGGTCTGCGGCGCGCGCGCGAGCAGGCCCACGCGCCGCACGCCGTTGCGCTGGAGCAGGTCGAGGACGCCCAGCACCTCCTCGTAGCGCGCCGACTTGTCGGCGGCGATCACGACGCCCTGGTCGGGCGTGCGCGCCTGCTTCGCGACGACGCGCGCGACGAGTTCGTCGCGCGACACGCGGACCGGCGAGGTCCCCGGGGCCGACTGGTCGCGCAGCCACAGCGACTGGTCGTTGCGCAGCGTCACCTCGAGCGGCGCGACCGGCACCGTGAGCCGGCTCCCGACCGACGGCAGCGCGATCTCGCCCGGCGACACGAGCGGCGCCGTGACCATGAAGATCACGAGCAGCACCAGCATCACGTCGATGTAGGGCACGACGTTGATCTGGCTCATGCTCTTGCGGGGGCGGCGCATGGACATCGGGGAGCTATGGGCGATGGCCGATTGGCGATAGGGGAAAAGGAGTCGTGGCGGACGATCGCTAGCAGCGGTAGAGAGGCGAGCGTTGCGCATCGCGTCGCGCAGTACCCATCGCCCATCGCCTAACGCCCATCGCCGCCTTTCAGCCTTGCCTCTGGAGAATGTTCGAGAACTCCTCGATGAACGTCTCGAACCGCGTCGCCAGGCGGTCGACGTCGTGCGTGTAGCGGTTGTAGGCGACGACCGCGGGAATCGCCGCGAACAGGCCGATCGCGGTGGCGACCAGTGCCTCGGCGATGCCGGGCGCGACCTGCGTGAGCGTCGCCTGCGCGACGTTCGCGAGGCCGCGGAACGCGTTCATGATCCCCCACACGGTGCCGAAGAGGCCGATGTAGGGCGACACCGAGCCCACGCTCGCGAGGCCCGACAAGTGCGCCTCGAGGCCATCGACCTCGCGCTGGTAGGCCGCGCGCATCGCGCGACGCGCCGCGTCGAGCGTCAGCGTCGAGCTCGACCCCTGGCGGCGGTGCTTCGCGAACTCGCGGAACCCCGCGGTGAAGATGTGCTCGAGCCCGCCGCCGTTGCGGCCCTGCGAGCTCTTCTGGAACAGCTCGGCCAGATCGCCGCCCTTCCAGAACTCGTCCTCGAAGCGATCGGCCTCGCGCTTGGCGCTCGAGAGCTGGAACATCTTGAGGAAGATCTGCCACCAGCTCCACAGCGAGAGCATCGCGAGCAGCGCCATGACCGCCTGGACGGCGATCGAGGCGTTCATCACCATCGAGACGAACGAGAGGTCGGCGTGGACGTTCAACGGGGCTCCAGCAGGCGGGCGAGGGCTTCGGGAACGCGCGCCGGCTTCCATCCTTCGCGTGCCAGGCAGGCGAGGCGGATGCGCGCGTCGACGAGCACCTCGCCGTCGCGACGCACGGTCTGGAGCGCCTCGAGCCGAGCGCGGCCGGCCGGCTCGAAGACGACGGTCGCCTCCAGCCGGTCGCCCAGCCGGGCCGCGCCGCGGAAGTCGATCTCGGCCCGGGTCACGACGAATACGACGCCATGCGCGCGCTCGAGTTCCGGCAGGGGCAGCGCGTGGTGGTCGAGCCACTCGGTGCGTGCGCGCTCGAGGAACTTGAGGTAATTCGCGTAGTACACGACGCCGGCGGCGTCCGTGTCCTCGTAGTAGACGCGGACCGGAAAGGCATAGGGCTTCCGGGCCGCCGTCATGCGCCCGGGAACAGGTCGGCACCGCCGCCGGCCGAGGGCGGCGCCAGGCCCAGCAGGCGCCAGGTTTGCGCCGTGGCGACGCGCCCGCGCGAGGTCCGCTGCAGGTACCCCTGCTGGATCAGGAACGGCTCGATGACGTCCTCGATCGTGTCGCGCTCCTCGCCGATCGACGCGGCGAGGCTGTCGACGCCGACCGGGCCGCCGTCGAACTTCTCGACGACGGTCGCGAGCAGCCGGCGGTCCATCGCGTCGAGTCCCGACGCGTCGACGTCGAGCATCGACAGCGCCGCGTCGGCGACCGAGCGGTCGACGTGGCCGGCGGCGCGCACCTGCGCGTAGTCGCGAACGCGGCGCAGCAGGCGATTCGCGATGCGCGGGGTGCCGCGCGAGCGGCGCGCGATCTCGAGCGCCCCGGCGGCGTCGACCTCGATCGACATGAGCTTCGCCGAGCGCGCCACGATGCGCGTCAGTTCCTCGGCCGAGTAGAATTCGAGCCGCGCGACGATGCCGAAACGGTCGCGCAGCGGATTGGTCAGCATGCCGGCGCGCGTCGTCGCGCCGACCAGCGTGAACGGCGGCAGGTCGAGCTTGACGCTTCGCGCCGCCGGGCCCTCGCCGATCATGATGTCGATCTGGAAATCCTCGAGCGCCGGGTACAGGATCTCCTCGACGATCGGCGCGAGCCGGTGGATCTCGTCGATGAACAGCACGTCGTGTGGCTCGAGGTTGGTGAGCAGCGCCGCGAGGTCGCCGGGGCGCTCGAGCACCGGCCCCGAGGTCTGGCGCAGGTTGACGCCGAGCTCGTGCGCGACGATGTGCGACAGCGTCGTCTTGCCGAGCCCCGGCGGCCCGAACAGCAGCACATGGTCGAGCGCCTCGCCGCGCTGGCGCGCCGCCTCGATGAAGATCGAGAGCTGGCCGCGAATCTTCTCCTGCCCGACGTACTCGTCGAGCAGCCGCGGGCGCAGCGCGCGCTCGAGCGCCTCCTCGCGCGCGTCGACGGGCCTGGCCGCGACCACTCGGTGGAAGGCGTCGCTCTCGATGGCCATCGCGGGATTCTAAGCGCTTCGGCCGCCCGGGCCGTCCGGCGGCTCCTCGCGCCGCATGTGCCGCGTCTTGTCGACCACCGGGGACGAGGTCACGCCTTGCCGAGGCGCTTCAACGCCTGCCGGATGCCGTCGGTCACGGTGACGCCCTCCGGGAGGTCCTTCACGGCGGCGACGGCCTCCCGGTCGCTGTACCCCAGCGCGAGAAGCGCGTTCAGGATGTCCGACGACACGGGCGGTGCGCGATGCACGCCGACCGCGGTCGTGACGTCGGCCGCGAGCTTGTCCTTGAGCTCGAGCAGGATGCGCTCGGCGGTCTTCCTGCCGATGCCGGGGATCTTGGTGAGCCGGCCCGACTCCTGCAGCGTGATCGCGCTCGCGAGCTCGGCGACCGACAGGCCCGAGAGGACCGCCAGCGCGATCTTCGCCCCGATGCCGCTGATGCGCATCAGCTGGCGAAACGCGCGGCGTTCGTGCTCGGTGCCGAAGCCGTAGAGCAGGTGGGCGTCCTCGCGCACGACGAGGTGCGTGTGGAGCGTCACCTTCGCGCCGGTGTCCGGAAGGTTGTAGAACGTGCTCATCGGCACGTCGACCTCGTAGGCCACGCCGTGCACGTCGAGCAGGATCTGCGGCGGGTTCTTCTCGAGGAGGATGCCGGTGAGGCGGCCGATCATCGGGACGGAGCGTCGGTAACGGCGGTGCGAGAGTATCGCACGGTCGTTCGACGCGA
>DASTCK010000338.1:0-12613 GCA_035711225.1 Casimicrobiaceae bacterium
CGGCGTCGGGCCGACGTCGGCGAGCTTCACGAACACCGAGGTCAGGCTGATCACCGAGGCGCCGACCAGCAGCCGGAGCGTCGCGGCGCGGCGTACCTGCCGTGCAGGATCCGCGACGGCCGCGCTCAAGCGCGGAGCGCCGCCAGCAACGGCTCGACCTGCGCCTCGCGGCCGAGCGCGCGCGCCACGCGCTCGCCCGCTACCTCGGGCCGGACGCGGACCGTCCGCTCGCCTCGCCTCCGGACGTGCTCGCGCTGCCCGATGCGGTGTCGCGCATCGTCGACGTCGAGCGCCAGCCAGAGATCCGGCTCGCGCAGGCGCAGGAGGCGGTGCTGGGCGCGGAGGCGGATCTCGCGGGCGCCGGCAAGAGCCCCGACTGGAGCGTCGAGCTCACCTACGGCATCCGCAAGCCCGAGTTCGGCAACATGCTCTCGCTGATGGTTCGCGTCGACCTGCCGTGGTCGCCGGGCACGCGCCAGGAGCGCGAGCAGGCCGCCAAGCTCAAGGAGCGCGACGCGGCGCGCGCGCAGCGCGAGGACCTGCGGCGCTCCCGCGAGGCGGAGGTGCGCCAGATGCTCGCCGAATGGGAAGCGATGCGCGCGCAGGCGCTGCGCACGCGCGACGAGCTGGTTCCGCTGGTCGAGCAACGGGTCGACGCCGCGCTGGCCGCCTACCGCGGTGGGAGCGGCACGCTCGCGGCCGTCCTCGAGGCGCGCCGTGCCGTGCTCGACGCGCGTCTCGCGCAGCTGGGCTTCGAGCTCGCCGCCGCGCGCGCGTGGGCGTGGCTCGCCGCGCTCGCCCCGGAGGGATCGTCATGAACGCCATCCGCTCCCGCGGCGCTTCCGCCGCGACGCTCGTCACGCTGGTCGTCGTCGCGCTCGCCGCCGCGCTCGCCGGCTACTGGTTCGGTGCGCGAACGCCGAAGGCCCAGGACGCGACGACGGGACCGCCGGCGGCGCCCGCGGCCGGCGCGGCCCTCACCGATGCCAGCGGACGTCGCGTGCTGTACTGGCACGACCCGATGGCGCCGGGCCAGCGCTTCGACAAGCCGGGCAAGAGCCCGTTCATGGACATGGACCTCGTGCCCGTCTACGCCGACGCGGCCGCGGACAGCGGCGCGGTGAGCGTGAGCCCGCGGCTCGCGCAGAGCCTGGGCGTGCGCACGGTCGAGGCGAAGTCGGGGACGCTCGACAGCGGCTTTCGCACCACCGGTGCGGTGGCCGTCGACGAGCGCACGCTCACCGGCGTGCAGTCGCGCGTGCAGGGCTTCGTCGAGCGCCTCCACGTGCGCGCCACCTACGATCCGGTGCGCGCGGGGCAGCCGATCGCCGACCTGTTCGTCCCCGAGTGGGTGGCCGCGCAGGAGGAGCTGCTCGCGCTCCGGGCGAGCCGCCAGCGCGGCGGCGACGCGCTCGTCGATGCGGCGCGAGGGCGCCTGCGCCTTCTCGGCATGCCCGAGGCGGAGATCGAGCGCGTCGAGCGGGAAGGCAGGAGCAGCGGCCGCGTGACGGTGACCGCCCCCATGGCCGGCATCGTGTGGGAGATCGGCGCGCGCGACGGCATGGCAGTGATGCCCGGCACGAACCTCGTGCGCATCGCGGGGCTCGCGACCGTCTGGGTCATCGCCGAGATCCCCGAAGCGCAGGCGGGGCTCGTCGCCGCCGGAACGAAAGTCGAGGTGCGCAGCGCGGCGGCTCCCGAGCGCGCGCTCGCAGGCACGGTGCAAACGCTGCTGCCCGAGGTCAATGCCGCGACGCGCACGGTTCGCGCGCGCATCGAGCTCGCCAATGCGGGCGGCGCGCTGAAGCCGGGCATGTTCGTGACCGTCGGCTTCCGAGGCAAGGCGGTGAGCGGCGTCCTCGTGCCCTCCGAGGCGGTCATCCGCACCGGCACGCGCGACGTCGTGATCGTCGCGTCGGGCGAAGGACGCTACACGCCGGTCGAGGTGAAGGTCGGCCGCGAGTCGGGCGACCTGTCCGAGATCGTCGCCGGGATCGACGCCGGCACGCGCGTCGTCGCGTCGGGCCAGTTCCTGATCGACTCCGAGGCGAGCCTGCGCGGCGTGCTCGCGCGCATGAACGCCGGCGGAGCGCCGCCTTCGGCCGAGGGTCGGACCCTGCCCGAAACACAGGCCGGCGCCGCCCCCGTCGACCCGCACGCCGCCCATCGTGCTCCGGCGCCCGCTCCCGCGGGGGCGGGCAGCGTCGTGCATCGTGCCAGCGGCGTCGTCCGCGACGTCGACGGCGGCGACGTGTTCATCCAGCACGGCGCGATCCCGAGCGCGGGCATGGGCGCGATGACGATGGGCTTCAAGGCGCCGGCGACGGGCGTGCCCGCGGGCGTGAAGCCGGGCACGCGCGTCGACTTCGCGTTCACGATCACGCCGGAGGGCGAGCTCGCGCTCAGCGCCATCGCGCCGGCGGCCGCGGGAGGCAAGCCGTGATCGCCGCCGTCATCCGCTGGTCGGTCGCCAATCGCTTCCTCGTCCTGCTCGCCGCCGCGATGGTCGCGGTCGCCGGCGTGTGGTCGGTGAAGGAGACGCCGCTCGACGCCATCCCCGACCTCTCCGACGTGCAGGTGATCATCCGCACGTCGTACCCGGGGCAGGCGCCGCAGATCGTCGAGGACCAGGTCACCTATCCGCTGACGACGACGATGCTGTCGGTGCCCGGCGCGAAGGTCGTGCGCGGGTATTCGTTCTTCGGCGACTCGTTCGTCTACATCCTCTTCGAGGATGGCACCGACCTCTACTTCGCGCGCTCGCGCGTCCTCGAGTACCTGAACCAGGTGCAGGGGCGTCTCCCGCCCGGCGCGAAGGCGTCGCTCGGTCCGGACGCGACCGGCGTCGGCTGGATCTACGAGTACGCGCTGGTCGACCGCAGCGGCCGGCACGACCTCGCGCAGCTGCGCGCGCTGCAGGACTGGTTCCTCAAGTACGAGCTCAAGACGGTGCCGGACGTCGCCGAGGTCGCGACGGTCGGCGGCATGGTCAAGCAATACCAGGTCGTCCTCGACCCGGCGCGGCTCAAGGCCTACGGGCTGCCGGTGATGAAGGTCGTCGCGGCGATCCGCGACGCGAACCGCGAGTTCGGCGGGTCGGTGGTCGAGCTCGCGGAGGCCGAGTACATGGTGCGCGTGCGCGGCTACGTGCGCACGCTCGACGACTTCCGGCGCATCCCGCTCAGGACGGTGGAAGGCGGCACCCCGGTGCTCCTCGGCGACGTCGCGCGCCTCCAGCTCGGCCCGGAGATGCGCCGTGGCATCGCGGAGCTCGACGGCGAGGGCGAGGTGGTCGGCGGCATCGTCGTGCTGCGCTCGGGCAAGAACGCGTGGCGCGCGATCGACGCCGTCAAGGCGAAGCTCGAGGCGCTGAAGCCGGGGCTGCCGCCGGGTGTCGAGATCGTCGAGACCTACGACCGCTCGGCGCTGATCGAACGCGCGGTAGGCAACCTCACCGACAAGCTGCTCGAGGAGTTCGTCGTCGTCGCGCTGGTCTGCCTCGCGTTCCTGCTGCACCTGCGCTCGGCGCTCGTCGCCGTGGTCTCGCTGCCGCTCGGCGTGCTCGCCGCGTTCATCGTGATGCGGGCGCAGGGCGTCAACGCCGACATCATGTCGCTCGGCGGGATCGCGATCGCGATCGGCGCGATGGTCGACGCGGCGATCGTGATGATCGAGAACGCGCACAAGAAGATCGAGGCGTGGCGGCAGGCGAACGCCGCCGGCCCCGGCCCTCTCCCCGCATCGCGGGGCGAGAGCGACGCAGGCGACTCGGCGCGCCTGGACGCCCCCGCCCGCGGCGCAAACGGCCGGAGCGAGGGAGGCCGTCGCGAACCCACCGCCGAGGAGCGCTGGAAGCTGATCGTCGACGCGTCGGTCGAGGTCGGGCCGGCGCTCTTCTTCAGCCTGCTGATCATCACGCTGTCGTTCGTCCCCGTGTTCGCGCTCGAGGCGCAGGCGGGCCGCATGTTCAAGCCGCTCGCGTACACGAAGACCTACGCGATGGCGGCGTCGGCGGGCCTCGCGATCACGCTGGTGCCGGTGCTGATGGGCTACGCGATCCGCGGGCGGCTGCGCGGCGAGGAGTCGAACCCGCTCGTGCGCTGGCTCACCGTGACCTACCGGCCGCAGCTCCGCTGGGCGCTGCGCTGGCCGAAGGCGACGATCGCGCTGGCCGCGGTCGTGCTGGCCGTGAGCGCCTATCCGGTGCTCAAGCTCGGCGGCGAGTTCATGCCGCCGCTCGACGAAGGGGACCTGCTGTACATGCCCACCGCATTGCCCGGCCTGTCCGCCGCGAAGGCCTCGGAGCTCCTGCAGCAGACCGACCGCATGATCCGCCAGGTGCCGGAGGTGGCGCGCGTGTTCGGCAAGGTCGGCCGCGCCGAGACGGCGACCGATCCCGCGCCGCTCGAGATGATCGAGACGACGATCCAGTTCAAGCCGCGCGACCAGTGGCGGCCGGGCATGACGACCGACAAGCTCGTCGAGGAGCTCGATCGCACGGTGCGCGTCCCGGGGCTGTCGAACATCTGGGTGCCGCCGATCCGCAACCGGACCGACATGCTCGCGACCGGCATCAAGAGCCCGATCGGCGTCAAGGTCGCGGGGACCGATCTCGCCGAGGTGAACCGCCTGACGCGCGCGATCGAACGTGCGGCGAAGGACGTGCCGGGCGTGACCTCGGCGCTCGCCGAGCGGCTGGAAGGCGGCCGCTACCTCGACATCGCGATCGACCGCCTGGCCGCCGCGCGCTACGGCCTCAGCGTCGTCGAGATCCAGGACGTGATCGCCGCGGCGGTCGGCGGCGAGAACGTGGGCGAGACGGTCGAGGGCCTCGCGCGCTTCCCGATCAGCGTGCGCTACCCGCGCGAGCTGCGCGACTCGGTCGACGAGATCCGGATGCTGCCGATCGTCACCGAGATGGGCGCGCAGATCCCGCTCGCGGCGGTCGCGACCGTGCGCATCGTCGACGGCCCGCCGATGCTGCGCAGCGAGAACGCGCGGCTGTCGGGATGGGTGTACGTGGACGCGCGCGGGCGCGACCTCGTGTCCGTGGTGCACGACCTGCAGGCGGCGGTGGGCCGCCAGGTCGAGATGCCCGCGGGCTACTCGGTCTCGTGGTCGGGGCAGTTCGAGTACCTCGAGCGCGCCAAGGCGCGGCTCGCGTACGTGGTCCCGTTCACGCTCGTCGTGATCTTCGTGCTGCTCTACCTCGCGTTCCGGCGCCTCGACGAGGCGCTCGTGATCATGCTCGCCGTGCCGTTCGCGCTGGTGGGCGGCTACTGGCTCATGTGGGCGCTCGGCTACTCGACGTCGGTCGCGACCGCGATCGGCTTCATCGCGCTCGCGGGCGTGGCGGCGGAGTTCGGGGTCGTGATGCTGATCTACCTGCGCCACGCGTGGGAAGCGCGGCTCGCGGCCGGCGCGACACCGACCGAGGCGCTCCTGCGCGACGCGATCGAGGAGGGCGCGGTGATGCGCGTGCGGCCCAAGGCGATGACCGTCGCGGTGATCATGGCGGGCCTTTTGCCGATCATGCTGGGCACGGGGACGGGCTCGGAGGTCATGCAGCGCATCGCCGCGCCGATGGTGGGCGGCATGATCACCGCCCCGCTCCTGTCGATGCTGGTGATCCCGGCCGCCTACCTGCTGCTGAGAAGGCGGGGGCTTCGTCGCGAGGCGCCCGTGCCTGCGGCGCGCGAGTCGATCGCGGCAGCGGACTGACGCGGCCTGCGGTCAGCGCGACGCGCCCGGGAACGGGTGCGTCGCGATCCAGTGGCGCGCGATGTCGATGCGGCGCGCGAACCACACGCCTTCGTGCGAGCGCGCATGGTCGACGAAGCGCGCGAGCGCGGCGACGCGGCCGGGGCGCCCGGCGATCCGCAGGTGCAGGCCGACCGAGAGCATCTTCGGCCGGTCGAGCCCGGCGGGATCGCCCTCGGCGTAGAGCGTGTCGAAGGCGTCGCGCAGGTACGCGTAGAACTGCTCGCCGCTGTTGAAGCCCTGCGGCGTCGCGAAGCGCATGTCGTTGGCGTCGAGCGTGTACGGGACGACGAGGTGGGGCACGCGGCCGCGCGAGCACGCGACTTCGGTCCAGTAGGGCAGGTCGTCGGCGTAGCTGTCGGCGTCGTAGACGAAGCCGCCATGCTCGACGACCAGCCGCCGCGTGTTCGGGCTGTCGCGGCCGGTGTACCAGCCTTGCGGCGGCGCGCCGGTGAGCCGGGTGATCGCCTCGACGGCGCGCTCGACGTGATCGCGTTCGTGCGCCTCGTCGACGTGCTGGTATCCGATCCATCGCCAGCCGTGGCTCGCGATCTCGTGGCCGTCGGCGAGATAGGCGTCGACCAGCGCCGGGTGGCGCAGCAGCGCCATGCCGACGCCGAACACGGTGAGCGGAATGGCGCGCTCCCGGAACAGCCGCAGCAGGCGCCACGCGCCGGCACGCGTGCCGTACTCGTAGAGCGACTCCATGCTCATGTGCCGCGCGGCGAAGGGCTGCGCGCCGACGATGTCCGACAGGAAGGTCTCGGATGCGGCGTCGCCGTGCAGCACGGCGCTCTCGCCGCCTTCCTCGTGGTTCAGCACGAATTGCACGGCGATGCGCGCGCCGCCGGGCCAGCGCGCGTGCGGCACGTCGGCGCCGTAGCCGGCGAGGTCGCGCGGATAGGCAGGCTCGAAGGAAGGGCGGGGCATCGGGGGCGGAGCGGGCGGGGGCAGCATACCGCGCCTCGCGCAGGGCGGCTCCAGACTGCCGGCGGGTATCGGGCGGCGTGCGGGGCACCGTATGCCAGTGTCATGGCGCGCCTGTGCGGGGCCTCCGCGTGCCGTTCTGCCTGCCGCTCGTCGCCTGGTGGCGAACGGAACGACAAGGAGACGTGGCATGGGGCGTCGGCTGCGCGAACGACGGCACAGGCGCGTTCGGATCCGGCGACCGGACACCCACGATCGTTCCGCGTCGGTGCGCGCGATTCGAGACGCGATGGTGGCGCTGGCGACCTCGCCGCAGGCAGCGGTTCGGACACATCACGTATTGCGCGCCGCACCCGCCGGTCGCGTTGTCGGCGCACGGCCGACACCCGAACGTCGTGGGTCGGAACGCCGGGTGCGCCGCGCACCGACGTGCAACGGTGCCCACGTCCGGCTTTCGAACCATGACGGCGTGGTACCTTTTTGCCACCTGAACACGGAAAGCCGGTACGCCCCGCTATGGCGCGCCGCCATGCAGCACGAAACAGGCGGCTTCCCGGCCCAAGCCCCGCGCGTGATCATGATGCCGTCCCGAAGCCGAGCACCGACCGCGCCCGTCGCCGTCCTGGCGTGCGCGATGGCGCTCGCCTCCGCGTGCCTCGCCGGCGGTGCGCTCGCGCAGGCGCCGGTCGACTTCGCGCTCACGCCCAAGGCCGGCGAGACCAAGTTCCGCTTCAGCTACGACCCGCTCGCCGCCTGGCCGTCGACGCTGTTCTGGAGCTACAACCCGACCGGCGCGCCGCCGCAGTTCGCCGACGCGTCGGTCGTCGCGAGCGCGATGCAATCGGCCATCGGCAAGTGGCAGTCGGCCTGCAACATCAGCGCGGCGTACGCGGGAACGACGGCGGTGGATCCCGAGCACTCGGTCCTCGACGCCGAGAACGGCCCGCAGCCCGACCAGATCAACGTGGTCGGATGGCGCGCGACGCCCGCGGGCATCGCCGGCTACACGGTCGGCTATTCGGCGCCTTCCGCCGAGGGCATCTGGCCCATCATCGACTCCGACGTCGTCGTCGACCCGGCCAAGCTCCCGGCGTTCGACCAGCTCGAGCGGTTGCTGGTGCACGAGTTCGGCCACGTGCTGGGCGTCAACCACTCGCAGTTCGACAACACGCTGATGTCCGGGCCTCCTTACTCGACCTACAACACGCTCAACACCCTCACGACCGACGACATCCGCGGCTGCCGCTGCCTCTACGGGCCGCCGCCGGGCGTTTCCGAAGGGCTCCTGTGCTCGATCCCGCCGGTCGTCGATTTCGGCAACGTCACCGCCGGCACGGCGACGGCGCGGCCGATCCAGCTCGCGAACAACGGCAACGCGTCGATCTCGATCGCGAGCGTCACCGCGGGCGCCGCGTACCAGATGTCGGGCTGCGGCGCCGGCACGACGATCTCCCCGGGCGCGTCGTGCACGATGCAGGTGACGTTCGCACCGACGGGGGCCGGGGACTTCGGCAGCCAGATCACGATCGCCGTCAACCAGCCCGACCCCTACCGGATCAAGCTGATCGGCACGGCGAGCGGCGGAACCGCGAGCCCGTTCACGAGCGACCTCGCACAGATCGACTTCGGCGCCTGGGCGATCGGCACGCCGTCTTCCACTCAGCGGGTGCGCTTCAAGAACGCGACCGGCGCCCCGGTGACGATCGGCGCGCTGCTGTTCGAAGGCCCGCAGGCGAACGAGTTCGTCCGCTCGGGACAGTGCAAGGCGAACCTGACGCTGGCGCCGAACGACACCTGCTCGGCCGACGTGGGCTTCAACGCCTCGGCGTCCGGCCTGCGGTCGGCGACGCTCGTCATCGAGGCGAACGACGGGCGGCGCTCGTCGCTCCCGGTCAAGGGCACCGGGCAGTCGTCCGCCGGCACCTCCGAGCCGCTCAACGCGCAGCCGGTGACCGTCGTCGAGTTCTATCGCGCGGTGTCCGACCACTACTTCATCACGATCGCGCCCGACGAGATCGCCGCGCTCGACACCGGCCTGTTCCCGGGCTGGGCGCGCACGGGCCTCTCGTTCAAGGCGTTCGCGGTGTCGCAGAGCGGGTACTCGCCGATCTGCCGCTTCTACCTGCCGCCGCCCGCCGATTCCCACTTTTACTCGGCGAGCCCCGCGGAATGCGCGGCGGTGGCCCAGCAGAACCCGTCGTTCATCCTGGAATCCACCGCCGTGATGCACCTCGCGGTGCCCAACCCGTTGTCCGGCGTGTGCCCGGCGGGCACGCAGCCGATCTACCGCGTCTGGAACCGGCGGCCGGACACCAACCACCGTTACACGACCAGCCTCGCGGTGCGCAACCAGATGGTGGCCAAGGGCTACGCTGCCGAAGGCTCCGGGCCCGACGCGGTGACGTTCTGCGCGCCGCTCTAGCGCGGCGCGGCTAGAAGAGCGCCGACTGCTTGGGCCTGGTGCGCTTCACCGGCGCGTCGGGCGCGCCGTCGGGCTGTGTCGCCGGCTCCGGATCGTGCCGCGGTTCCTCGCCCACCGGCACGATCAGCGACGCGTCGTCGTGCCGGACCGTGTTGACGCGCGTCGACACCGGCACGTAGCGCAGCGCCTCGTTGTCGTACGGCGCAATCAGGTCCGCGGGATCGGCGACGGTCGGATCGAGCCAGCGCGCATAATCGGCCGGCGCGATGATGAGCGGCATCCGCTCATGCACCGGCGAGAGCAGCGCATTGGCGTCGGTGGTCACGATCGTGCAGGTGTCGAGCGGCTCGTTGTCCGGACCGAGCCACCGCTCGGCGAGGCCCGCGAACGCGAACAGCGCGCCATCCCTCGGCGCGACGTGGACCGGCTGCTTCGCGCCCGTGGCGGTGTCGCGCGCCATCCACTCGTAGAAGCCGCTCGCCGGGAGCAGGCAGCGGTGGCGCCGGTAGGCGGTGCGGAACGCCGGCTTGTCGCGCACCGTCTCGCCGCGCGCGTTGATCATCTTCGCGCCGATCGCCGGATCCTTCGCCCAGCGCGGCACCAGGCCCCAGCGCACGAACGCCAGCTCGCGCGCCCCGTGGGCGTTGACGCGCACGATCGGCACCTGCTGCATCGGCGCGATGTTGTAGCGCGGCACGATCTCGGGCGGCTCGGCGAGGCCGAACGCCAGCGCGATCGCCGCCGGGTGCGCGTGCAGCTCGTAGCGGCCGCACACGGCATCACCCGCCGGCGTGTCGCGCCGCCGGCGTGTCGGCCGGGGAGAGTAGCTTGCGCGCGGTCTTCGCGACCTGCAGCGTGTCCCAGTAGGCGTAGCTCGCGACCGCCGCGGCGCCGGCGATCGGCACCCATCGCGTCGCGGCCGCGCCCGCGATGCGCTTCGTGACGGCGACGCCGACCGACGACAGCACCGTGCGCAGCGCGCCGCTCGACAGCTGCTGGAGCACGAAGCGCTGGCCCGCGCGCACCGCGACGTCGCGCAGCACCTGGCTCGCCGCGTGGCGGAACAGGCAGTACAGCATGTGCGTGCGCGTGAGATCGGCGCTCCGGCCGTAGAGGCCGAAAATGTCGGCGACCATCTGCCGCTGGATGCGCCAGATCACGAAGATGTCGGGCAGCACGGTCAGCATGCCCAGCGGGCCGGGAGGCAGCGCGAGCGAGCCGGAGACCACGGCGGCGCGCTGCGCCGCGCCGCGCGCGAGCGCCTCCGCGGCGCGATCGGGATCGTCGACCTCGTGCGAGCGTGGCGGCGGCACGTCGGCGATCACGCGCTCGATCAGGCCGGTGACCTCGTGGTCCGGGGCGGCGGCGACGGAGAGGGAGCGGCTCATGGGGCGTGGGGACGTGGCTTCCGGGCAGGCCGATGGCAGCTTAGCGCGGTCCCGGGCGTTCCGGTACCCGCGGGCGTCAGCGAGCGCCCGTTAGAATGGCAGTTTTCCCGGATCGTTCCCCGATGCAGATTGCGCGGTGGCTGCACCTGATGGGCGTGGTCGTCTGGATCGGCGGCATGTTCTTCGCGCACCTGGCGTTGCGTCCCGCGGCGCTGGCGCTCGCTCCGCCGCTGCGGCTTGCGCTGCTTCGCGCGTCGCTGGCGCGCTTCCTCCCGTGGGCGGGCGCCGCCGTGGTGGCGATCCTCGCGAGCGGCGGGTGGCTCGTGATGGCGACGGGCGGTTTCCGCACGGCGGGGCTGGCCGTCCAGGCGATGGCGGCGATCGGCGTGGTGATGAGCATCGTCTATGCGTTCGTCGTGGCGGGACCCTACCGTGCGATGCGCGAGGCGGTCGCCGCATCCCGGTGGGAGGACGCCGGCGCCGCGATGGGGACGATTCGCAGGCTCGTCGCGTTCAACCTCGTCCTGGGCCTGGTCACCATCGCGGTCGCCGTGCTCGGACGCGCGTCGTGACGTCGACTGGACCGATGCGCGCATTCGGCTTCGCCGGCTGGTCGGGCAGCGGCAAGACGACGCTGATCGAGCGCCTGGTCCCGCGGCTGGTCGGACGCGGCCTCGTCGTGTCGCTGGTCAAGCACGCGCACCACGAGTTCGACGTCGACCAGCCGGGCAAGGACAGCTTCCGCCATCGCGAGGCGGGCTGCAGCGAGGTGCTGGTGACCTCGTCGCGCCGCTGGGTGCTGATGCACGAGTTGCGCGGCGCCGGCGAGCTCACGCTCCGCGAGGCGCTCGCGCGCCTTACGCCCTGCGACCTCGTGCTGGTCGAGGGGTACAAGCGCTCGCGGCTTCCCAAGCTCGAGGTCCACCGCGGGTCGCTGGGCAAGCCGTGGCTGCACCCCGACGACCCGCACATCGTGGCGATCGCCTCCGACGTCCCGCCGGGCCCTTCCGCGAGAGGGCGCCCGTCGTTGCCGCTCGACGGATACGACGAGATCGCAACGCTCGTCGTGGCCCACGCCAGGACGCCGCTCCCGGACGATTGACGGCCAGCGACGGCGTGGCGTAGGGTGAACTTGCGAGGGCGCCCGTGGACAAACGTTTCAGGCCGACGGTCGAACGCCGACAGCGGGGTGGTGCGGGAAAACCGGCAGGCCTCGACAAAAAATGACGCACATTCAACAACTTGCCATCCTCATCGCCACGGCTTTCGCCGCGGCGGCGTCCGTCGCGCCGGCCCAGGCCCAAGCCCAGGCCCTCGACGGCTTCTATGGCGGCATCGCGTTTCGCGACCGCGGAACCGAATCGGCCGGATCGTCGTGGGGGCCGCGCACGCTCGGCCTGCAGCCGGCGGCCGGCGAGGACGGCACTTCGCGCCAGCGTGTGTTCGGCGGCTACCGCTGGCGCAACGACCTCGCGCTCGAGGCCGGCTTCGAGCGGATCGAGAGCTATGCGCTGCGACCCTTCGGCGCCGGCACGCCCGGCGGCGTCGGGCTGACGCTCGCCACGCCGCAGGATGCCGGGACGCGCGCCGCGTGGAATGTCGACGTCGTCGGCAGCTACACGTTCCTCCGCTCGCTTGCGCTCTACGGCCGCGTGGGCTACGCGCAGTCCGACCTGGCACCGGCGACGCTGGCGAACCTGTTCACGAGCGACGTGCGACGCCCGCGGGACGGTGTCAACGTCGGCCTCGGGATGCGCTACGACGTGACCCGCGCCCTCGGCGTCAACCTCGAGTACACCCGCTTCGGACGCTTCGCGACCGAGACGTTCGCGACCCCGGTGCCCGACAGCGACCAGGTGCGGCTCGGGGTGCAGTTCCGCTTCTAGCGCGGACGTCTTCCGGTTTGCCCACCATGCGGGGCCCTTCCGATCACGCCACGTCCGTCGTGAGGATCGTCTTCCTCGCGCGCCTGCGCGAGGTCCTCGGCGCGTCGCACGAGCGCTTCGCGCTGGCCGGCGAGACGACGGTCGGTGCGCTGCGCGCGCAATTGCGGTCGCGCGGCGGTGCGTGGGAGGTCGAGCTCTCGCCGGGGCGCGCTGTGCGCGTCGCGGTGAAC
>DASTCK010000339.1:0-4609 GCA_035711225.1 Casimicrobiaceae bacterium
GAGCACGAGCGGGTTGCGCGCGATCTCGACGGCGATGTTCCCGAGGTGCCCGCGCGCGAGCATGCCGACCGCCGCCACGTTGACGAGCGGCACCATCATGCCCACGACGAGGCTCGCGAGCGCGACGGCCTCCGCGCCGCCCAGGCGCGCGGCGATCGCGAGCACGAGGTAGGTGTTGAAGCGGAAGCCGCACTGGAAGCACGCCGCGAACGTGTCGGCGGGCAGGCGGAACAGCGGCTTCGCGAGCGCCGAGAGCAGCATCGCGCCGCCGGTGTAGCCGAGCGCGGTGAGCGCGAGCGGCCCCTGCGAGGCGATCGCGAGCGGCGCGGTGGCGAGCGAGCGGAACAGGAGCGCCGGGAACAGCACGAAATAGACGAGCCGCTCGACGCCTTCCCAGAACGCCGCGCCGTAGGCGAAGCGCCGCGCGAGCAGCGTGCCGAGCGCGATCAGCAGGAAGTCGGGGGCGACGAGCAGCGCGGCGTTCAACGCGGCGCCTCGGGGATCGGAAGGCGTCCGGCGGAAGCCGGACCCGCAGCTCGCGCGGGCCGGCGGCTCAGCGCCGTTTCAGCACGAACCGGAACGCGCCGTCGCGCCCGTTGCCGGTCTGGCGCGAGAACGCCTGGATGTCCCGCACGCCGGTCGACGGCACGCGGATCGTCTGCCCGCTCGCCATGTCGTTCAGCGCCTTCCTGGTGCGCAGGATCGGCAGCGGGCAGCTGAGCCCGCTCACATCGACCTCGCGATCCGCGCGGGCGAGGGCGGTGGCGTCGGCGCGGGACATGGCGCGGGGATTATAGCAACGCACAGGGGGGCGGAAGGCCCTGCGGGAGTAGGGAGTGGGGAGTGGGGAGTAGGGAGTAGGGAGCAGCGGGCGGAGAAGTTCGTCGCGCCGATCTCCGAACGTTCCACTCCCCACTCCCCACTCCCGCCTTTCGCTTTTCAGCCGCTCCGGCGCACCTTCGCCAGCATGGCCGTCGTCGACCTCTCGTGCACGAACGGCACCGCGACGAAGCGCCCGCCGGCGGCGATCACCTCGGCAGCGCCGGCCGTCGTGTCGGCGGTGTAGTCGCCGCCCTTGACGAGGACCTCGGGCAGGCAGGCGGCGATCAGCACGCGCGGCGTGTCGTCGTCGAACGGGACGACCAGGTCGACGCACGCGAGCGCGGCGAGCACGGCCATCCTGTCCTCGAGCGGGTTGATCGGCCGGTCGCCGCCCTTGCCGAGCCGGCGCACCGACGCGTCGCTGTTCACCGCGACGGTCAGCGAGGCGCCCAATGCGCGCGCCTGCTCGAGGTAGGTGACGTGCCCGCGATGCAGGAGGTCGAAGACGCCGTTGGTGAACACGCGCGGCCGCGGCAGCGCCGCGAACCGCTTCACGCCGTCGTCGAGCGTGGCGATCTTGCCGAGCGAGGCGGGCGGGGGAAGCACGGCCGCGCGGCGCCTCGTGTCGATCCCGCGCCGTCAGCCGGTGATCTCGAACAGCCGGACGACGCGCTCGACGCCGCTCGTGGTCGACGCGATCTCGGCTGCGGCATCGGCCTCCGCGCGCGAGACGATGCCCATCAGGTAGACGACCTTGCGCTCGGTGACGACCTTGACGTAGGTCGCCGGGAAGCGGTTGGCCTCGATGAAGCGCGTCTTCACCTTCGAGGTCACGTAGGTGTCGTTGGTGCGCGCGCTGAGGTCGGTGGTGGGCGCGACCAGCATCTCGTTGTAGACGGTGCGCACGCGGTCGGTGCGCCGCGCGAGCGCCACGATCTCGTCGACGATCGCCGAATCCGGCGCCTCGCCCGACAGGAGGACGTTGCCGTTGTAGCTCGTGACGTTGAGGTGGATGCGGTCGCCCCACCTGGTGCCGGCCTCGGTCGTGAGCTTGGTCTCGATCGTCGTGTCGTCGAGCTGGGCGCCGGTCGAGCGTCGATCGGTGGCGATCAGCGCTCCGGCACCGACGCCGGCGGCGACGATGATCGGCGCGCAGGCCGAAAGCAGGGGGCCGGCGAGGAGCGCCGCCAGGAGGGCGGCGAGCATGGGCGTGGATCGGATCATGGCTCGTCTCCGAGCAGCGTGTGGTCGATCGCGTCGCACAGGCAGTGGATCGTGAGGAGGTGCACTTCCTGGATGCGCGCGGTCCGCGTATGCGGTACGCACAGGTGGACATCGCCGTCGCGCAGGAGTTCGCCGATCCGGCCGCCGCCCTTCCCGGTCAGGGCGACGACCGCGAGCTCGTGCTCGTGCGCGGCGCCGATCGCCTCGACCACGTTGGGGGAGTTGCCGGAGGTCGAGATCGCCAGGAGCACGTCGCCGCGCCGCCCCAGCGCCCGCACCTGCTTCGCGAACACCTGCTCGAACGAGTAGTCGTTGGCGACGGCGGTCAGGAGCGAGGTGTCGGTGGTGAGCGCGATCGCCGGCAGCCCGGGTCGCTCGCGCTCGAAGCGTCCCACCAGCTCGGCCGCGAAGTGCTGGGCGTCGGCGGCCGAGCCGCCGTTGCCGCACGCGAGGATGCGGGCGTCGCCGAGCAGCGCGCTCGTCATCAGCTCGGCGGCGCGCGCGATGAGCGGCGCCATCGGGCCGGCAGCCGCGAGCTTGAGCTCGGCGCTTTCGGCGAAGTGGGTGCGGATGCGCTCGACGGGATCCATGGGCGCGGCGATTCTAGCAGGCCACCGGCGCCGCCACCGCGACGGGGACGCGCGCCGGGCGAAGCCTGTGCGTCGTCAGCCGCCCTCGTCGCCGGAGACGTCGATCGCGTCTCGAAGCCAGTCGACGCGCGCGGCGTCGAGCCCGTCGAGCAGCACGACGTCGAAGCGGCACGGGGGCGTGCGCGGCAGCCGCGCGAGGTATTCGCGCGCGGCGGCGATCATTCGCGTGCGTTTGGCGCCGGTGATGCTGGCCGCGGCGCCGCCGTAGCGGCCGGGCCGGCGCAGCCGCACCTCGACGAACACCAGCGTCGCGCCGTCGCGCGCGACGAGATCGATCTCGCCGTGGCGCGAGCGCACGTTGCGCTCGACGATCGCGAGGCCGCGCTCGCGCAGGTGCAGCGCGGCGAGCGTCTCGGCGGCCCGTCCGTCGCCGTGCCTAGCGTCAGCGGGCACCGTCGAGCGGGACGATCGTGCCGCCTCGGAACGTCGCGAGGCGGCCTTCACGGGCGATCTGCCGCACGTCCGACAGCTCGACGCGGCCTGTCGCGCCGTCGAACGACAGCCGGTCGGGCGGGGCGTCGACGAACGCCTCGGCGACGCGGTAGGCGTCGAGCCCGAGCGCGTAGAGGCGGTCGAGCGCCGCGCTCGCGTAGTCGGGGCGCGGCAGCTTCGCGAACGCGGCGGTCTCGGGCGCGACGATCCAGCTCACGTCGACGAAGCGCACGTCCTCGAGGTCGCGCGCCGCGGACGGTCCCTGGCGCTGGTTCACCTGGCCGCTCGCCCACGCGCTGACTCGCGGCGCGAACGTCTTGACCAGCGCGGCGTCCGGCCCGTCGACGGCGATGACGATCGCGTCGACGTTCGCCTTCGCGAGCTCGCGGCGCAGCTGGCGCAGGCCGTCCTGCGAAGCGTCGAGCGGGAAGCTCTGCGGCAGGTTGCCGCCGAGCAGGATCCACTCGCCGACGAACGCGTGCGCGAAGCGCCTCATCAGCGGCGTGTCGCCGCCGATCACGGCGACGCTCTGGATGCCGTCGCCGTGCATGCGCGTCGCGATGGTGCGCGCGTCGGCCTCGATCGCGAGCGCGAACGTGTAGACGCGGGGCGGCAGCGGCGCGGCGTCGTCGAGCTGGTTCAGCGCGATCGTGATCGGCAGCTCCCGCTCGGCGGCGATCACCGCCTTGAGGTCGTCGCGCACCAGCGGGCCGACGACCACGCGCGCGCCGCCGTCGCGCGCCGCATCGAACGCCGCGACGACGCCGTCGTTCGCATGCGGGATCACGCGGACGCGACTCTTCGCGCCGGCCGCCTCCGCCGCCGCCAGGAACCCGTCGCGCACCGCCTCGGCGGCGCGCGCGTAGTCGGGCGAGCCGAGCGGCAGCACCAGCGCGATCGGGGGCCCCGCGGGCGTCGGCGGCGGCACCGGCGCGACGGCGGGCGGCGGCTCGGCGGCGGCGTCGGGCGCGGGCATCAGGGTGCCGCCGGGCGGCGGCGGCTCGAACGTGCTTGTCGCCGGCGCCTGCGCTGCGCAGAATGAGGCGAACAGCGCGGCGAGCGCGCCGGACCGCCAGGCGATCACTGTCGGCCGGCGCGCGCGGCCCGCGCGCACCCGGGGAACGACAGCCATCGTGGGGACGACGGACCGCAGCGGGAAAGGGGAGGCGTTGTCCGGCACGCTCGGCGCGGCGCGCGGCCGGGAGCAGCGCGCTCGTGCCGGGACATTATATGTGGTCGCCACGCCGCTCGGTAACCTGCGGGACGTGTCGCTCCGCGCGGCCGACGTGCTCGCCAGCGTCGATCGCATCGGCGCGGAGGACACGCGTGTCACCGCGACGCTGCTCGCGCACCTGGGCGTCGCGACGCGGCCGTTCTCGGTGCACGCCCACAACGAGGCGGCACGCGCGACGGAGATCGTCGACGCGTTGCGCAGCGGCGAGAGCGTCGCGCTGGTGTCCGACGCCGGCACGCCCGGCATC
>DASTCK010000340.1:0-10096 GCA_035711225.1 Casimicrobiaceae bacterium
GGCGGGAGGCGGCGTCGCGACGGACGACAGCGGCGGATCGGCATCGGCGGATGGTAGCCGCAACGGGGCCGGACCGGCAAGGGACGCTCGCTGCGCGCGACACGAGGGTCGAAAGACACCGGATTCCCGCCTGCGCGGGAATGGCCTCCCCCGCACCCGGTCGGCCTCAGAGCGCCTTCGCCATCACGTAATCGTCCATCACGAACCCGCAGCCGATGTCGATCACGACCGACGCTCGCGTCGCGAATCCGCACGCGAGGTAGGCCGAGATCGCCTTGGCGTTCCGCTTGTTGACGTTGAGGACCAGCGTGCGCGACCCGTCCGCGCGTGCGGCCTCCTCGACGCGCGCGATCAGCGCACGGCCCACCCCATGGCGGTGGCGCGCCGGCAGCACGTAGAGCTTGTCGAGCTTGGTCGTCGCCGGTTCGTCGGCGCGGTGCCACGCCGCGAAGCCGGCCGCCTGCCCGCGCTCGCGCGCGATCGCGAGGCCCGCGCCCTCGTCGCGCACGAATCTCGCCAGCGCCTCGGGCGCGTAGCCGCGCGCGAGCATGTAGTCGATCTGCTCGCCGGTGATGATGCCCGGGTAGTACGACCGCCAGATCGTGTCGGCGAGCCGGGCGACCATCGCGATGTCCGCGCGGGTGCCGGCGTCGATGATGAGGTCGAGGGTGTCCATGGCGTCGTCGCAGACGCCGTCGAGCCTAGCATGCGGGTCGCCGGCGACGAACGACCGAAGAATCGGGACGATCGGGACGATCGGGACGATCGGGACGATCGGTACAATCGCCCCCGGTGCCCCCCACGCCGCCGACCCGGGCGTCCTCCCGCGCCGCCCCGCCCCCCTTGCTCGCCTCCCTGCCCCGCGCCGCCTGGGCGCTCGTCGCCGCGATCGTCGCGTTCGCGTGGTTCGCCGCGCTCGACTTGCGCAAGCTGCAGCACCCCGACGAAGGACGCTACGCGGAGATCGCGCGCGAGATGGCGGTCAGCGGCGACTGGCTCACGCCGCGCCTCAACGGCATCAAGTATTTCGAGAAGCCGCCGCTGCAGTACTGGGTCACCGCCGCCGCCTTCCGCGCGTTCGAGACCGACCAGTGGACCGCGCGACTCGCGCCGGCGGTCGCCGGCTTCGCGACGATCGTCGTGGTCGGCTTCACCGCGGCCGCGCTGGCCGGCCCGGTTGCCGGCGCGTACGCCGCGCTCGCGCTCGCCGGATGCGTGTGGCAGGTCGGCATGGCGCATTTCGTCACGCTCGATGCCTTGCTCTCGTTCCTGCTCGCGGCCGCGCTCTGCTCGTTTCTGCTCGCCAACCGCGACGGCCTGCCGCGGGCGAGAGTGCGCGCCTGGATGCTCGCGGCGTGGGCCGGGATCGCGCTGGCCACGCTCACCAAGGGCCCGGTCGCGCTGGTCATCCCGGGCGCGACGCTGGTGCTCTACACGCTCGCGACCGGCGACCGGGGACCGTGGCGGCGCCTCCACCCGCTGCCGGGGCTCGCGCTCTTCTTCGCGATCGCCGCGCCCTGGTTCGTCGCGGTCTCGCTCGCCAATCGAGGGTTCGCCGAGTTCTTCTTCATCCACGAGCACGTGACGCGCTTCCTCACCACCGAGCACAAGCGAGCGGGCGGATGGTGGTACTTCATTCCGCTCTTCGCCGCGGGCGTCATGCCGTGGCTGTCGGTCGCGCCGTGGACCTGGCGCGCGAGCTGGCGCGAGCGCGCCGCGCCGAACGGCTTCCGCTGGCAGGCGTTCTGCCTCGCGTGGGCCGCGTTCGTGTTCGTGTTCTTCTCGCTGTCGGGCTCGAAGCTCCCGTCGTACATCCTGCCGATGTTCCCCGCGCTGATGCTCGTGCTGGGACCGGCGCTCGCCGCGCTGCCCGCGCGCCGGCTCGCCTGGCTGATGTCGCCGCTCGCGATCGGGGCGGTGCTGCTCTACGCCGGCGTGACGCTGGGCTTCGAGCGACTGGTTCCGCGCCTCGCCGCCGATGGCCGCACGCCCGCGGCGGTGTTCCTGGCTTACGCTCGCTGGGCATCGCTGGGCACCGGGCTCATCGCGATCGGGGCGGTGGCGGGATGGCTGTCGCTTCGTCGCGGCAGCGAGCGCGGCAAGAGCCTCGGCCTCGCGGCGATCGCGCTGGGCACGCTGGTGGGCTTCCAGGTCCTCTTCGTCGGCCACGACGTGTTCCGGGCCACGCGGTCCGGCTACGATATCCTTCGCGAGGCGAAGAACGCGCTGGGGGCGCCGCTCGACGCGTCGGTCCCGTTCTACCAGGTCGGCAGCTACGACCAGACCGTCCCGTTCTACCTGAAGCGCACCACCACCCTCGTCGCATTCCGCGATGAATTCGCGATGGGTCTCGACATGGAACCGGGTCTGGCGATACCCACCGAAGCGCAGTGGATCCGGGTCTGGGAGGCGCTGCCGGCCGGCTTCGCCCTGATGCCGTGGACCGATCACGCGAAGCTCGTCGCGCAGGGCGTGCCGATGCGCACGCTCGCCTCCGATGCACGTCGCGTCCTCGTGTCGCGACGCTAGCCGCATGACCGCCTCCGCCTTCGCGTTCCTGCTCACCGGCGTGCTGCTGAACGCGGCGGCGCAGCTGCTCCTGAAGGCCGGGACCAACGCGACCGGCGTGATCACGCTCACCGCCGGGAACTGGCTCGCGACGCTCGCACGGCTCGCCATCGTGCCGCCGATCGCCGCGGGCATCGCGTGCTACGCGGTGTCGGTCGTCGTCTGGATCCTCGGCCTGTCGCGCGTGCCGGTGTCGGTCGCCTACCCGATGCTGTCGCTCGGCTACGTCGTCAACGCCGTCGCGGCGCAGATGCTCTTCGGCGAGGCGGTGACGCTGCAGCGCTGGATCGGCATCGGCTTCATCGTGCTGGGCGTGTGGCTCGTCGCGAGGAGCGCGTGAGCGCCGCACGGCCGCCCGAAGGCGCTCGCCCCCTCCTCGCAGGAGGGGGTGCGCGACGCCGCGTAGCGGCTAGCGCCGAAGTTGAGGCGTCGTGTCGCCTGGGGGAGGCGTCCTCTTGAGTTCCGGCAAGCCGTTCCTTCCCTTCGCGCGCCCGTCGCTGGACGAGGCGACGATCGACGGCGTCGCCGGCGTGCTGCGCTCGGGGTGGATCGCGAGCGGGCCGTGGGTGCAGGCGTTCGAGCAGCGGCTCTCGTCGCTGTGCGGCGGGCGGCCGGTGCGCGCGGTGACGTCGGCTACCGCGGCCATCGAGGTCGCGCTGCAGCTCGCCGGCATCGGCCCCGGCGACGAGGTGATCAGCTCGGCGCAGAGCTTCTTCACGGTGCCCAACATGATCGCCAAGGTCGGCGCGACGCCGGTGTTCGTCGACTGCGACCTCGTCACCCGCAACCTCGACGTCGCGGCGGTCGAGGCGGCGATCACGCCGCGCACCCGCGCCATCGTGCCCACCCACTGGCCGGGCTCGACGATGGACCTGGACGGGCTCGTCGCGCTCGCGAAGCGCGAGGGCCTCCGCGTGATCGAGGACGCGGCGCTCACGTTCGGCACGCGGTTCGGCGGCCGTTTCGGCGGCTCGTTCGGCGACGTGACGACGTTCAGCTTCCACCCCAACAAGAACCTGACGACGATCGAGGGCGGTGCGGTCGTCGTCGAGGCGGAGGCGGAGGCCAAGCGCATCGATGTGCTGCGCTTCCACGGGATCGAGCGGCTCGCCGACGGCACGCGCGACGTCGCCTTCCCCGGCGGCAAGTTCAACCTCCCCGACGTCAACGCGCGCATCGGCGTGGGCCAGCTCGACCGGCTCGACGCGATGCTCGCGCGGCGGCGGGCGCTCGCCGAGCGCTACTTCGAGCGCTGGCCGCGGGAGACCGGATGCCTGCTGCCGCCCCGCCCCGTCGACGGCGACGGCGCGACCTGGAACATGTTCTGCGTTCTCCTGCCGCTGGCGCGCATGACCCTCGGGCGCCCGGGGTTCCGCGAGGCGCTGCAGGCCGAAGGCATCGGCACCGGCATCTCGTACGAGGCGCTGCACCTGACCACGCTCGGCCGCCGCTACGGCGGGCGCGAGGGGCAGCATCCCAACGCGGAGCGCATCGCGCGGGAAACCGTCACGCTGCCGCTCTTCCCCGACATGCGCGACGAGGACGTCGATCGCGTCTGCGACGCGGTGGCGCGTATCCTGTCGGCGAACCGCCGCCCGGTCCCGTCCGCCTGACCATGGTCACGCCTTCGCTCTCGGTCGTCATCCCGGTCTACAACGAGGAGGCCGGCCTCCCGGCGCTGTTCGCGCGGCTGTACCCTGCGCTCGACGCGCTCGGCGTCGACTACGAGGTGCTGTTCGTGAACGACGGCAGCCGCGACGCCTCCGCGGCGCTTCTGGCCGACCAGTTCCGCGCGCGGCCCGACGTGACGCGCGTCGTGCTGTTCAACGCCAACTACGGCCAGCACACCGCGATCATCGCCGGGTTCGAGCGGGTGCGCGGCTCGCGCATCGTCACGCTCGACGCCGACCTGCAGAACCCGCCCGAGGAGATCGGCAAGCTGCTGGCCGCGATGGACGACGGCGCGGACTACGTCGGCGGCGTGCGGCGGGTGCGCGAGGACGCCTGGTGGCGGCGCGTCGCGTCGCGCTGGATGAACCGCGTGCGCGAGCGCATCACGCACATCCGGATGACCGACCAGGGGTGCATGCTGCGCGCGTACTCGCGGGAGATCACCGACCTGGTCGCCGCGAGCCGCGAGGTGTCGACCTACATCCCGGCGCTCGCCTACACGTTCGCCAACCAGCCGGTCGAGGTCGAGGTCGCACACGAGGAGCGCGCGGCGGGCACCTCGAAGTACACGCTCTACCGGCTCGTCCGCCTCAACTTCGACCTCATCACCGGCTTCTCGCTCGTGCCGCTGCAGATGTTCTCGCTGATCGGCATGCTGGTCGCGTCCGGATCGGTGGTGCTCTACGTGTTCGTCATCGCGCAGAAGCTCGCCACCGGCCGCTACGAGGAGGGCCTCGCGGCGGTGTGGGATCGCGACATCCTCGCGTTCTTCCTGCTCGGGCTGGTGCTGTTCGGCCTCGGGATCGTCGGCGAGTACGTGGGACGCATCTACCAGCAGGTTCGCGAGCGGCCGCGCTACACGGTGCGCGCGGTACTCGAGCGCGACGCCGGCGCGGACGAGCGGCCACGACCGTGAGCGTCGGCCGCGCGGGACGGCCGCGCGCTGTCGTGTTCGCGTACCACGACGTCGGCGCGCGCTGCCTGCGCGTCCTGGCCAGGCACGGCGTCGACGTCGCCCTCGTCGTCACGCACCGCGACGATCCCGCCGAGGCGCTCTGGTTCGAGCGCGTCGCCGACGTGGCCGACGCGCTGCGCATCCCGTGGATCGCGCCCGACGACGCGAACGACCCCGACGTCATCGCGCGCGTCGCCGCCCTCGCCCCGGACTTCCTGTTCAGCTTCTACTACCGCCGCATGCTGGGACCCGCGCTGCTCGCGATCCCGCGGCGCGGCGCCCTCAACCTGCACGGATCGCTGCTGCCGAAATTCCGCGGGCGCGCGCCGGTCAACTGGGCGGTGCTGCACGGCGAGCGTGAGACCGGCGCAACGCTGCACGACATGACGGCGAAGCCGGACGCCGGCGGAATCGTCGACCAGGAGCGCGTGCCCATCGGGCCCGACGACACCGCGAAGGACGTCTTCGACAAGGTCACGAACGCCGCCGAGGTCGTGCTCGAACGCGCGCTGCCTGCGCTCGTCGCCGGCACGGCGCCGCGCCGGCCCAACGACCTCGCCGCCGGGTCGTACTTCGGCGGTCGCCGCCCGGAGGACGGGCGTATCGACTGGTCGCAGCCGGCGCGGCGCGTCCACGACCTCGTGCGCGCCGTCGCCCCGCCTTACCCCGGCGCCTTCTGCGAGCTGCCGGGCGGGCGCGTCTTCGTCTGGCGCACGCGCGTGCTCGACGCCGCGCCGCCGGGCGCGCGCGATGCCCCCGGAATCCACGTCGCCGGCGATCGCGTCTACGCGAGATGCGGCGACGGCGCGTGGCTCGAGCTCGTCGAGGTCGCGCGGGAGGGGCGGCGCGTCGATGCCGGCGAGGTGGCCAGGTTCGCGGAGGCGAGTGAGTCCGGGGATGCGCAGGCAGGCGCAGGCGGAGACCGGCGTTAGGAGATCGGATGGGTGGCCAAGCCCGCGCCTTCCCCATCGCCTATCGCCTATCTCCTATCGCCTATCTCCTATCGCCTATCGCCTATCGCCTGTCGCCTGTCGCCTGTCGCCTGTCCCCTTCGCGAGGGGCCGCCCCCGGCCCCGCGCGATTGCGCGTAGTCTGGCGACATGCCCTGCGCTTGCGCCCATCGCGCGTCCGTCGCGCCGCGGCTCGCGGACGTCGCGTTCGCAGCGCTCGCCTCGTTCGCGGCGCTCGCCGCGTCGCCCGCGGACGCGCAGCCTGCCGACCTCGCCGCGATCCAGGCGCGCGAGGCGCGCAACGCCGACCAGCGCACGCTGGCGATGCTCGAGCGCTTCCGCGCGGCGCTCGTCGCGCGATTCGGTCCGGATCCGTCGCTTACGATGCTCGACATCAGCGAGAACGAGGGCGAGGCGCTGGTGCTGCGTACGGGTGCCGTCGAGCCCGAGTACGTGATCTGGCAGCAGGAGCGCTGGATCGGCACCGAGAATCGCCAGCTGCGCGCGTGGTCGAGCCCCGGCCTCGCCGTCGCCCACGCGTTTCCGCTGTCGTCGGTGCGGCAGGCGCCGATCCGCGCCTGGCTCGAGGGCTGGCGCAAGGTCCCCGCGCAGTCGAGCGATTTCGTCGCGAGCTACCAGATCGGCTTCGACCCGGTTGCCGGCCGCGTCGTCGCGCGTGCGCGCGTCGGCAGCCTCGCGACCGGGCGGCTGTCGCAGCAGGCCTTCGATCCCGCGACCGGCGCGCCGATCGCGCCCCCCGCCGCGAAGCGCTGATCGAAGGCCTCCCGCCGCACGCTCCGCCGGCCGCGCTCGCTCGCCCCGGTAGAATGGCGCCCTCGCCACGCCCCGCCCTCCCATGAAACGCGTCCTGATCCTCGGGGTCAACGGCTTCATCGGCCACCACCTGTCCAAGGCCATCCTCCAGTCGACCGACTGGGAGGTCTACGGCATGGACATGCAGACCGAGAGGATCGCCGAGCACCTCGCCGACCCGCGCTTCCGCTTCTTCGAGGGCGACATCACGATCAACCGCGAGTGGATCGAATACCACGTCAAGAAGTGCGACGTCGTGCTGCCGCTGGTCGCGATCGCGACGCCGGCGACCTACGTGCGCGAGCCGCTGCGCGTGTTCGAGCTCGACTTCGAGGCCAACCTGCCGATCGTGCGGGCCGCGGTGCGCTACCGCAAGCGGCTGGTATTCCCGTCGACCTCCGAGGTGTACGGGATGTGCGCCGACGAGGCGTTCGACGCGGAGACCTCGGACCTCGTGCTGGGGCCGATCGGCAAGCCGCGCTGGATCTACGCGTGCGCGAAGCAGCTGATGGACCGCGTGATCCACGCCTACGGGCTCGAGCAGGGCCTCGACTACACGCTGTTCCGCCCTTTCAACTGGATCGGCGCCGGGCTCGACTCGATCAACACGGCGAAGGAAGGGAGCTCGCGCGTCATCACGCAGTTCCTCGGCCACATCGTGCGCGGCGAGCCGATCCGGCTCGTCGACGGCGGCGCGCAGAAGCGCGCGTTCACCTACATCGACGACGGCATCGCCGCCCTCATGACGATCATCGCGAATCCGGGCGGCGTGGCGAGCGGCAGGATCTACAACATCGGCAACCCGGCGAACAACTTCTCGGTGCGCGAGCTCGCCGAGATGATGCTCGCGATCGCGCGACGCATCCCCGAGTACCGCGACAGCGCCGCGCGCGTGACGCTGGTCGACACGTCGGCCGAGGCCTACTACGGCAAGGGCTACCAGGACGTGCAGAACCGCGTGCCGGCGATCGCCAGCACGATGCGCGACCTCGACTGGGCGCCCAGGGTCGGCATGGACGACGCGCTGGCGCGGATCTTCGAGGCGTATCGCGGCCACGTCGCGGCGGCGCGCGCGCTGGTCGAGTAGCGGAGCCGCGCTCCCGCCCGACGCCGTGCGCCTCGCGCTCAAGGTCGACGTCGACACGCTGCGCGGCACGCGGGAGGGCGTGCCGGCGCTCGTCGAGCTGTTCCGCCGGCACGGCGTCGGCGCGACCTTCCTGTTCAGCCTCGGCCCCGACCACACCGGACGCGCCATCGCGCGGGTGTTCCGTCCCGGCTTCCTCGGCAAGGTGCGGCGCACCGGCGTCGTCGAGCACTACGGCGTGCGCACGCTCATGTACGGGACGCTCCTGCCCGGCCCGGACATCGGCCGGCGCGCGGGCGACGTGATGCGCATGACGCGCGACGCGGGCTTCGACACCGGGATCCACTGCTGGGACCACGTGCGCTGGCAGGACGGCGTCGCCACGGCCGACGCGGCGTGGACCGCGCGCGAGATGCGGCTCGCCTGCGAGCGCTACACCGACGTCTTCAAGGAGCCGCCACGCACGCACGGCGCGGCCGGATGGCAGATGAACGTGCACGCGCTGCGCCTCACGCAGCGCCTGGGCTTCGAGTACTGCTCCGATGGTCGGGGCACCCACCCGCACCTGCCGGTCTGGAACGCGGAACCCGTCCGCTGCCCGCAATTCCCGACGACGCTTCCCACGCTCGACGAGATGATCGGCCTCGACGGCGTCGACGCGACCAACGTCGCCGACCGCCTGCTCGCGCTCACCGAGGCGCCCGCGCCGGCGGGCCACGTGTTCACGCTGCACGCCGAGCTCGAGGGCATGCGCCTCGCCCCGGTGCTCGACCAGCTGCTCGCGGGCTGGAAGGCGCAGGGCTGGACGCCGTGCAGCGTGCGCGCGCTGCACGACGCGGTGGAGCCGCTCGCGCTCCCCCGCTGCTCGGTCGGCACGGGCACGGTGCCCGGCCGCAGCGGCACGCTGTTCGTTCAACAGGGCGCGTTTCCCGGCGAAGCGCTGCCGCACGCCGCCTGATCCCACGCCGCCGGAGGTTCACGATGCTCGGCAAGAAGGTTCCCGATTTCACGGTGGAGGCGACCGCCGGCCCGTTCACGCTCTCCGAGCACCGCGGCCACCCGGTGGTGCTCTACTTCTATCCGAAGGACAACACGCCCGGCTGCACGACCGAAGGCGCGCAGTTCCGCGACCTGCACGACAGGTTCGCGAAAGCCGGCGCGGTCGTCGCCGGCATCTCGCGCGACTCGATCAAGTCGCACCAGGGCTTCGCGGCCAAGATGGGCTTCCCGTTCCCGCTGCTGTCCGATCCCGACGAGAAGCTCTGCCAGGCGTTCGACGTGATCAGGATGAAGAACATGTACGGCAAGAAGGTGCGCGGCATCGAGCGCTCGACCTTCCTGATCGACGCCGAGGGCAAGCTCGCGCGCGAATGGCGCGGCGTCAAGGTGCCCGGCCACGCGCACGAGGTGCTCGACGCCGTGAACGCGCTGCGGAAGCGCTGATCGCCGGTCCCGCCTCCGCGGGCTCAGGCCCTGCCCGGGTGTCGAGCAGGGTCCGACCCCGCCGAAACGATGAAGCGGCAGGTCGAGCACGGCGCTCGCAGCGCACGCTCCCGCAGGGCGGGGGCGTCATTCCCGAGCGTCGTGGCACGGCCCACGACGCGGAAGCCCAGCGACGCGTAGAAGCCTCCCAGCCGCTCGTCGCCGTCGCGGCCGTCGAGCCGCAGCACCGACGCGCCCTGCGCCGCGGCATGCGCGGCGCTCCACTCGACGATGGCGCGACCCAGTCCGCGGCCGCGCCACGCGGGCGCGACGACGACACGCGCGAGGTAGAACGCGTCGACGGCGTCCGGCGGCCAGCAGGTGCCCGGACAGCGCGTCACCGCGAAAAAGGCGACCGGCGCGGCGTCGACGAGCGACGCGTGGAGCTCGCCGTGTCGCACGAGGCGCGCGAGCGTCGCGGCGTGCGTTCGATGCGGTGCCGGCGCGCGCTGCCCGGGGACCCGTTCGCGCGGCGATCGCAGCGCCTCCTGCGCCATCGCGGCATAGGCCGGGAGGTGGTCGCGTCGCGCTTGCACGAACGTCGCGCGCGCGACCGCGTCGTCGTGCCCGCCG
>DASTCK010000341.1:0-15149 GCA_035711225.1 Casimicrobiaceae bacterium
TCTCGCGCGACGCCATGCCGATCGCGCCCATCGACTCGGGCTCGTCCATCTCGCCGTCGCCGCAGAAGCACCAGACCTTGCGTCCCTCGGTCTTCGCGAAGCCGCGGTCCTCGAGGTACTTCATGAAGCGCGCCTGGTAGATCGCCATCAGCGGTCCCAGGCCCATCGACACGGTCGGGAACTGCCAGAAATCCGGCATGAGCCACGGGTGCGGATAGCTCGAGATGCCCTTGCCGTCCACCTCCTGGCGGAAATGGTCCATCTGCTCGTCGCTGATGCGGCCGAGCAGGTAGGCGCGCGCGTAGACGCCGGTGGCCGAATGGCCCTGCACGAACACGAGGTCGCCGCCGTGGTCGTCGGAGGGCGCGTGCCAGAAGTGGTTGTAGCCGACGTCGTAGAGCGTCGCCGCGGACGCGAAGCTCGCGATGTGCCCGCCGACGTTCGTGTGCTTGTTGGCGCGCACGACCATCGCCATCGCGTTCCAGCGCACGTACGAGCGGATGCGGTGCTCGATCGTCTGGTCGCCCGGGATGCGCGCCTGGAGCGCCGTCGGGATCGTGTTGATGTACGCGGTGTTCGCGGAGAACGGCAGGAACGCGCCGTCGCGCCGCGCGCGGTCGATCAGGCTCTCGATCAGGAAGTGCGCGCGGTCCGGCCCCTCGTTCTCGAGCACGCCGGCGAGCGCGTCGAGCCATTCGCGGGTTTCCTGCGGATCGGGATCGTGCGGCGAGGTCGCGTCCATGGCGGGTCGAAGCTCCGGCGGGCGAGGGGATTCTGCGGAAGGCACTGCGAAGGGAATCCGATTGTAGGGACGACGCGCTCGCCTGTATTGCTGCGGCGCGTCGCGTCCGCGCCCCCTTCGGTGCCGGCATCGCCCCTCCGAACGATGCTCATGCACGTTACCACATCATGGAAATGATTTCCAAAGCGGTCGTTTGAACCTGCGACGGACCGCGCCCCGGAGGAAGCACCGGGGTCTGCGGTGAGCCGGAAACCGTCTCGGTAAGTGAGCAACCACTGTCCTCGTTGCCGTCGGCGGCGGCTGCGAGGGGCCTTGCCTCACGGCCTGCGCGAGCGCCACAGGAACATCGCCCCCGTCAGGGCCGAGAGCGCAGCGATCGCAACGAAGCCTGCCTGTGTGCTCCCGGTCGCCGCCGAGAGCGCGGCGAACAGCGGGGGGCCGGCCATCACGCCGGCGAACGTGACGAATCCCGTGGCGCCCGTGGTGGCGCCCGCTTCGCCCGCGGGGGCGAGCCGCGCGACCTCGGCGAGCATCACGCCGTTCCACCCGATCGCCGTCGCGCCGAAGAGCGCGACGATCGCGTAGATGGCGACCGGCGGCCAGGTCGCCGTCGACGCCGCAGTGCCCAGCGCGCACGCCGAGGCGATGAGGCCGATGACGCCGAGCACCGCGCGCGGCCGGCGCGTGTGGTCGGAGATCGCGCCCCAGAAGATGCGCCCGGCGACGCCCCCCACCGTGCCGACCGACAGCGCGAAGCCCGCGGCGACGAGCGACCAGCCGAGCACGCCGGTCAGGTGGACGACGAGGAAGCTGGTGAGGCACACCTGCGCGGCGGCGTAGGCGAACGAGAGCAACGCGATGGAAGCGAGCTCGCGGTGGGCGAGGATGTCGCGCACCGCGCGGAACGCGCGCGCGAACGCGACGTCGGCGTCGCGACGCCGATGGGTGTCGAGCGACGCGCGGATCGGCTGCGCCGCCGCGACGACCGCGACGCCGAGGACGGCAGCGATCGCCAGCGCGCCGCGCCATCCGGCGACGAGCGACGTCGCCGGCAGCACGGCGCCGGCCAGCGCCGCGCCGGCCGGAACCCCGGTCTGCTTGATCGAGAACACGAGGCTCATGCGCGATGCGGGCGTCGTGCGGGCGAGCACGTCGGACGATGCCGGCGTGATCGGTCCGTAGCCCACGCCGAGCAGCAGCGCGGCGACGACGACGAGCGCGAGCGGGCCCGCGAGCGCGACGGTCGCGATGCCCGCGGCGCACAGCGCCACGCACACCTGCGAGACGCGGATCGCGCCATGCCTCGCGATGTACGCGCCGCACAGGACGCTCGCCAGCATCGCCCCGGCATAGACCACCCCGACGAACGCACCGATCCAGCTCGCCGGGACGTCGAGCGACTGCGCCATCGCCGGCGCGAGCACGGCGACCGCGGTCGCGGCGAACGACGTGTACACCTGGATCGCGAGGGTCGCCGAGAGCGCGACGGCGGGCGACGGGGAGGACATGAAGGTGAGTGCTGCCTGAGGCGAAGGGGTTGGAGAAAAGGCGTCGGTGGGCAGTCGATGTCGGGAAAGCGCAGTTGCCGCTCGCAGGCGTTGGGCTCGACGGAGGGCCGCGCCGATCCTGCTTCGGCGCGGCGCCTGCCGCCGACCGTCCGCTGCCGCTTCTCCTCCGGTGCCTACCGCTGCCGGTCCACCACCACGCCGCCCTCGGTCACCACCGTATCCATCCTGATGTCGTGCGGCGCGGACGGCACCTCGTCGACGATCTGCGCGGAGAACGCGCCGGCGACGCGCGCGGCCCGCTCGGGCAGGAGCGGCAGCAGCCGGTCGTAGTAGCCGCCACCGTAGCCCAGCCGCGCGCCGCTGCGGTCGAACGCGATGCCGGGCACGAGCACCCAGTCGACCGCCGATGCCGGAACCGCCTCGCAGTGGCGCGCCGGCTCGCGCACGCCGCGATAGCCCGCGACGATGTCGCGCTTCGCGTCGTCGATGCGGCACAGCTCGAGCATGCGCGCCGACTCGTCCACGCGCGGCAGCGCGACCCGCTTGCCGGACGCGAGCGCGACGTCGATCAGCGGAGCCGCGTCCCACTCGCTGCGAAACGGGGCGGAGAGCAGGACGGTGCGCGCAGTCTCGAACGTTGGGAGCGCCGCGATGCGGCGGACCATCGCGTCCGAGGCCCAGGTGCGCCAGCTCGGGTCGAGCGCATCGCGCGTCGCCGCGATGCGCGTGCGCATCGCCTGCTTGGCCTCGCGCAACGGGGCGCCGACCGGCGCGGGGAGATCCTGCGGCATAGCCCGTCATTCTAGGCGGTGTCGCGCGAGGCGAGTCCGCGATCGAAGCCGCTGCGCGGCCGCGCGCGCCGGGACGATTGTCGCCTGCGACCCCGGACTATAATGCGTCGCCTGTGGCGCCGCCCGTCGCCGCGCCCGGGTCACCACGCCATGAAGAACGCCCACCAGGTCCACCGCGGCAGGCGCGATGCGCTGGCCGCCGCGATGCGCAAGCATTCCGGCGGCGGGCTCGCCATCGTGCCGACCTCGCCGGAGGTCGCGCGCAACCGCGATTCGCTCTATCCCTACCGGCACGACAGCTACTTCTACTACCTGACGGGCTTTCCCGAGCCCGAGGCGGTGGTCGCGCTCGTCTGCAACGGAGACGGCGCGAAGCACGTGCTGTTCTGCCGCGACAGGAATCCCGAGCGCGAGGTCTGGGACGGCTTCCGCTACGGGCCCGATGCGGCGAAGGAGATCTTCGGGTTCGACGAGGCGCATCCGATCGCCGAGCTCGAGCGCATGCTTCCCGACCTCGCGTCCGACCGCCCGGCGCTCTTCACGCCCGTCGGGATGAACGCCGAGTGGGATCGGCGCATCGCCGGCGCGCTCAACGAGGTGCGCGCGCGCGTGCGGGCCGGCGTCGCCGCGCCCGACGAGCTGGTCGACGTGCGCGGGACCCTCGACCGCATGCGCCTGATCAAGGACGCCCACGAGGTCGCGCTGATGCGGCGAGCCGGCGAGATCTCGTCGGAGGCGCACCGGCGCGCGATGGCGAAGACGCGCCCGGGGATGCACGAGTACGAGATCGAGGCGGAGCTCGCGCACGAGTTCCTGCGCCACGGCGCGCAGTCGGTCGCGTACCCGTCGATCGTCGCGAGCGGGCCCAACGCCTGCGTGCTGCACTACCGCGACAACGACCGCCAGATGCACGACGGCGACCTGCTCCTGATCGACGCCGGCTGCGAGTACCGCGGCTACGCGTCCGACATCACGCGAACCTTCCCGGTGAACGGGCGGTTCACCGCCGCGCAGAAGGCCGTCTACGAGGTGGTCCTGGCCGCACAGCTCGCGTGCCTCGACGCCGTGCGCGCGGGCGGCGCGTTCCACGACTACCACAAGGTCGCCGAGCGCGTGCTCGCGCAGGGGCTGATCGACCTCGGGCTGATCGCGGGACCGCTCGACGCGGCGCTCGAGAGCGGAAGCTACAAGCGCTTCTACATGCACCGGGCGGGGCACTGGCTCGGCATGGACGTGCACGACGCCGGCCTCTACCAGGAGAAGGGCGAGTCGGTGAAGCTCGAGGCCGGCATGGTGCTCACCGTCGAGCCGGGGCTGTACATCCGCGCAGGCGAGGGCGTGCCCGCCGAGTTCGCCGACATCGGCATCCGCATCGAGGACGACGTCCTCGTGACCGCTACGGGCATCGAGAACTTCACCGCCCGGACCCCGAAGACGGTCGCCGAGATCGAGGCGGCGTGCGGCGACAGGTGACAGGCAATCAGGTATCAGGGATCAGTGGTCGCGCGTGGCTGCCTCGGCGATGGGCGCTCCGTTTTGCATCGAGGCTTCGAGCGCGACGGCTCGCGCCCACCGACCTTCGCCCTGCGCCCGCATCCGACCGCTGACCTCCGACTTCTGATCCGTGATGCCTGACATCTGCATCGTCGGCGCCGGCCCCGTCGGCGCCACGCTGGCGCTGGCGCTGGCCGGCGAGGGCGTCGACCTCGTCGCGCTAGACGCGCGCGCCGAGGGCGGAACGCTGCGCGGCGACCGCTCGCTCGCGCTGTCGCACGGTGCGCGGCTGATCTACGAGCGCCTCGGCGTGTGGGGCGAGCTCGCGTCGCGGGCCGGCGCCGTGACGCCGATCGTCCGCATCGACGTCTCGCAGGCGGGCGGCTTCGGCGCCGCGGTGCTCGATGCGGCCGACGTCGGCCTGCCCGCGCTCGGCTACGTCGTCTCGTACGTCGCGCTGCAGGAAGCGCTCGACGCCGCGACGGAGCGCGCGCGCATCGACGTGCGCTACGCCACGCCGGTCGAGCGCATCGACGCGACGCCGTCGTCCGTCACCGTCGTCGGGCCCGCCGACAGCCGCGTGACCGCGCGCCTCGCCGTGATCGCCGACGGCACCGGCGCGTCGCTCCCCGGGATCGAGCGCGTCCAGCACGACTACGGCCAGGTCGCCGTGATCGGCAAGATCGAGACCCGGGAGCCGCACCAGGGGCTCGCCTACGAGCGCTTCACGCCCGAAGGGCCGATCGCGCTGCTGCCGGAAGGCGACCACTACGGCTTCGTCTGGACGCTGACGCCGGCGCGCGCGCAGGCCATGCTCGCGCTGCCGGACGACGCGTTCGTCGCGCGCTTCGCCGAGCACTTCGGCCGGCGCCGCACCGGCTTCGTGCGCGCCTGGGGCCGGAAATCGTTTCCACTCGTCCTCGCGCTCGCGCGGCCGCCGGTGGCGATGCGCATCGTCGCGATCGGCAACGCCTCGCAGACGCTGCACCCGGTCGCGGGGCAGGGGTTCAACGTCGGGCTTCGCGACGCCTGGGAGCTCAAGCGCGCGATCGCGGCCGCGCCGCGCGACGACATCGGGGCGCCGGCGATGCTCGCCGGGTACGCGTCCCGCCGTCGGACCGATCGCTGGGCCGGCGTCGCGTTCACCCACGGCCTCGTGCACCTGTTCGGGACGGACCTGCCGCTGGTGCGCTGGCCGCGCGGCATCGGCCTCGCGCTGCTCGACGCGCTCCCGCCGCTCAAGCGCACATTCACGCGCGCGATGCTCCACGGCGCGTGAGGCGCGCGCAGGCCCGCGGCGCCGTGGACGGCCGCGGGACAAGCGGTGTGGCGCGATCGCTCGCTACGGTATAATTCCTCGCCTCGCCGTCCCGGTTTTCCTCCCGCGATTCCCGTGCGCATCGGCCCTTACGCGCTGCCGAACAACCTCGCCGTCGCGCCGATGGCGGGCGTCACCGACCGGCCGTTCCGACAGCTCTGCAAGCGGCTGGGCGCCGGCTACGCGGTGTCGGAGATGGTCGCGTCGAATCCCGCGCTCCGCGCGACCGCGAAGTCGCTGCGCCGCATCGACCACGCGGGCGAGGTGGCGCCGGTCGCCGTGCAGATCGCGGGCGCCGATCCGGCGACGATGGCCGACGCCGCACGCTACAACGTGGACCGCGGCGCGCAGATCATCGACATCAACATGGGCTGCCCGGCGAAGAAGGTGTGCAACGTGGCGGCGGGGTCCGCGCTGCTGTCCGACGAGACGCGAGTCGCCGCGATCCTCGACGCGGTCGTGCGCGCGGTCGACGTGCCGGTGACGCTCAAGATCCGCACCGGCCCGGCGCCCGATCGCCGCAACGCTGTGCGCATCGCGCGCCTGGCCGAGGCCGCGGGCATCGCGGCGCTGGCGATCCACGGGCGCACGCGCGCTTGCGCCTTCACCGGCGCTGTCGAGTACGAGACGATCCGGGAGGTCAGGGCGGCGGTCGCGCTGACGGTGATCGCGAACGGCGACGTCGACACGCCGGAGCGCGCGCGGGACGTGCTCGCCGCGACCGGCGCGGACGGGCTCATGATCGGACGGGCCGCGCAGGGCCGCCCGTGGATCTTCCGCGAGATCGCGCACTTCCTCGCCACCGGCGAGCGGTTGCCGCCGCCGCGCGTCGAGGAAGCCCGCGAGCTCATCGTGCGCCATCTCGACGACCACTACGCGTTCCACGGCGCCGAGGCCGGCGTGCGCACCGCGCGCAAGCACCTGGGCTGGTACGCGGCGGCGCTCGAAGGCGGCGTCGCGTTCCGGCAGGGGATGAACGCCTGCGAGACGACGCAGGCGCAATTGGCCGCCGTCCACCGTTTCTTCGACGCGCTCGCCGCCCGTGGCGAGCGACTGGCCGACGCCTGCATGCCCGCCACCGCCGCGCGAGACGCGCGGGGCGACCGTCACACCTCGAGGCCCAGGGTCGGGGAGGCCCTCGCCGCGTGAACAAGCGCATCCGCCTGAACGGCAGCAACGACATCGGCCGCAGCGTCGAGAAGTCGCTCGACGAGTACTTCCGCCGGCTCGACGGCGAGCCCGCGCACAACGTGTACGAGATGGTGATCGGCCACGTCGAGCGCGCGCTGCTCGCGTCGATCCTCGAGCGCGCCGGGCACAACCAGACGCAGGCCGCGGACATGCTGGGCATGAACCGCAACACGTTGCGTACCAAGCTCGCGAAGTACAAGCTGACGTGATGGCGGCGCCGGTCGCGCAGGCGCTGCTGTCGGTATCGGACAAGACCGGGCTCGTCGAATTCGCGCGCGCGCTCGCCGCGCGCGGCATCGGCCTCCTGTCGACCGGGGGCACCGCGCGCGCGATCGCCGACGCGGGCCTGCCGGTGACCGACGTGGGCGCCTACACCGGCTTTCCCGAGATGCTCGACGGGCGCGTGAAGACGCTGCACCCGAAGGTGCACGGGGGCATCCTCGCGCGCCGCGATGTGCCGGCGCACGCCGACGCGCTCGCGGCCCACGGCATTCCGACGATCGACCTCGTCGTCGTCAACCTCTACCCGTTCCGCGAGACGGTCGCGAAGCCCGGCTGCACGCTCGACGACGCGATCGAGAACATCGACATCGGCGGGCCGGCGATGGTGCGCGCCGCGGCGAAGAACTGGCCTCACGTCGGGGTGGTCGTCGATCCGGCCGATTACCCGGCGCTCGTCGCGGAGCTCGCGCGCGCCGGCAACGCGCTCTCCGACGCGACGCGCTTCGCGCTCGCGCGGAAGGCGTTCGCGCACACGGCGGCGTACGACGGCGCGATCGCGAACTGGCTCACCGCGCGCGCGCCCGACGGCACCGCGGAGCCCTTCCCGCAGTCCTTTCGCTATGCCGGCGAGCGCGTGCAGTCGCTCCGCTACGGCGAGAACCCGCACCAGGCCGCCGCGTTCTACCGCGACGAGTCGCCGGCCCCCGGGACGATCGCCACGTTCCGCCAGCGCCAGGGCAAGGAGCTCTCGTACAACAACCTGGCCGACGCGGACGCGGCGTGGGAGTGCGTCAAGTCGTTCGACGACACCGCCTGCGTGATCGTCAAGCACGCGAACCCCTGCGGCGTGGCGCTGGGCGCGTCGACGCTGGAGGCCTACCGGCGGGCGTTCTCGACCGACCCGGTCAGCGCGTTCGGCGGCATCATCGCGTTCAACCGCGCCGTGGACGCCGCTACGCTCGAGGCGGTCGCCACGCAATTCGTCGAGGTGCTGATCGCGCCCGCCTGCACCGACGACGCGATCGCCGCGATCGCGCAGAAGAAGAACGTGCGCGTGCTCGAGGTGGCGCTGCCGCCCGCCGCGGGCGCCGCGACGCAGCTCGATTTCAAGCGCATCGGCGGCGGCCTCCTGGTGCAGACGGGCGACTCGCGGCACGTCGCTCCCGCGGAGCTCAGGGTCGTGACGCGCAGGGCGCCGACCTCCGAGCAGCTCGCGGACCTGATGTTCGCGTGGCGCGTCGCGAAATTCGTCAAGTCGAACGCCATCGTCTACTGCGCCGGCGGGATGACGCTCGGCATCGGCGCCGGCCAGATGAGCCGCGTGGACTCGAGCCGCATCGCCGCGATCAAGGCGGGCTCGGCGAAGCTCGACCTCACGGGCTCGGTGGCCGCCTCCGACGCGTTCTTCCCGTTCCGCGACGGCCTCGACGTCGTCGCCGACCAGGGCGCGGTGGCCGTGATCCAGCCGGGCGGCAGCATGCGCGACGACGAGGTGATCGCCGCCGCCGACGAGCGCGACCTCGCCATGGTGTTCACCGGCGTCAGGCATTTCCGCCACTGAGGACGATCGATGGGGATGGCCACGAGGAAGCTTGGACGGATTGCCGCGCTCGCTCTCGCCTGGACGCTCGCGCTCCCCGCCGCGGCGCAACCGGCGCCGGATAGGTCGTCGATCGAGTGGCTCGCGTCGCACCCGAATCCGTTCATTCCGGCCGAGAGCGTCGGCGAGCCGCTCGAGAAGCGGAAGTGGGTGGAGTGCTCGGGCATGTGGACCTGGGCCGCCCGGCAATGCGAAGGGCTCAAGGCCGCATGGTTCCAGGGCCGCGCGACCTGGTACGTGAGCGGCTATGCATGGCACGTCCCGGGCACCTGGAGCGACGAGAAGCTCGCCGAGCTCAACCAGCACGCGTGGGGCGGCGGCTACGGCTTCGCGCGGAACGACGAGCGCGGCGACAACTACAGCTGGTACGCGCTCGCGTTCCGCGACTCGCATTTCAAGACGACCGTGATGGCCGGCTGGGGCGCGATGACCTACTGGCCCGCGCAGGACGACTTCGCGTTCGGGCTCGGCTACACGGTGTTCCTGATGATGCGCCCCGACATCGCCAACGGATGGCCTTTCCCCGCGGCGCTGCCGCTCGCGTCGGTGAAGGTCAGGAACGTCGAGGTGCTCGGCACGTTCATCCCGAAGCTCAACGGCGGCATCAACCACGGCGACGTCGCGTACTTCTTCGCCCGCTACCAGTTCTGACATGAACGTGCTGGTCATCGGCGGCGGCGGCCGCGAGCATGCGATCGCGTGGAAGCTCGCGAGCTCGCCGCGCGTCGCGCGCGTATTCGTCGCGCCGGGCAACGCGGGGACGGCGCGCGAGCCGGGCGTGGCCAACGTCGCGATCGCCGCCGCGCCGGACCTGATCGCGTTCGCGCGCAGGGAAAACGTCGCGCTCACGATCGTCGGCCCCGAGGCGCCGCTCGCCGCCGGCGTCGTCGACGCGTTCCGCGAGGCCGGCCTCCCGATCGTCGGGCCCACGCGCGCGGCGGCGCAGCTCGAGTCCTCGAAGGACTACGCCAAGGCGTTCATGGCGCGCCATTCGATCCCGACCGCGGCGTATCGCACGTTCGCCGACGCGGGAGCGGCGAAGGCTTACGTCTCGCAGCGCGGTGCGCCGATCGTCGTGAAGGCCGACGGCCTCGCCGCCGGCAAAGGCGTCGTCGTCGCGACCAGCGTGGCCGACGCGCACGCGGCGATCGAGGCGATGCTGGTCGGACACTCGATGGGCGAGGCCGGCGCGCGCGTCGTCGTCGAGGACTTCCTCGCCGGCGAGGAGGCGAGCTTCATCGTGCTGTGCGACGGCCGCAACGTGCTGCCGCTCGCGAGCTCGCAGGACCACAAGCGCCTGGGTGACGGCGACACGGGACCGAACACCGGGGGCATGGGCGCGTACTCGCCCGCCCCGGTCGTCACGCCGGCGCTGCACAAGCGCATCATGCGCGAGGTGATCGTGCCGGCCGTCGAAGGCATGGCCGCCGACGGCATCCCGTACACGGGCTTCCTGTACGCGGGCGTGATGATCGACGCGGAAGGCACGCCGCGCGTCCTCGAGTTCAACTGCCGCCTCGGCGACCCGGAGACGCAGCCGATCATGGCCCGCCTGAAGAGCGACCTCGCCGACCTGGCGGAGCACGCGGTGCGCGGCACGCTCGACCGCGCCGAGGCCGAGTGGGACCGGCGCGCGGCGCTCGGGGTCGTGCTCGCGGCCGCGGGCTACCCGGACGCGCCGCGGCGTGGCGACACGGTCGAGGGGCTGGAGGCGGTCGATGCGATCCATCATCCGGACGTCCGCGTGTTCCACGCCGGCACCGCGCTCGAGGGGAATCGCGTCGTCGTCGCCGGCGGGCGCGTGCTGTGCGTCACCGCGCTCGGCGATTCGGTGCGCCAGGCGCAGCGCGCGGCCTACGGCGCGATCGCGGCGATCCGCTTCGACGGCATGCAGTTCCGCACCGACATCGGCCACCGGGCGGTCGCCCGACGCCAAAGCGCATGACGTCGATCACGCCATGGACCTCGACGCGGTCCGCAGCTACCTGACCGGGCTGCAGGAGCGCATCGTCGCGCGCTTCGAGGCGCTCGACGGCGGGGCGTTCGTGCGCGACGCCTGGGAGCGGCCCGAAGGCGGCGGCGGCGTCACGCGGCTGATCGAGGGCGGCGACGTGTTCGAGCGCGCGGGCGTCAACTTCTCGGACGTGCGCGGCGCCGCGCTTCCGCCGTCCGCGACGGCGGCCCGCCCGGAGCTCGCCGGCCGGGCCTGGCGCGCGATGGGCGTCTCGCTGGTCGTGCACCCGCGCAATCCGCACGTGCCGACCGCGCACATGAACGTGCGCCACTTCGTCGCGACGCGCGACGGCGCAGACGACGTCTGGTGGTTCGGTGGCGGCATGGACCTCACGCCCTGCTACGGCTACGACGAGGACGCGATCGCCTTCCATCGCGCGTGCCGCGACGCCGTCGCGCCGTTCGGGGACGCGCTCTACCCGCGGTGGAAGCGCGCCTGCGACGAGTATTTCTACCTGAAGCACCGCCGCGAGCCGCGCGGCGTCGGCGGCATCTTCTTCGACGACCTCGCCGAGGGCGGCTTCGAGCGCTGCTTCTCGCTGGTGCGCGCGGTGGGCGATGCGTTCGGCGCGGCCTACGGGCCGATCGTCGAGCGCCGCAAGGTCGTCCGCTACGGCGCGCGCGAGCGCGAGTTCCAGGCCTACCGGCGCGGCCGCTACGTCGAGTTCAACCTGGTGTGGGACCGCGGCACGCTGTTCGGGCTGCAGAGCAACGGCCGGACCGAGGCGATCCTGATGTCGATGCCGCCGGCGGTGACGTGGCGCTACGACTGGCATCCCGCGCCCGGGACGCCGGAAGCGCGCCTCTACGAACGCTACCTCGTGCCGCGCGACTGGGCGGACGGAGCCGCGGGCGCGTAGGCGCGCGCGAGGTCGAGCGGAGCGCCGCGCGTCGCGAGCAGCACCTCGACGGCCGCGTCGTAGTCGTCCTCGCTCGCCGATCCGCCGTCGTACGTGGTGCCGAGCATCGACAGCGTCAGGTTGGCGGCTTGCGTCGGATAGCCGTGGCGGCGCACGTACTCGCGCGTCACCGGTCCCCCTTCGCCGGACGCGATCTCGCGCAGCATCGTGGGGTTCATCATCGCGATGCCGGTGACGAGCGGGAGCGGCGTCGCCTCGTGGACCGCGGCGAGCAGCGCGGTCGCGGTGCCGAACGGACGGACGTTCTGCGGCCGATCCCGCACCAGCGTCTCGTGGGCCCACACCAGGTAGTCGAGCAGCGGGTTGCCGCGGTCGGCGACGACGACCGACTGGTTGACGCCGTAGATGCAGGCATGGTGCTCGTGCGCGGGCTGGATCCACGCCTCGCGGCACAGCGCGAATCCGTCGGGCGCGTCGAGCACGAGATCGTCGGGCGCGTAGACGACCACGTCGGCGTCGATCCAGATGGCGCGATCGGCCCCCGCCGCGAGCACGTCGCGCGCGTAGCGCATCCGCGCGAGGTTGGTCTGCTGGACGATGTGCGATCCCAGGCGTTCGCGATACCATTCGGGCAGCACGTCGAGGAAGTCGTCGCCGAGGAGGCGGTACTCGAACCCGCGAGAGCGCGCCCAGCCGGCCGTCGAGGCGAGGCACCGCTCGACGAACGCCGGCGGACGACGACCCACCCACGCCTGGAACACCACGGTCCTGCCCGAGCCATGCGCGGTCGCGCCCACCGGGCCATTCTAAAGCGCGAGGGCGCCGCGGAACGCGTCATCGTCGACGCGAGCGTCGGCTATCGTCGCGTCTCGGGGGGCGTGCGCGCCCCGGAATCTCCCACGCCATGACCATGGATTCGACACCCCACGCCGACGACTCCCACCTGGTCGAGACCCGCATCGATTCGGAATGCGTGTTCGACGGCCGCCTGCTCCACGTGCGGCGCGACACGGTACGGCTGCCGTCCGGGCGAAGCGCGACGCGCGAGTACGTCGTGCATCCCGGCGCGGTGCTGATCGCGCCGCGCCTGCCGGACGGACGCTGGGTCGTGGAACGGCAGTTCCGCTACCCGGCCGGCCGCGTCTTCCTCGAGTTCCCGGCGGGCAAGCGCGACGCCGGCGAGTCGGCGCTCGAAACCGGCCGTCGCGAGCTTCTCGAGGAGACCGGCTACACGGCGGCGACGTGGGAGCTTCTCGGCCACCTGCACCCGGGCATCGGCTACACGAACGAGGCGATCGAGCTGTGGCGCGCGGACGGCCTCGAGCACGTCGGCCGCGCGCTCGACGACGACGAGCACCTCGACATCCTCACGTTCAGCGGCGCGGAGTTGCTCGCGGCGTTCGACCGCGGCGACATCACCGACGCGAAGACGGTGGCCGCGCTGTTCCACCTGGTCCGCCATGGCGGAGGGCTCGCGTGATCGCGCGCAGGATCGTGGTCGAGGGTCGCGTGCAGGGCGTGGGATTCCGCGACGCGATGTGCACGTCGGCGCACATCCATCGCGTGCGCGGCTGGGTGCGCAACCGCCGCGACGGCCGCGTCGAGGCGCTGGTGCAGGGCGACGACGAGGCGGTCGCGCTGGTGATCGCGTGGGCGCGCCGCGGGCCGCCGGCCGCGCGCGTCGACCGCATCGACATCGACGAGGCGCGCGTCGACGAAGGCCTCCGCGGCTTCGCGGCGACGGCGACGGTCTGACGTTGCGAAGCGTGCGCTACGTCGCGTCGCGCAGGTCGCGCCAGGCGGCGTAGGTCGCGCAGGCGATCAGCGGCAGCGCGATGACGAGGCCGATGCCGAGCGTCATCAGGCCGATCGCGAGCAGCGCGAACGCGAGCGCCCCGTAGGCGAGAAACGCCCCGGCGTTGCGCACGAACGCCGCGCCCGAGATCGCGAACGATGCGACGAACCCCGCGCCGCCGAACAGGGCGGCGAGCGGCACCAGCGACATCGGCAGCGACACGAGGATCCCCGCGGCGTAGATCGCGAGCACGGTTCCGCCGTCGAGGTCCGGCGGCGTATCGCCGGGCCGCAGCAGGTTGACGCCGGCGAGCGCGTCGGCGGCGAACCATTCGGCCGCGAACGTGAGCGTCGACGAGACGAGGATCGCGGCGATCGCGCTCGCGGGCGCGCGAAACGCCGCCAGGGCGTCGGCGAGGCGCGGCTTGCCGCCGGTCGCGGCCGCGTGCGCGCCGTAGAGCATGCCGCAGGCGACGAGCGGGACGACGATCTTCGAGACGAGCGTGCCGACCTCGGGCCACAGCTCGAGCGCGATCTGCGTGAGCATCGTCACCACGCCCAGCAGCGACAGCGTCACCGGGCCGGCCTTCCACAGGCGCATCGCCTCGGCGTACCACGCGAGGGCGCGGGAGGGGGGCAAGGGCGAGAGGCGGAGAAAGGGGGCAGCAGGCAGGCCGCAAACCGGATCGGCCGTCGACACGGGCCGGCTCCGTCGCGACGAAAAATCCTGCCTGCTATCCTCTTCCCACGCTGTTCGCGGCGCTCATGCGCCCACCCCGAGGTACGCCGCGCGCACCTTCGGATCGTGCAGCAGCGACTTCGCCTCGCCGGCGAGCGTGATCTCGCCGGACTCCATCACGTAGCCGCGGTGCGAGACCTCGAGCGCGAGCTTCGCGTTCTGCTCGATCAGCAGGATGGTCACGCCCTCGCCGCTCACCGCGAGGACGGTCTCGAACACCTTCTGCACCATCAGCGGCGCGAGCCCCATCGACGGCTCGTCTAACAGCAGCATGCGTGGGCGCGACATCATCGCGCGCCCCATCGCGAGCATCTGCTGCTCGCCGCCGGACAGCGTGCCCGCGGTCTGGCGCCGCCGCTCCTTGAGGCGCGGGAACAGCGTGAACACGCGTTCGACATCGGCGCGGATGGCCACGCGGTCGGTGCGAACGTACGCGCCCATCGCGAGGTTCTCCTCGATGGTCAGCGCGCCAAACACGCCGCGCCCCTCGGGCACCATCGCGAGGCCCTTGCGCACGAGCTCGAAGGCGCGCGCGCCGGTCACGTCCTCGCCGTCGTAGCGCACGGTGCCGCCGCTGACCGGCTGCAGGCCCGTCACGCCCTTGAGCGTCGTCGTCTTGCCCGCGCCGTTCGCGCCGATCAGGCACACCAGCTCGCCGCGGCCCACGACCAGGTCGATGCCCTTGACGGCCTGGATGCCGCCGTACGCGACCTGCAGCCGCTCGAGGGCCAGCAGCGGCTGCGCCGGCGTGCTCACGCGGCTCCCTTGAGATTGAGCGCCACGTCGCCGCCGAGGTAGGCGGAAATCACCGCGGGGTCCTTCTGCACCTCGGCGGCCGGCCCCTCGGCGATCTTGCGGCCGTAGTCGAGCACCAGCA
>DASTCK010000342.1:0-3214 GCA_035711225.1 Casimicrobiaceae bacterium
ATCCCGACGTCGTGGCGCTCGCGCAGGTAGCGCGCGAGCGTGAGACCGTCCTCGCCGGGCAGGTGGACGTCGAGCAGCACGACGTCGGGCACCTGGCGCGCGAGCGCGGCGCGCATCGCCGCGCCGTCGGCGGCCTGCGCCACCGAGTAGCCGTGCGTCCCCAGGTACTCCACGAGCATCGCGCGGATGCCCTCGTCGTCCTCGACGACGAGGACCGTCCCGGCATCGGCCATCGCGCCCTCTCGGCAGCAAAACGGTCGTCGCGAGTATAGCCCGCCACCGCGGCGTGGCCGCGTGCCGCCCGGTTACAAAGTCGCAACACTTCGATGCTCGCGCGACGTCGTGCGGTTACGCGCGGCCCGCACAGTGCGATCCGTGCCGCGACCGATCCCCTGGCGACGCGGCCGACGACCCGAGGAGAGCGCGATGAACCGAACTGCCGGCCACGACGACGCCCCCGACGCGATCGACGCGTGGGTGCGCCACGCCGCGGCCGCCAACGGCTTCGGCGGCGTCGCGCCCGCCCCCACGCCCACCGCCACCCCGAGGAGAACCGCCATGCAAGTCACCGCCCAACCCCACGTCGACAGCGAGCGCTATGCCCGCACGATCGAGGTCAGCAAGCGCATCCGCTGGGAGATCGACCGCGACGTGATCCGCGGCCGCGATTTCGACTTCAGCCGCACGTTCCTGCCCCGCAGCCTGTCGTTCGCGGACAAGCTGCCGTTCCTGTCGGAGGCCGAGAAGCGGCTGTGGTCGCAGGTGCAGGGCCGCACCTACACGAACATGTTCGCGCTGGTCGAGCGCTTCATCGGCGCGAAGGTCCTCGACGTGAGCCACGACCACTGGCTCGGCGACCAGACCGCGCTCGAGGCGCTCGTGCGCCTGACCGACGAGGAGCTCAAGCACCAGACGCTGTTCCGCCGCCTCGAGGCGATGGTCGCCAAGGGCATGCCCGCCGGCTACAAGTTCCTGCCCGAGCCCAATCCGGTCGCGGAAGCCGTGCTGTCGAAGTCGACCTGGGCGGTGCTCGCGCTGACCACCGACATCGAGCTCTTCTCGCAGGCGCACTACCGCGCGAGCATCGAGCCGGACGACACGCTGTCGCCGCTCTTCAAGGACGTGCTGCTGTTCCACTGGAAGGAGGAGTCGCAGCACGCGATCCTCGACGAGATGGAGTGGACGCGCGAGAACGGGAAGCTGACGCCGGAAGCGCGCGACGCTGCGGTGGACGATCTGATCGCGCTCGTGGGCGCCGTCGACGGCATCTGCCGGATGCAGGCCGAGGCCGACGCCGCGTACTTCGTGTCGATCGCGGGCCGGCCGTTCACGGCCGACGAGGTCGCCGCGATCAACAAGACGTGGCTCGCGGCGTACCGCTGGCAGTACATCGGGTCGGGCGCGCAGGAGCCGCGGTTCTCGAAGCTCCTGGGCTCGATGATCACGCCCGAGCAGGGCGCGCGCATCGGTGCGGCGCTCGCGCCGCTCCTCGCCTGACGAAAGGAGACGGCGATGACCCCACGCACGCTGTCCCGACCGGTCGCGCTCGACCGCGGCGACGTGCTTCGCATCCGCCACGGCCGCAGCGTCACGGTGCGCCCGGAAAGCGGCGTGCTGTGGGTCACCGAGGAGAGGATGCCCGGCGACGTGTTCGTCGGGCCGGGCGAGATGTGCCGGCTCGAAGGCATGGGCCTGGCCCTGCTGTACGCACACCGCGCGTCGCGCGTGGTGATCGACGTGCCGGCGAACGCCGATCGGAAGCTCGACGTGCGCCTCGCGGTGCACGGCGCCGACGACGCCAGGCCGATCCGGTTCGCCCTGCGACGGCGCGGGCTCACGGGCGCGCTCCGCGCCCTGTGGCGCCGTCTGCTGCGGGTGCGCGAAAGCCTTCGCGGCGCGGTGCCGGTCGGCGGCTTCTACGAGCACGACCGTTTCCTGTCGTCGCGGCGCGTCCGCGGTGACGAGCGCGAGCGCGTCTCCGCCCCCGGCGGGGCGTTCGACCGCCTGCTGATGCCCTACACCTGAAGCGAGGTCAGCCATGAAACCTGCGATGCCCCCCGAAGCGATGCCGACCGTGATCGCGCTGCATTCGAGCGCCGCGAGCGGCCGGCAATGGCAGCCGCTCGCGACCGCGCTCGCGGCCACCCACCGCGTCGTCGCGCCCGACCTGCACGGCCATGGCGACGGCCCGCCGCCGCCCGCGGGCGTCTCGATCGTCGCGGCCGACACCCAGCGCGTCGTGCGCCTCGTGCTTGCGAGCCCGCCGGGCGTCCATCTGGTCGGCCACTCGTACGGCGCCGCGATCGCGCTGCGCGTCGCCCGGCGCTGCGGCGCGCGCCTCGCGAGCCTCTCGCTCGTCGAGCCGGTCGCGTTCCGGCTGCTGTTCGACCGCTACCGCCGGGCGCGTCCCGCCGCGGAGATCCTCGAGACCGCGCGCGCGCTGCACGTGCTGTTGCGTAGCGGCGCCGCCGCTCGCGCGGCCGAGCGATTCGTCACCTATTGGGGCGGCTCGCCCGCCTGGTCGCGCCTCGGGCCCGACGCGCGCGCCGCGGTCGCCGTGCGCATGCCCGCCGTCGCCGCGCAGTTCGACGGCCTCGCGGCCGGCGACTTCACGCTCGACGACTGCCGCGCGATCGACGTCCCCGCCCTCTTGCTCGCCGGGACTGCGACGCGCGCGCCCGCGCTGCGCATCGCGGAGCTCGTCGCCTCCGCGTTGCCGCACGTGAACGACGAGCGACTTCCCGACGGCACGCACGTCGAGGCGCTCGAGTCACCGGCGCGCATCGTCCGGCGCATCGCGCAATTCGTCGGCGAGATCGACGCGCGGACGGGCGCGACGTCCCTTCAGGCCGCCGCATGACGAACGCGACGCTGTCGCTGCCGGCCTTGCGGGCGCTCGCCCTCGTTCGCGTCCGGAGCGCGGCCGACGCCGTTGCGCTCGCGAGCATGGCGCTCGCGTCGATCGCCATCGGCGCAACGGTCGTGCTCGGCTGGCCCGGCTGACGGGCATCGCCCGGCACCGGCGGGGCACTAGACCAGCACGCGCTCGATGCCGCCCGCGTTGGCCTTCGCGACGTACTCGGCGAGCCAGTTCGCGCCGAGCACGTGCCTCGCGATCTCGACCACGACGTAATCGGCGTCGGTGCCCGCGTCGTCGCCAAAGCGCGCGAGCCCCTGCAGGCACGACGGGCACGAGGTCAGCACCTTGACCGGC
>DASTCK010000343.1:0-7898 GCA_035711225.1 Casimicrobiaceae bacterium
CGCCTCGACTGGCCGCTGCTCGCCGCGCACGTCGGCGAGCGGCTCGCGCGCTCGCGACGCAACGTCCCCCAGGGAACGTTCGGTACGCTCGCGATCGTCGGCGGCGCACCCGGCATGACCGGCGCGCCGATCCTCGCCGGGCGCGCCGCGGTGCGCACGGGCGCGGGCAAGGTTCGCCTCGGTTTCGTGGCCTCCTCGCACCCGGCGGTCGACTGGCTCGCGCCGGAGCTGATGCTGGGCAGCGTCGCGCAGGCGATCGACGACGCTGGCGCGATCGTCGCCGGTCCCGGCATGGGCACCGGCGATGCCTCCGCGAACGCGCTGCGCCGCGCGGTCGAGGCGCAGGTGCCGCTCGTGCTCGATGCCGATGCGCTGAATCTCGTCGCGGCATCGGCATCGCTCGCCGAAGCGGTCGGCGCGCGAACCGCGCCGACGCTCGCGACGCCTCACCCCGCGGAAGCGGCTCGCGTGCTCGGGGCGTCGACCGCGGACGTGCAACGCGACCGTCTGGCGGCGGCCTCAGCGTTGCGCGATCGCCTTCGCGCGAGCGTCGTGCTCAAGGGCGCGGGAAGCGTGATCGCGCACACGGACGGCCGCTACGACATCAACGCGAGCGGCAACCCGGCGCTCGCGAGCGCGGGCTCGGGCGACGTGCTCGCCGGCATGCTCGGCGCCATGCTCGCGCAGGGACTCGATGCGGCCCTCGCGCTTCGCATCGCCGTGTGCCTGCACGGCGCCGCGGCCGATCGCCTGGTGGCCCGAGGCATCGGCCCGATCGGCGTCGGCGCCTCGGAGCTGGCCGACGCCGCACGCGATCTCCTGAACGCCCCTCGTTAGCGAACTTCCGGGAGTCGGGCACGCGCCCGGCACCCGGGGCGGTCAACTCAGGGCAGGGTTTCGGCCGACACCCGTGTCAGCGCTGCGCCGATGGGCGCCGCGCGATGCCTCGACGAGGATGATGCCGCGCCGGACCCCCGGCGCCGGCGTCCGGTCGAGCCCGGACCTCGCAGCCCAAGGGAGCAGGTCGATGCGTCTTTCGCGATGGTTCTTCCGGGAGCGCTCGCTCTCCAAGGTGGCGGCCACCTACGGCGATTCCGGCCGCGCGCTGATGGCGCGCGCGAAGGTGGAAGCCGCGGCGGGCGTCGAGCCGCGCCGCGTCCACGTGGTCGGGCCGTTCGACCGCGGCTGGGGACGCAAGGTCGAGCCGGAAGGCATCGGCATCGCGCGCACCGCGGGTCGAGCGCACCTCACGTGCGCGGCGATCGGGTTCGGCGCCGCGCTCGTGACCTACGTCGCGCTGCGCATGATCGACGCGCCCGCGATCCTGTCCTCGCCCGAGGTGAGCCTTCTCGCGATGCTCTTCGTCGGGACGCTCTTCGGGCTCATGGCGGGCGGCGTGGTCACGATCCGTCCCGACCACGAGCCGCTGATCGCGCGCATCGGAGACGCGACGCGCGCCGGCCACTGGACCGTCGTCGTCCACCCGGTCACGCGCCAGGAGCTCGAGCGAAGCATGCGCGCGCTCGAGAGCACCGGCGCGCCGGTGGTTCGAACGCTCTGAGCGTCGCGCGCGCAGGCGTCCGCCGGTCAGGGGATGAGCAGCGTCGCGCCGGTCGTCTGCCGGCCCTGCAGCGCGCGGTGCGCGTCGGCGGCCTTCGCGAGCGGGAACGTCTGGTGGATCTCCGCCTTGAGCTTGCCGGCGAGCATCAGGTCGAACATCTCGCGCGCCATGGCGAGCAGGTTGTCGCGCGTGTTCGCGTAGTTGAACAGCGTCGGTCGCGTCACGTACAGCGACCCCTTTTGCGCGAGCAGCATCGGGTCGAGCGGCGGCACCGGGCCGGACGAGGCGCCGAACAGGCACCACAGGCCGCGCGGCGACAGGCAGTCGAGCGACGCGGCCCACGTGTCCTTGCCGACGCCGTCATAGACGACCGGCACGCCCTTGCCCCCGGTCAGCGCCTTGACGCGCTCGACCACGTTCTCGCGCGTGTAGACGATCGTGTGCGCGCACCCGTGCGACTTCGCGAGCGCGGCCTTCTCGTCGCTCGACACGGTGCCGATCATCGTGACGCCCAGCGCGCGCGCCCACTGGCAGGCGATCAGCCCGACGCCGCCCGCGGCCGCGTGGAACAGGATCGTGTCGCCGGCGGCGAGCTTCTTCGTCTGCCGGAACAGGTACTGGACGGTCAGCCCCTTCAGCATCATCGCCGCGGCGTCGCGATCGGCGATGCCCTCGGGCAGCGGCACCAGCTTCTCCGCGGGCATCACGCGCGCCTCGCAGTACGCGCCGATCGGACCGGTGCCGTAGGCGACGCGCTGCCCGGGCTTCAGGTCCGCGACGCCCGGCCCGGCCGCCTCGACGACGCCCGCCGCCTCCTGGCCGAGGCCCGACGGGAGCGGGAGCTTGTAGGCGCCGCTGCGGTGGTAGGTGTCGATGTAGTTGAGGCCGATCGCCGTATGGCGCACGCGCACCTCGCCGGGCCCCGGCGCGCCGACCTCGACGTTCTCCCAGGCGAGGACCTCGGGCCCCCCGGCGGTGTGGAAGCGAATCGCGTGCGTCATCGTGAGTTCTCCGAAAGTGCCGCGCGGTGCGGCGTCATGCTGTGAGCCAGCGGAACGTCGCGAACCCGGCGAACGTGAGGAAGAGCGAGCCCGCGAGATGCGCGAACGCGAGCAGCGCGCCTGCGCCGTAGTCGCCGCGCATCATGAGCTCGACGACCTCCGCCGAGAACGTCGAGAAGGTCGTGAGCCCGCCCAGGAACCCGGTGACCACCATGAGCCGCGCCTCGGGGGGCAGGTCGTGCCGCTCGAGGAAGAAAGCGACGGCGAAGCCGACCAGGTAGCCTCCCACGAGATTCGCCGCGAGCGTGCCGAGCGGCAACGACGGCAGGCGCGGGTTGAGCCAGGTCGCGAGCCCCCAGCGCAGCCACGCGCCAAGCGCGGCGCCGATGCCGACGGCGGCGAATCCAGCGACCATGCGGGGAATTATACGGACGCGGGTGCGACCGGCCACGGAAGGCGCAGCGGGAACGCGCTTACCGCACGTAGCGGTCGACGTACGCCGCGCCCAGGCCGACGCTCGCGTAATGGCGCTTGCACATCTCGATCTTCGTCCACACGTCCTCGTAGCCCACCGTCGCGCCGCGCTCGTCGACGTAGATCATCGCGCCGCTGATGTTGAAGAACGTGATCATCTCGGCGCAGTCGTCCGGGACGACCAGCGTGTGGATCTCGCCGGGCGGCTCGTACACGAAGCTGCCCGTCTCCGCGACCCAGTCGTGCTCGAGGTAGCGCCAGCGGCCGCGGATCACGTAGCCGGTCACGACCATCGGATGGCGGTGGCGCGACAGCACGCCGGCGCGGCGCACGCGCAGCAGGTTGCACCAGCCGCCGGACACCGTGTTGAGCAGCAGCGGACGAAACCAGACGTCGGGCGCTTGCGGCACCCAGACGCGCTCGTCGAGGGGCAACGCCGCCTCGGCGATCTCGGCGACGATGGCGGGCGTCTCCGCCGTCATTCGGTCTCCTTCTTCCACGCGGCCACGAGCGCGTCGATCTCCGCCGAGGGATCGCCCGCGCGCGGGAACGAGCGCCCGGCGCGCCGGTACCAGTAGCGTGCGTTGGGGAGGTCGCCCTCGAGCATGTGCACGATGCCGTGCGCCCAGCAGCCGAACTCCGACGGGTCGTTCTGCACGACCGCGTGCGCCTTCTGCCAGTTGCCGCTCTTCAGGTGCCTAATCGCGGTGTTGAGGGCCATCGCCCCTCCCCGATCAGTTCACATGGTAGCCGCCGTCGACCGGCAGCAACGCCCCGGTCACGAACCCGGCCGCCGGCGACGCGAGGAAGAGCGCCGCGCCGGCGACGTCGCGCGGCTCCGCCCAGCGCTTGAGCGGCGTGCGGGCGACGATCGCGGCGCTGCGCTCGGCATCGTCCTGCAGCGCCTGCGTGAGCGCGGTGCGCACCCATCCCGGGGCGATCGCGTTCACGCGGATGCCGTCGTCCGCGTACGCGATCGCGAGCGAGCGCGTGAGCTGCGCCACGCCCCCCTTGCTCGCCGCGTAGCCGGGAACGCGCGGCCCGCCGAAGATCGACAGGATCGACGCGATGTTGACGATCGCGCCGCGCGTCGCCGCGAGCTTCGGCCGCGCATGCGTGCAGCAGCGCATCGTGCCGGTCAGGTTGATCGCCACGGTATCCGCGAACACCTCGGGATCGTGCTCGGCGTCGCGGCGGATCACGCCGGCGCAGTTGACGAGCACGTCGAGGCGCGGCAGGTCGCCCACGAGGCGCCGTATCGCCGCGTCGTCGCGCACGTCGAGCGCGATCGCGTCGCGCAGGCGGAAGCCCGGCTGCGAGCGCGCGGCGTCGGCTTCCGCCGCGGTCGCGCCGGTCGCCGTCACCACCGCGCCCGCCGCGGCGAACGCCTCGGCGATGCCGGCGCCGATCCCGCTCGTGCCCCCGGTCACCAGCACGACGCGGCCGGCGTAGAGGTCGTCGCGGAAGGTGCCGGCCATCACGCGGCCCGGCGCAGCAACGCGTCGACGTCGCGCGGGTGCGGCAGCGGATCGACCGCGCCATAGCCGGTGGTGGCGATCGCGGCGGCTGCGTTGGCGTAGCGGGCCGCGGCGAACGCGTCGTCGCCCGCCGCGAGCCGCGCGGCGAACGCACCGTCGAAGCAATCGCCGGCCCCCGTCGCGTCCACGGTGTGCACGCGGTGCGGCGCGACGGCGGCGCGCGTGCGGCCGTCATCGACGACGCAGCCGTCGGCGCCGCGCTTGTAGACGACGCCGCGGGCCCCCGCGCGCCGGCAGGCGTCGATCACCGCGTCGGGGTCGGCGGTGCCGAACACCCACTCGGCGTCCTCGCGCGAAGGCAGGCACCAGTCCGACGACGCCATCGTCGCGAGCGCGACCGCGCGCGCCCGCTCGCGCGGCCACAGCCTGGGGCGCAGGTTCGGATCGTAGTAGACGCGCGCGCCCGCCTCGCCCGCCGCGGCGATGGCGTCGAACACGGCGTCGCAGGCCGACGTCGAGATCGCCTGGCTGATGCCCGACACGTGCAGCGCGCGCGTCGCGCGAATGACGTCGAGGGGAAGGTTCGCCGGCGAGAGGCGGCTCGCGGCCGATCCCGCGCGCAGGTACGAGAACGCGTGACCCGACGTCCCGTGCGTCACGAAATAGACGCCTGTCGGCGCGTCCGGATCGGTCGCCACGCCGTCGACCGCCACGCCTTCGGCGCTCCACAGCGCGCGAAACATCCGGCCGAACGCATCGTCGCCGATGCGCGTGACATAGGCCGCGCGCGCGCCGAGGCGCGACGCGGCGATCGCCATGTTCGACGTGTCGCCGCCGAAGCCCTGCCGCCACGCGTGCGCGTCGTCGCCGCGCGCCTGGTTGAACTCAACCAGCGGCTCTCCCAGCGCGACGATGTCGTAGCGTTGCACGGTGCGGAGCCCTACACGGCGCCGCGGGCGTGCGAACGCCTCGCATGCACGACGCGGCCCGTCACCGCGCGGCCGTCCGGCCGCCGACTGGATCCATGCATCGAAGCTCCCCCATCCCCCGCGGCGCGCGCTGTCGCGCCACCGCGCTGCCGAGCGGCGACTCGTTCATCCCCGTCGCGGCAGCGCGCCGACGCCGCGAGCATACGCCAACGCCGCCTCGCGCACGGCGGCGCCGCCGGCCCCCGGCTTGTAGAGGTTGGAGCCGGTGCCGAAACCGTCCGCCCCCGCTTCCCAGTACGGCGCGAGGTTGTCGGGCCGCATGCCGCCGACCGCGAACACCAGCGTGTCGCGGGGCAGCACCGCCCGCCACGCCCTCAGCGCCGCGGGCGGCAGTGCTTCGGCGGGGAACATCTTGAGCGCGTCGGCGCCTGCGGCGAGCGCGGCGAACGCCTCGGTGGGCGTCGCCACCCCGGGGATGCACACCAGCCCCTGGCGCTTCGCCTCGCGGATCACCGCGACGTCGGCGTGCGGCATGACGACGAGCCTCCCGCCGGCCTCGCGCACCTTCGCGACGTCGGCGGGGTCGATCACCGTGCCCGCGCCGACGAGCGCCGTCGTCCCGCAGCGCGCGGCGAGCGCGCGGATGCTCTCGAGCGGGCGCGGCGAATTGAGCGTCACCTCGAGGATGCGGAACCCCGCGCCTGTCAGCGCGTCGGCGACTTCCGCGACCTCGGGCGGCGAGATGCCGCGCAGCACGGCGACCAGCGGCAGCGGCTTCAGGCACTCGGCGAGCGTCATGCGTACTCCGGCGCCACCTTGCCGGCGGCGCATGCGATGCGGAACAACCCGGTGGCCGCGGCGTCCGCGGGCCCCGGCGTGGCGGCGACCTCGCAGAGCGCGAGGCCCGTGAGGTAGCGCTCGGCCAGCGCATGGCGCCCGACCACGAGAACGCGCGACGCATCGTCGCCGGCGCGCTGTGCCCAGCTTCGCGCGTTGCGGATCTCGCGGCCGATCAGGAAGCCCGACAGCCACTCGGGCACGTCGCCTGCGGCGAGCTCGCCCATCAGCGCGAGCGTGCGCGCGCCGAACACATCATGCGTGAAGCCGCCCGCACCGACGCCGCGGGCCACGCCGCGCGCGAAGGCGGCGGCGGGATCGACCGGCGATGCGCCGGCCGGCAGGCGGCCGAGGATCGTGTGTCCCAGGAGCGCGTCGTACATCTCGCCGGTCATGTAGGTGATGAAGTCGAGGACCACGCCGTGGTCGACGCGCGCCCATTTCGAATGCGTGCCTGGCAGCACGACCAGGGTCCGCGTCGCCTCCGGCGGCACCGCGCCGAGGAGCTGGGTCTCCTCGCCGCGCATGACGTCGGGCGTTCCCGAAGCATCGCGCGTCGACAGGCCCGGAACGATCACGAGCTCGCCGCCCTCGGTCTCGACCAGGCCGTGCGACAGGCGATCGAGCGACGCGGGACAGGCGACGTAAGGCGCTTCGCGCCATCCCTGGCGGCTGCCGATCATGCCGCAGGCGATGCGCGGCACTGTCTCGTGGCGCCAGTCGCCCACGAGCCGGTCGAACGCCGCCGCGAACGTCAGCCCGTCGAGACGCTGGATGCCGAGCGTCCCGTCGCGGACGTCGAGCACGCGGCCGCGGGGGCCGAGCCGGTAGGCGCGTGCGCTGGTCGTGCCCCAGTCGAGGGCGATCAGGGTGGCGGTCATCCTGCGGGGCGACGCGCGAAGCGCCCCGCACGGTCGTTCGGCGGCCGAACGCGTGCGCGGCGAAAGCCCGCATGGTCGGCCCCAAGGGCCGGATGGGTCAAGCGGTCAGGCCGCTTCTACGTCGCCGGGGCCGACCAGCGCCCGGCCGCCTCGTCGTCGACGATGCGTGCCTCGACCCAGCGCTCGCCGTGGGGCGTGCGCTCCTTCTTCCACAACGGCGCGCGCGTCTTGAGGTAGTCCATCACGAAGCGGCACGCGTCGAATGCGTCGCCGCGGTGCGCGCTCGTGACCGCGACCAGCACGATCGGATCGCCGGGCGAGAGCACGCCGACCCGGTGCACGACGGCGCAGCCGCGCACGTCGAAGCGTGCGCGCGCCTCGTCGACGATCGACCGCAGCGCCTTCTCGGTCATGCCCGGATAGTGCTCGAGCTCGAGCGTCGAGACGGCCTCGCCTTCGTTCAGGTCGCGCACGGTGCCCACGAACGTGACGACGGCGCCGACGTCGAGGTCGCCGGCGCGAAGCGCGTCCGCCTCCGCCTGCGCGTCGAACGGCGCGGTCTGGATGCGGACCGACGTGCGGAGGTCGCGGTCGTCCATACGAACCTAGCCTCCGGTGACGGGCGGGAAGAACGCGATCTCGTCGCCGGGGACGACGCGCTCGTCGTCGCCCGCGAGCGCGTGGTTCACCGCGACGCGCACCGCGCGCCCCGGCGAGAGCTCGACCTCCCACGCACC
>DASTCK010000344.1:0-4796 GCA_035711225.1 Casimicrobiaceae bacterium
CCCAGTCCGTGACCCCGTCGAGCCACTGGCGCCACTCCCACTCGCGCGTCGCGGCGAAATGATCGACGAAGTCGTCGCCGAAGAAATCGCGCGCGATTGCCGAATCGCGGAAGATACGCGTCGTCTCGATCAGCGTGCGCGGCGCGCGCGAAATGTTCTCGGCGCCCACATTCGTGCCATGGATCGGCTTGGCCGTGAGCTTGAGGCCCTTCTCGACGCCGTGGATGCCGGCGGCGAGCACCGCGGCCATTGCGAGATACGGATTGACGTCGGCGCCGGGACAGCGCGTCTCGAGCCGCGTCGATTTCGGCGATCCGGCAATGACGCGAAAGCTCGCCGTGCGATTGTCGATGCCCCACGTCGGCTTGACCGGCGCCCAAAAGCCATCGACGAGGCGCTTGTAGCTGTTGATCGTCGGCCAGAACATCGGCGCGAACTGCATGAGCGCCGCGACCTGGCCGGCGAGGTAGCTCTCGAACACCTTGCTCATCCCCGCGCGGCCCTTGGCGTCGAAGAAAACGTTCTTCCTGCCGTCCGACAGGCTCTGGTGGATGTGCCCCGAGCACCCCGGGAAGCCCTGCGACCACTTCGCCATGAAGCTCGGCATGATCCCGAAGCGCGCGCCGATCTCCTTGGTGCCGGTCTTGAACAGGATCGCGCGATCGGCCGCTTCGAGCGCGTCGGAGAACAGTATCGCGGCCTCGTAGACGCCGGGGCCCGTTTCCGTGTGCAGTCCCTCGATCGGCACGCCGAACGCCGCGAGCTCGGCGAACAGCGCGTTGAAGTAGTCGCGCGCATGGCCGGCGCGCAGCAGCGAGTACCCGAACATGCCCGGCGTGATCGGCTCGGGGCCGACGCCCTTCTTCTCGGCCCAGCTCTGCGGCGTCTCGGCGAAGTTGAAGAACTCGAACTCGAGCGAGCACATCGGCTGCAGGCCGGACTTGGCGGCACGCGCGAGCACGCGCTTCAGCACCTGCCGGCCGTCGAGCGGGTAGGGCACTTCCTTCCCGTTCTCGATGCGCACGAAGTTGCCGAGGAAGAAGTCGATGCCGCCGTCCCACGGCACGTTGCGATGCGTGCCGAGGTCGAGCCGCGCGATGGCGTCGGGATAGCCCTTGTGCCAGCCGGTCGTCGTCGTGTTGTCGTAGCACTGGTCGTGCATGTCCCAGCCGTACACGACGTCGCAGAAGCCGAACCCGCCCTCGACGGCCGACGCGAACTTGTCCTTGTGCAGCACCTTGCCGCGCAGGATGCCGTCGATGTCGGCGACGGCGACCTTGACGCCGGGGGTCGGCGACTTCAGCACGTCGGCGACGATCGCCTTCTCGGAACGGGCGGCCGGCATCGGCATCTCCTGAGGGTGGGGGCGTCGGGCGCCACTCCCCGGATCCCGTGGTCGGGCGTCGCCCGGGGAGGCGGCGAGCGGCGCAAAGTGTATCGCAGGGCGCCGCGATCGACGGCCCGGGCGGGCAGCGTGGGAGAATCCGCGGCCCGCCATGCGCCCCGCCGCCGCCCTGGTTTCGCTGCACGTCGCCGTGGCGCTGTTCGGCGTGGCGGGGCTGTTCGGCGCGTGGATCGACCTGGGCCCGGTGGCGATCGTGCTCGGACGAACCCTCGTCGCCGCGCTGGCGCTTTGCGCCCTCGCGCTCGCCACCCGGACGTTCGCGCCGCCGACCGCCGGGCTCGCGCTCAACGGGCTCGTGCTGGCGGTGCACTGGGTCAGCTTCTTCGCCGCGATCAAGGCCGCCAGCGTGGCGGTCGGGCTGATCGGCTACGCGAGCTTCCCGCTCTTCACGCTGCTGCTCGAGGCGATGGCGGGCGAGCGCCGCGGCACGCGTCGCGACGTCGGCGTCGCCGCGCTGGTCGTCGTCGGGCTGCTGCTGACGGTGCCGCGCTTCGAGCGCGACGAGCCGGTGCTGCTCGGCCTCGCCTGGGGCCTCGTCTCGGGCGCGACGTTCGCCTGGCTCGCCGTGCGCAACCGCGGCCTGACGCGCTCGCACGCGGCGCGCGCGATCGCGTTGTGGCAGAACGTGTTCGCCGCGGCATGCCTGCTGCCGCTGGCTGTGCTCGTCGAACGTCCGTCGTGGCCGACCGCGCGCGACCTCGCGATGCTCGTGGTGCTCGGAGTCGCGTGCACCGCGCTCGCGCATACGCTGTTCGTCGCATCGCTCGCAACGCTGTCAGCGCACACGGCGAGCGTCGTGGCCGCGCTCGAGCCCGCGTACGGCATCGCGCTGGCGGCGGCGCTCCTCGGCGAGCGACCGATGCCCGGCATGCTCGCGGGCGCCGCATTGCTCGTCATCGCGGCCCTCGTCGCCTCGAGGAAGGCTGTCGCGCAGGCTTCGCCCGGTAGAATGCCGCCCTGAACGCCTCGTGAGGCCCGCCCAAGGGAATCCCTTCGATGACGCAACGCTTCCTCGGCCTCGTCGGCCTCGGCCGCATGGGCGGTAACATGGCCCGCCGCCTCGCACGCGGCGGCGTGCGTGTCGTCGGGCACGATGCGTCGCCGGGAGCGGCCGAGAAGCTCGGCTCGGACGGCACGATCGTCGCGGCAGCCTCGCTGGCCGGGCTGGTCGCGGCGCTGCCCGGGCCGCGCGTGGTCTGGACGATGGTGCCCGCCGGCGAGCCGACGCAGGCCGCGATCGACGTGCTCGCCGGCCACCTCGCGAGCGGCGACACGATCGTCGACGGCGGCAACGCGAACTACAAGGATTCGCAGCGCCGCGCCCACGAGCTCGCGCGCCACGGCATCCACTTCGCGGATTGCGGCGTCTCCGGCGGCGTCTGGGGGCTGGAGAACGGCTATGCGCTCATGTTCGGCGGTTCGCCCGAGGCCGCGCGAGCGGTCGAGCCGTATGCGCGCATCCTGGCACCGGCGGCCGATCGCGGCTGGCTGCACTGCGGGCCCGCCGGCGCCGGGCACTTCGTCAAGATGATCCACAACGGCATCGAGTACGGGATGATGCAGGCGTACGCCGAGGGCTTCGCGCTGCTCGACGGCAAGCGCGAGCTCGCGCTCGATACCGCCGCGATCGCCGAGGTGTGGCGTCACGGCAGCGTCGTGCGCTCGTGGCTCCTCGACCTCGTCGCCGGGTTCCTCGCGCGCGACGCGACGCTCGACGCGATCGCGCCGCACGTCGCCGACTCGGGTGAAGGCCGCTGGACCGTGGCCGAGGCCATCGAGCAGGGCGTGCCCGCGCCGGTGCTCGCGCTCGCGCTCATGAACCGCTTCGACAGCCAGGGACGCGGCGACTACGCGAACCGGATGCTCGCGATGATGCGACAGGCGTTCGGGGGCCACGCGGTGCGCGGCGCCGACGCGGAGCCTTCGCGATGATCGTGGTCGTGATGGGCGTGACCGGGTGCGGCAAGAGCACGGTCGGTGCCGCGCTCGGCGAGCGCCTGGGATGGCGATTCCTCGACGCCGACGATTTCCATCCGCCGGCGAACGTCGCCAAGATGGCGGCGGGCATCCCGCTCACCGACGACGACCGCTGGCCCTGGCTCGATCGGATCGCCGACGAGCTCGCCTCCGTCCTCGCGCGCGGCGGCAATGCGGTGCTCGCGTGCTCCGCGCTCAAGGTCGCGTACCGCGACCGGCTCGCGCGCGCCGGCGACTTGCGCTTCGTGCATCTTCGCGGCAACCAGGCGACGATCGCCGCGCGGCTCGCCGTGCGCAAGCATCGCTACATGCCGGCGTCGCTGCTCGCGAGCCAGTACGCGACGCTGGAGCCGCCCGCGGGCGCCGTCGACATCGACGTCGAGTGGCCGGTCGGGCGGCAGGTCGACGCGATCTGCGATGCGCTCGCGCTCGACGCCGCGCCCCGCGCCTCGCACGCATGAAGGACAAGCCGCCGCTCGATCCCGCGACCGAGGTCGTGCACCTCGGGCGCGACCCGGCGAAGCATCTCGGTGCCGTCAACACGCCGGTCTACCGGGCGTCGACGATGGTGTTCCCGACGCTCGACGATCTCGAGGCATCGGCGGCGGGGCGCTACGACGGCATCGGCTACGGCCTGCACGGCCTGCCGACGGTCACCGACCTGCAGGCGGCGATGGCGGCGCTCGAAGGCGGCAGTCGCGCGTTCGCCGTGCCGAGCGGCCTCGCCGCGACGACCTTCCCGCTCCTGGCGCTCACCCGGGCCGGCGAGCGCGTGCTGATCACCGACTCGGTCTACGGGCCGACGCGGCGCTTCGCGATGAACACGCTGCCGCGCTACGGGGTCGACGTCGCGTTCTACGATCCGCTCGCGGGCAGCGCGATCGAGGAGGCGATGACGCCCAACACGCGCGTCGTGTTCGTCGAGTCGCCCGGATCGCTCTCGTTCGACGTGCAGGACGTGCCCGCGATCGCCGCCGTCGCGCACCGGCACGGCGCGCTCGTCGTGATGGACAACTCGTGGGCGACCCCGCTCGGCTTCCGCGCGTTCGACCACGGCGTCGACGTCTCGGTGCACGCGGCGACCAAGTACATCGGCGGCCACTCGGACGTGCTGCTGGGCGTGATCGTGTGCAACGACACGACCGCCGAGCCGCTGCACCGGCTGTGGACCGACATGGGCGTCGCGGTGTCGACCGACGACGCGTTCCTCGGGCTGCGCGGCCTGCGCACGCTGGCGGCGCGGCTCGATCGCCACCAGGCGAGCGCGATGCGCATCGCCACGTGGCTGCGGTCGCGAAACGAGGTGCGCGAGGTGCTCTACCCGGCGCTGCCTGGCGCGCGCGGCCACGAGCTGTGGAAGCGGGACTTCCGGCGCGCGACCGGATTGTTCACGATCGTGCTGAATCCCGGCCCG
>DASTCK010000345.1:0-17760 GCA_035711225.1 Casimicrobiaceae bacterium
CGCGCGCGGCACCGCTGGGTCGAGGTCGCCACGCCGGCGGGCCGCGTGCCGGCGTTGCTGCCGCCCGGCGTGCCCGATGCGCAGCACACGCGCATGGACCCGGTGCCGGCGCTCGGCCAGCACACCAACGCCCTGCTCGCGGAGCTGGGCTACGGCGAGGCCGACATCGCGCGCCTCGCGAGCGAGAAGGCCATATGAACGCCAGGCTGCCCGTGGAGGCTTCCGCGAACGCGACGGCGGAAGAGCGGCTGGCGGCATTCGCGTCGTCGCTCGCGCTCGACGCGGTGCCGGAGAACGTGCGCACGCGCGCGCTCGAGCTGATGATCGACTGGTTCGGTTCCGCACTGGCGGGAAAGGGCGCGCGGCCGGTCGAGTCGATCGCGCGCTTCGCCGAGGAGATGGGCCCGTCCGACGGCCGCGCCGAGATCCTGATCCACCGCCGCGGGTCCAGCCCGTATTTGGCCGCGATGGCGAACGCGGCCGCGACGCATTTCGTCGAGCAGGACGACGTGCACAACGGCTCGGTGTTCCACCCGGCCGCGGTCGTGTTCCCGCCGGCGCTCGCCGCGGCGCAGGCCGAAGGCGCGAGCGGCGCGGACTTCGTCGCCGCGTGCATCGCCGGCTACGAGGTCGGCATCCGCGTCGGCGAGTTCCTCGGGCGCTCGCATTACCGCGTGTTCCACACGACCGGCACCGCGGGCACGCTCGCAGCGGCGGCGGCCGCGGGACGCGTGCTGCGCCTGACGCCGGCGCAGATGCAGCACGCGTTCGGCTCCGCCGGCACGCAGTCCGCGGGGCTGTGGGAATTCCTGCGCGACGGCGCGGACTCGAAGCAGCTGCACACCGCGCATGCGGCGGCTGCGGGCCTCGCCGCGGCGTATCTCGCGCGCGACGGCGTGACGGGCGCGAAGCGCATCCTCGAGGGCGCGCAGGGGCTGGCCGCCGGCATGTCGAGCGACGCGGATCCTTCGCGTCTCACCGACGGCCTCGGCACGCGCTGGACGCTCGCCGAGACGTCGTTCAAGTACCACGCGTCGTGCCGGCACACGCATCCGGCGGCCGACGCCCTGCAGCGCGTGATGCGCGAGCATGCGCTTCGGGCCGGGGACATCGAGCACGTGACCGCGCGCGTCCACCAGGGGGCGATCGACGTGCTCGGGCCGGTCGTCGATCCGCAGACCGTGCACCAGTCGAAGTTCTCGATGGGCACCGTGCTCGGGATGATCGCGCTCGAGGGCCATGCGGGGCTCGCCGAATTCGACGCGCACTGGCGCGATGCGCGCATCGCGGACTTTCGCCGTCGCGTCGCGATGACGCTCGACGACGAGGTCGACGGCGCCTACCCGGGCCGCTGGATCGGCAAGGTCACGGTGGCCACGAAGGACGGCCGGCGCTACGAAGGCCGCGTCGACGAGCCGAAGGGCGATCCGGGCAACACGCTCTCGCCCGGCGAGATCGAGGACAAGGCCATGCGGCTCGCGCGCTACCGCGACGGCGCGACCGACGCGGAGATGCGTTCGGTCGTCGCCGCGATCCGCGCGCTTCCGGCGGCGCCGCGCGTGCCGCGCTTCCTGCGCTGAGCGCCGGCACCCGCATGGCCATCCGCTCCTACCTGTTCGTTCCCGCCGATCGTCCCGAGCGCTACGCGAAGGCGCTCGCGGCCGGTGCGGGCGCCGTCATCGTCGACCTCGAGGACGCGGTCGCGCCGGAGGCCAAGCACGCGGCGCGCAGGACGCTCGGCGCGTGGCTGCCGACCGCGCCGGCACCGGTAATCGTGCGCGTGAACGCGGCCGAGACACCGTGGTTCGCCGACGACCTCGCGACCTGCGCGCACCCTGCGATCGCGGGCGTCGTCGTGCCGAAGGCCGAGCGTCGCGCGAACCTCGCGCACGTCTCGGCGGTCGCGGCGGGCAAGAAGCTCTACCCGCTGATCGAGAGCGCCGCCGGCTACGAGGCGATACGCACGCTCGCGTCGGCGCCGGGCGTCGAGCGGCTGGTGTTCGGCTCGATCGACTTCCAGGTCGACCTCGGCATCGACGGCGAGGGCGACGAGCTCCTGATGTTCCGCTCGCAGATCGTGCTCGTGTCGCGGCTCGCCGGCATCCGATCTCCCGTCGACGGCGTCTCCACCGCGATCGACGATGCGGACGCATTGCGCTCGGATGCCGAGCGCGCGCGCAGGCTGGGGTTCGGCGCGAAGCTCTGCATCCATCCGCGCCAGGTGCCGGTGGTCGAGCGCGCGTTCGCGCCGACCGACGCCGAACGCGACTGGGCGCGGCGCGTGCTCGCCGCCTCGGAACGCGCGGGCGGCGCGGCGGTCGCCGTCGACGGCAGGATGGTCGACAAGCCGGTGATGCTCCGGGCGCGCGCGATCCTCGACGACGCCGGCTGACCCCGGTGCCGGACACGGTGCCGGACGCCATGTCCGGCACCGATCGATCAGGAGCCCTTGCGCGTCGGCGGATCGCCTTCCGCGATCCACGCCTGGAGCAGCGTGTAGGTGACGGCGAGCACGACCGGACCCACGAACAGCCCGACGATGCCGAACGCGAACAGCCCGCCGATCACGCCGACCATGATCAGGAGCAGCGGGAGGTCGGCGCCGCGCTTGATCAGGAACGGTCGCAGCACGTTGTCGAGCGAAGCGACGAACACCGTCCAGACCGCGAGCGCGATCGCCCAGCCGGTCGCGCCGGTCTGCCACAGCCAGATGACCGCGCCGATCAGCACGAGCGAAGGCCCGATCTGCGCGATGCAGCAGACGAGCATCAGCGCGGTGAGCACCGCGACGTAAGGCACGCCGGCGATCAGCAGCCCGGCCCCGCCGAGCACGGTCTGCACGACCGCGGTCACGACGATGCCGAGCGCGACCGCACGGATCGAGGCGCCCGCGAGCAGCACGGCCTGCTCGCCGCGCTCGCCATGCAGCCGGCGCGAGAAGCGGCGCACGCCGCGCGCCGCGACGTCGCCGCTCGCGTAGAGGATGCCGCATAGCAGGAACACCAGGAACAGGTGAACGATCATCCCGCCGAGCCCGCCGAGTTGCGACAGCAGCCACGCACCGACGCCGGTCATGTACGGCGACAGCCGGCCGGCGAGCGATTCCGGCCCTTCTGCGACGATGGCGAGCCATTCCGTCGAGACCTTCTCACCGACGAACGGGATGCCCGCGACCCAGTCGGGCGGCCCGGGCAGCTTGATCGTCACGCCCTTCAGCGCGGCCAGCTTCTCGGCCTGCTCGACCAGCGTCGACCCCAGCATCACGAGCGGGGCGATGACGATGATCAGCAGCAGAAGCATCATCACGATCACCGCCACCGAACGGCTGCCGCCGGCCTGCCGCTGGAACATCTTCAGCAGCGGCCAGGTCGCGCCGACGATCATCGTCGCCCAGATGATCGCGGGGATGAACGGCTTCAGGATGTAGAGGCTCGCACCGCCCAGCAGCAGGATCACCAGGATCCCGATGACGATGCGGGTCAGGTCGCGGGATCCGGGCGGCGCGGGCATGGGGGCTCGGGGGTGCGTCAGCGCCGGACGGCGAGCTGCTGCTCGGCGAGCGTCACCCAGTAGCTGGTGCCGATCGCGAGCGCGTCGTCGTTGAAGTCGTAGCGCGGGTTGTGCAGCAGCGGCGTGTCCGGGCCCCTGCCGGTCCCCAGCCACACGTAGCAGCCCGGCTTCGCCTGCAGCATGAACGCGAAGTCCTCGCTCGCCATGTTGGGGACGGGATTCGTGTCGACGCGATCGCGGCCGACGACGGCGGTCGCGGCGGCGACCGCGTGCGCCGTCTCGGCCTCGGTGTTCACCATCGCCGGGTAGCGCCGCTCGTAGCGCAGCGTCGCGCTCATCTCGAACGTCGCCGCGACGCCCTCGACGATCGTCCGCATCCGCCTCTCGATCGTGTCCTGCACGTCGCGCTCGAACGAGCGCACGGTGCCGCGCAGCACGACCTCGTTGGGGATCACGTTCCACGTGTCGCCGGCGTGCACCTGCGTGACGCTGACCACGCCCGCCGAGAGCGGGTGCAGGTTGCGCGAGACGATCGACTGCAGCGCGCCGATCGCGTGCGACGCGAACAGCATCGGGTCCTTGCCGAGGTTCGGCATCGCGGCGTGCGCGCCCTTGCCGGTCGCGACGATCTCGAAGATGTCGAACGCGCCCATCTGCGGCCCGGCCCGCATCGCGAACGTGCCGATCGGGCTGCTGGGCCAGTTGTGCATCCCGTACACCGCGCGCATCGGGAAGCGGTCGAACAGGCCCTGCTCGACCATCACGCGTCCGCCCCCCTCGTTCTCCTCGGCGGGCTGGAAGATGAAATAGGCGGTGCCGTCGATGCGCTTGCGCTGCGCCAGCGCCTTCGCGGCGCCCAGCAGCATCGTCGTGTGGCCGTCGTGGCCGCAGGCGTGCATGCGGCCGTCGTGCTTCGACGCGTGGGGGGCCCCGCTCTGCTCGTGGATGTGCAGCGCGTCGAGGTCGGCGCGCAGCCCGATCGCCTCGCCGGAGCCGCCGTGGCGCAGCACGCCGACGACTCCGGTGCCGGCGAGGCCGGTGTGCACCTCGAGGCCCATGTCCCGGAGCTTGGCGGCGACGAATGCGGAGGTCGCGGTCTCCTCGAACGCCGTCTCGGGATGCGCGTGCAGGTGGTGGCGCCAGCCGCGCAGTTCGGGCTCCAGCGCGGCGGCTTCGGGGACCAGGGTCATCGCAGGGCTCGCGCGCGGGTGTCGGCCGCCGGGGAAGGGCATCCTAACGCATCCGGTAGAATCGCGCCGTGCCCGCGAGCGCAGCCACCTTCGACCTGCTCGTCGTCGGCGGCGGCATCAACGGCGCCGGCATCGCGCGCGACGCCGCCGGCCGCGGGCTCTCGGTGCTGCTGGCCGAGCTGCGCGACCTCGCCGCCGCGACCTCGTCGTGGAGCACCAAGCTCGTCCACGGCGGGCTGCGCTACCTCGAGCACTACGAATTCCGGCTGGTCGCCGAGGCGCTGGCCGAGCGCGAAGTGATGCTTCGCATCGCGCCGCACCTGGTGGAGCCGCTGGCCTTCGTGCTGCCGCACGAGCCGCACCTGCGGCCGGCCTGGATGATCCGCGCGGGCCTGTTCCTGTACGACCGCCTGGGCGGCAGGATGTCGCTGCCCCGCTCGACGAGCGTCCGGCTCGACGACAGCCGCTACGGCGCGGGCCTCCAGCGGCGCTTCCGCAAGGGCTTCATGTACGCGGACGCGCGCGTCGACGACGCGCGCCTCGTCGTCGCGAACGCGATGTCCGCGCGGGAGCTCGGCGCGGAGATCCGCGTGGGCACGCGATTCGCCGCGGCGCATCGCGAGGGAGGGAAGTGGCGCGTCGCGCTCGACGGCCGGGACGGGCGCAGCGAGGTCGTCGCGGGCGCGATCGTCAACGCCGCGGGGCCCTGGGTCGCCGACGTCCTCTCCGCGACCGATGCGAAGCCGTCGGGCGCGCGCGTGCGCCACGTCAAGGGCAGCCACATCGTCGTGCCGCGCGTCCACCCCGAGGATCACGCGTACATCCTGCAGAACTCGGACAACCGCATCGTCTTCGTCATCCCGTACCTCGACCGCTATTCGCTCATCGGGACCACCGACGTGCCGGTCGACCAGTACGACGCGCCGCACATCTCGGACGACGAGGTCGACTACCTGCTCGAGCTCGCGAACGCCTATCTCGCGAAGCCGCTCCAGCGGTCCGACGTCGTGTGGACCTACAGCGGCGTGCGTCCCCTCTACGACGACGGCTCGTCGGACCCCTCGGCGATCACGCGCGACTACGTGCTCAAGGTCGACGCGATGGAAGGCCCGCCGGCGCCGGGACGCGCGCCGGTGCTCTCGATCTACGGCGGCAAGATCACGACCTACCGCAAGCTCGCGGAGGCCGCGCTGGCCGAGCTCGCGCCATGGCTGCCGCCGATGAAGCGCGCATGGACGGCCGGACCGGCCCTTCCGGGCGGCGACCTGCCGGGCACGAATCGCGCGGCGTTCCTCGCCTCGCTCATCGCACGCTATCCCGCGATCCCGGGCGATGTGCTGCGGCCCCTCGCGCGTCGGCACGGGAGCAATGTGCCGCGCGTGCTCGCCGACGCGAAGCGCGTGGCCGACCTGGGCGAAGCGTTCGGCGCCGGGCTGTATGCGCGGGAGATCGACTACCTGGTCGACCACGAGTGGGCGCGAGAGCCCGAGGACGTGCTGTGGCGCCGCACCAAGTGCGGCCTGCCGATGACGCCGGCCGAGCGCGAGCGCGCCTCCGCGTACGTGACCGCGCGCGCGGCGCGGTCGTGAGCGCGACCGCAACCGCCGCGATGCCGCGGCCGCTCGCCGAGATGCCGCGCGAGGCCCGGCGCGCGATCCGCGGCGTCCTCACGGACATCGACGACACGGTGACGACGCACGGGAAGCTCACGCCGGCCGCCTACGCCGCGATGGAGCGGCTGCGCCGCGCAGGCAAGCTGGTCGTGCCGATCACCGGCCGTCCCGCGGGCTGGTGCGACCACATCGCGCGCATGTGGCCCGTCGACGGCGTGGTCGGCGAGAACGGCGCGCTGTGGATGCGCTACGACGAGAAGCGCCGCAAGCTCGTGCGAGCCTGGGCGGTCGACGACCGCCAGCGCCGCGCAAACCGCGGACGTCTCGACGCGGTCGCGCAGCTCGTGCTCCGCGAGGTGCCGGGCGCGGCGCTCGCGTCCGACCAGGCCTACCGCGAGGCCGACATCGCGATCGACTTCTGCGAGGACGTGCCGCCGCTGCCGCGCGAGGCGATCGACCGCATCGTCGCGATCATGGAGCAGGAAGGCCTCACGGCGAAGGTGTCGTCGATCCACGTGAACGGCTGGATCGGGCGCTACGACAAGCTCGGCATGACGCGCACGTTCCTGGCCGACGCGCTCGCGATCGACCTCGACGCCGAGCGCGGGCGGTTCGTGTTCGCGGGCGACTCGCCGAACGATGCCCCGATGTTCGCCTATTTCCCGAACGCGGTGGGCGTGGCCAACGTGCGGGCCTTCCTCGACCGGATCGCCACGCCGCCGGCGTGGATCACGCGCGCCGAGGCGGGCGAAGGCTTCGTCGAGCTGGTCGACGCGCTGCTCGCAGCGTAGCGCGACGCGCGCCAATGGAGGACGCGCCATGACCGACACGTTCAAGGACCGGCTGAAGCGCGGCGAGCTTCTGTGCGGCACGATGGTGTTCGAGTTCTTCACGCCGGGGATCGCGCAAATCGCTCGCGCCGCGGGGGCGGACTTCATCCTCTACGACATGGAGCACAGCGGCGCCGGCGTCGAGACGATGAAGGCGCAGTTCGCGCACTGCCGCGGGCTGCCGATCGCGCCGCTGGTGCGCGTGCCCGTCAACGAGTACTCCTTCATCGCGCGCGTGCTCGACGCGGGCGCGCACGGGGTGATGGTCCCGATGGTCGACTCGGTCGACGACGCGGCGCGCGCGGTGCGCTCGATGCAGTACCCGCCGGCCGGACGCCGCGGATCGGCGTTCGGCATGGCGCACGACGACTACCTGCCCGGCGCGCCGGTCGACAAGGTCGCCGCGGCGCGAGCGAAGACCGTTCTGATCGCGCTGATCGAGACGCCCGGCGGCGTCGCGGCGGCCGACGACATCGCGGCGTTGCCCGGCGTCGACATGCTGTGGCTCGGGCATTTCGATCTCACGAACTTCATGGGCATCCCGGGCCAGTTCGAGCACCCGGATTACCTCGCCGCGGTCGATCGCATCGTCGCGGCGGCGCGCCGGCACGGCAAGCCCGCGGGCTTCCTCGCGCTCGACGACGACTGGGCGCGGCGCTATCACGCGAAGGGCTTCCGCGTGCTGGCCTGCGGGCTCGACACGCAGCTGCTGCAGGGCGCGCTGCGGCGCGGGATCGACTTCCTGCGCTCGCTGCCGCCGGGAGGAAGGTAGCAAGGAGCCGGGAAGAAGGCGGCGCGATCGACTTGCAGCGTCGCCGGACCCTCGTCGACGTCCTCCGTCCCCGGCCTTCTCGCTATTCCTTGAGCTCGATCCTCGAGCGCGTGATCACGTCGCCAAGGCGCCTGCGCTCGTTCGCCATGAAGCCCTCGAACGCGGCGGGGGCGTCGGACGCGGGCACGGCGCCGGTCTTCAGCACCTTGTCCCTCACCTCGGCGTTGGTCATCGCCTTGACGATCTCGTCGCCGAGCCGCTTGACCACGTCCGCCGGCGTCCCCGCCGGCGCGACGATGCCCCACGACTGCGTGATCTCGTAGCCCGGCACCGTGTCGGCGACGGTCGGAAGCTCGGGCAGCGACGGATTCCGCTCGGCCCCGGTCGTGGCGAGCGCACGCACGCGGCCCGCGTTCATGTGTGCGCCTGCGGCCAGCGGCGAAGTGATGATGTACTGCGCGTTGCCCGCGATGACGTCGAGCAGCGCCGGCGCCGCGCCCTTGTACGGCACGTGCGCGACCTTGATGTCGGCGAGCAGGTTCAGCATCTCGCCGGCGAGGTGCGCGGGCGTGCCGATGCCCGCCGACGCGTAGTTGAGCGCGCCGGGGCGGTCCTTCGCGTACTTGACGAGCTCCGCGACGTTGCTCACCGGCAGCGCGCTGCTGACGACGAGCACGTTGGACGCGGTCGCGACGCGCGCGATCGGCACGAAGTCGCGCACCGGGTCGTAGGGGAGGTCCTTGCGCAGGTTGGGCAGGATCGCGTAGACGGCCGTCGTCGTCATCAGCAGCGTGTAGCCGTCCGGCGGCGACTTCGCGACCCCTTCGGCGCCGAGCACGCCTCCCGCGCCGGCGCGGTTGTCGACGATCACCTGCTGCCCGAGCGACTCGGACAGCTTCTGCGCGAGCAGCCGCCCGAGCTGGTCGGGGGCGCCGCCGGGCGAGTCGGCGACGACGAGCCGGATCGGATGGTTGGGGAATCCCTGCGCGAACGCGGCGCCCGCGATCGTGAGCAGGGCGAGCGTGGCCAGCCGGCAGCCGAGGCGTCGTAACGGGGTCATGGAGCCTCCTTCGCGTGGGGGGGACGGCGCAGGCCGCCTCGCTTGCCGGCGAGGCCGCGAACGATGCTTGCGATCGCCTGCACGGCGGGACTCGCGTGCCGGCGCGCAGCGACGACCAGGTAGAACGTCTGACGGATCTCGGGCGAGACGATGCGGACCAGCGCGAGCTCCTTCGCGGCGACCTCCGCCGCGATGGCGCTCGACGACGCCAGCGAATACAGGCCGCCGCGCGCGACGAGCTTCTTCATCACGTGGATCGAGTTGAGCTCGAGCACGACGTTGAGCTCGATGCCGGCACGGCGCGCTTCCTCCTCGACGAGCACGCGGCCGCCGTTGGGCATCGTCGCGATGACGAGCGGGAGTCGCGCGAAGCGAGCGAACGGAAGCGTCCTGCGCCGCGCCTCGGGGTCCGCGGCCGCGGCGACGAGACCGAGCGAAACGTCGAACAGCGGCTCGAACGCCCCCAGCCCCGGCGGCGGAGGCAGCGACACCACGCCCAGGTCGACGCGCCCGTCCGCGAGGCTCTCCTCGATCTGGCGCGTCGGCCCCTCGGCGATCTGCAGGCGCAGGTTCGGATGGCGGCGACGCACCAGGGCGACCAGGTCGCCCACCAGCGGCCAGCTCACCGAGGGCTGCAGCGCCAGCCGGACGACGCCGGCCAGGGTCGCGGCATCGTCGGCGACGATCTCCGGCAGCCGGTCGACCTCGGCGGTCAGGGCTTCGGCCCGCGGCAGCAGGCGGCGGCCGGCCGGCGTCAGCCGGGCGCCGCGGCCGGTGCGCTCGAACAGGCGCGCGTCGAGCTGCCGCTCGAGCGCGCCGATCCGCTTGCTCACCGCCGACTGCGTCGACGAGGCGAGCGCGGCCGCGCGCGAGAAGCTTCCGGTCGCGGCGACCTGCAGGAACAGCCGAAGCGGCTCGAGCTCCATCGGGCGGTCGTCCTCCAGACCATTCCAACGTAGAATAGCGGAATACGCGGCATGTTCCTAGAGGCATGACATCGATGCGACCGGCCAACCTGCTCGTCCTGATGTCCGACGAGCACAACCCCAAGTTCCTCGGCGCCGCCGGGCATCCGTTCATCGCGACGCCCCACCTCGACGCGCTCGCCGCGCGCGGCACGCGCTTCACCTCGGCCTACACGACCTGCCCGATCTGCGTCCCGGCTCGCGCGGGCTTCGCGGTGGGCCGCAACGTCTACGAGATCGGCTACTGGGACAACGCGGACGGCTACGACGGCGCGATCCCGAGCTGGCATCACCGGCTCCGCGAGGCCGGGCACCGGGTCGTGTCGATCGGCAAGCTGCACTTCCGTGGCCGGCCCGGCGACGACCACGGCTTCTCGGAGGAGATCGTGCCGATGCACATCGTCGACGGCATCGGCGACGTGAAGGGGCTGGTGCGCGAGGCCATCCCCAAGCGCAAGGGCGGGGACAAGATGGCGAAGCGCGCAGGCCCGGGCGAATCGTCGTACACCGTCTACGACCGCGACATCGCCGCGCGCGCGCAGGTGTGGCTGCACGACGAGGCGCCGAAATGGCGCGACCGGCCCTGGGCGCTGTTCGTGTCGTTCGTCGCGCCGCATTTCCCGCTCACGGCACCGCCCTCGTGGTTCTACCGCTACTGGCGCCAGGACCTGCCGATGCCCAAGCTCTATGCGACCGAGCTGCGCCCTCGCCATCCTTACCTCGACGACTACGCCCACACCGTCGACTACGACACGCATTTCGGGAGCGAGGCGGACGTGAAGCGCGCGATCGCCGGGTACGCGGGGCTCGTGAGCGCGATGGACGAGAACGTCGGTCTAGTGCTCGGCGCGCTCGAGGCGGCGGGGCTCGCGTCGACGACGCGCGTCGTCTACACGAGCGACCACGGCGACAACCTCGGCGCCCGCGGCCTGTGGGGCAAGTCGACGCTCTACGAGGAGTCCGCGGGCGTGCCGCTGCTGATCGCGGGGCCGGACGTTCCGGCCGGGCGCGTCGTCGACACGCCGGTGTCGCACATCGACTGCGCGCCGACGATCCTCGAGGCGACCGGCGTGGCGCTCCCGCGCGGCGACGCGGCATTGCCCGGGGCGTCGCTGTTCGCCGTCGCGGACGGCGCGGCGCCGTCGCGCCCGGTGATCTCCGAGTACCACGCGATCGGCTCGGTGGCCGGCGCGTTCATGCTTCGCTTCGGGCGGTGGAAGTACTGCCACTACGTCGCCTACGCGCCGCAGCTCTTCGACCTCGCCGCCGATCCGGAGGAGCTCTGCGACCTCGCCGGCGATCCGCGCCATCGCGACGTGCTCGCCGAAGGCGAGCGGCGGCTTCGCGCGATCCTCGACCCGGAAGCGGTCGATGCGCGCGCCAAGCGCCGGCAGGGCGAGCTGCTTGCGAGCTTCGGCGGCCGCGACGCGGCGCTCGCGCGCGGCGATCTCGGCTTCACGCCGGCGCCCGGCACCAACCCCGAGATCAACTGATCGGGGGTCGGCCCGGGCCGACCCCGAACCTCACCCCGGGTCAGGTTCGGAAGCCGACCCCGGCGGCTTGCCGTGGGTCGTCACCGGACGTCGCATCGGAAGCGCGCCCACGCCTGCGAACGTGGCCGGGGCACCGAGCGCTTCCTCGATGCGCAGCACCTCGTTCCATTTCGCCATGCGCTCGCCGCGCGCGAACGAGCCGACCTTGAGCTGGCCGGCGTTCCAGCCCACGGCGAGATGCGCGATCGTCACGTCCTCGGTCTCGCCCGATCGCGCCGAGACGATCGTGCCGAAGCCGTTCCGCCTTCCCGCGTCGAGCGCAGCGCGCGCCTCGGTGAGCGTACCCGCCTGGTTCGGCTTGACGAGCACCGCGTTGCACGAGTGATCGATCGCCGCGCGGTCGACCGCGGCCGCGTTGGTCGCCAGGTAGTCGTCGCCGACGATCTGGATGCGGGCGCCCATCGCCTCGCCGAAGCGGATCCACGCGACGCGATCGTTCTCGGCGAACGGATCCTCGATCGAGACGATCGGGTAGCGCGCGATCCAGTCGACGAGCATCGCGGCCATCGCGTCGCGGTCGAGATCGCGGCCGTCGCGCGCGAGGCGGTAGGTGCCGTCGCGACCGAACTCGGAGGCCGCGATGTCGAGCGAGATCGCGACGTCGCGGCCGGGCTGCAGCCCGGCGCGCTCGATCGCCAGCACCAGCAGCGTCAGCGCCTCTTCGTTCGACGCGAACGCGGGCCACCATCCGCCCTCGTCCGCGACGCCCCCGAGCTTGCCCGCTTCCTCCATCAGCGCGCCGGCCGCGCGGTACACCTCGGCGACGATCGCGATCGCATCGCCGAACGTCCACGCGCCGACCGGCATCACCATGAAGTCCTGCACGTCGACGCGCCGGCCCGCGTGCGCGCCTCCGCCGAAGATCTGCACCTCGGGCAGCGGCAGCGTCACCTGCGCGCTGCCGGCGAGATGCTTCCACAGCGGAACGCGCGTGGCGGCGGCGGCGGCGTGGGCGACCGCCATCGACACCGCGACCGTCGCGTTGCCGCCGAGCTTCGCCTTGTTCGCGCTCGGATCGAGCGCGACGATCGCCGCGTCGATCGCGCCCTGGTCGAGCGCGTCGCGGCCCGCGAGCGCCGGGCCGATCGTCGCGCGCACGTGCTCGCACGCCTGCATCACGTCGTGGCCGCCGAAGCGCGTGCCCCCGTCTCGGAGGTCGACGGCTTCGCGCGTGCCCCGCGAGGCCCCGGCCGGCGCGATGGCACGTCCGTGCGCGCCGCCGGCGAGCGCCACCTCGGCCTCGACGGTCGGGCGGCCGCGCGAGTCCCACACGCGACGCGCGCGGACCGACGTGATCGACGTGGCGCTCATGGAGGACTCGCCGGAAGGGGCAACAACGGCAATGCCGGGGCCGGGTTCCAGACCGGGGTCAGACCCCGATCAGGCAACACCGAGATCTGCCCCCAAGCCGACACCGGCGTCCGCCCCCGATCACGCGAATCCGGAAAGGGTTCGTGCGTCATCACGTCGAGCTTTGGTTGCGCATCCGGCCGCCCGAACCCGCGATGCGCCAATTGTCCGCGATCGCGGCGAGTCCTGCGGATGCGACGGCGATGCGCGGCCGCGCGAACGACCGCACCGCGTCGCGGTCGCGCTCGTCGGTCAGGTACTCGACGGGCGACTTGCCGTCGATGCGGGCGAGCAGCAGCGCGGGGAGCAGCGCAGCCGCGCGTCGCTCGACGTCTTCCCACGGCTCCCACGCGACGTGCGCCCGATAGCCCTCGACGAGCGCCGCAAAGGCGTCGAGGTAGCGCGACCGGGCCGCGGGACGCCACATTCCCTTGAGCAGCAGGTGATTCAGCACGAACGCGAGGTCGAACGCCGGGTCGCCGAACCACGCGCACTCGGCATCGAGGATCACCGGGCCCTGCGGCCCGATCAGCAGGTTCTTCGGGCTGAAGTCGCCGTGCACGAGAACGCGCTTCGTCGCCGCGGTCGTCGCGACGAGCCGTTGGAGCGGCGCCGCGAGGTCGGGATGCGCGCGCGCCGTGGCCTCGAGATAGGGCTCGAGCCGGATCGCGTGGAACAACCCGTCGGTGGCGAACGCCGCGGCCAGGTCCGGGCGGTCGGCGGTGGCGGCATGGATGCGACCGAGGACGTCGCCCACGGCTCGCGCGGAGGCGAGGTCGACCGCGCCGTCGCGCAGCAAGGCCTTCCAGACCGGGTAGCGCTCGGGCGGCAGCCAGCTCATCGCGAACGCCCCCGCCGAGGCGTCGTCCCCGAGGATCGCGGGAACCGCCGTGGGGTCGATGCCGGCGACCGTCCGGAACCACGCCACCTCGTGCCGGTTGCGGCTCACCGGCGCGCGCCAGTCGGCGGCGACCTTGAGCCGCGCCAGGGCACGCTTGACGCAGAACGTCGAGCCGGGGGCGTCGACGCGCCAGATGTCCGACGAGACCCCACCGGCCAGCGGATGGAGGGCGATGGGTTGGTCAGCGCTCACTATCGACATTCGCACCAGTGAATCATGGACTTCGCGATACTCTTCGCTGATCGTCGCCACGCCTTTCCCACCGGGCTCCGGGTTTGTCGTCACGATGCGACAGGTCGGAACGGGATTTGCATAAGGTTCGTGGCCCGGCCAGCGAGCGTTCGCCGTCGACAGGCGGCGTGCGGCCGGAAGGTGAGGAGGAGCGATGACGCGTTACGGATTCTCGATCAAGACGCGCTACGGCCAGCGCGTCGAGAACATCCACATCATGGCCGGGTCGCAGGGCGACGCCGAGCGCCGCCTGCGGCAGATGTACCAGCAGTGCGAGATCCTCGAGTGCCGCGAGCAGGCGGTCCCGCGTCGCTTCGACACGCTCGACGTCGAAGGCGTCATCGGCATGATCAGCGCCGCCGTCCCGTCAGTGCAGAAGGCCGGCACCCACTAGCTCCTCCAGCAACGCCTGGTAGTCGTGCGCCCCGCGGCTGTCGGGCGCGTGCCGGAACACGTCCAGCCCCTCGGCGGGGCTCTCCGCCAGCTTCACGTTCTCGCGAATGCGCGTGACGCAGACGTCCTCGGGACGGAACGCCTTCGCCATCGCCGCGACCACCTCGGCGCTCATCCTGCGGCGAATGTCGAAGCGCGTGATCACGTAGCGGCGCGGCAGGCGCTGCTTGAACACCGGCTCGAGCGCGTTCAGCGCGTGCTCGACCTCCTTCGCGCCCTGCACCGCCAGGTAGTCGGCCGAGACCGGCACCACCACGAGGTCGCACGCGAAGATCGCGTTGAGCGACAGCACGTTGAGCAGCGGGCAGCAGTCGATCACCACCGGGCCCCCGGGCGCGTCCTTGGCGCGGAGCGCATGGCGCAGTCGCGTGACGACGTTGACGCCCTTGCCGAGCTGCGCGTCGAGCTTCGCGAGCTCCATGTGCGAGGGGCATACGGCGACGCCGCTCCTGCTGATGCGCGCGACGTCCGCGAGCGGGCGCTGGCGCGCGAAGAAGCCGAACACCGTGTCGTCGGCCAGCCGCGGCTGCGTTCCGAACACGTGCGACAGATGCCCCTGCGGATCGAGGTCGATGCCGAGCGGACGGCGACCGCCTTGGGCGATGCCGGCGAGGAGATTCAGCGCCGTGGTCGTCTTGCCGACGCCGCCCTTCTGGTTGAAGACCGCGATGATCGTCATCGCCCCGAAGGATACCTTGGCGCTCGCGTGCTCCGCTCCCTTCGGGGCACTCGGGGCCGGGCGCGGGCGGCGACCGCGATGCCGCGTGGCCCACGCGTAGAATGGCGCGTCCCGACCATGCCGCCCGTTTCGTGACCTCGCCCGTTCACGTCGTCGTGATGGCTGCCGGCCAGGGCAAGCGCATGCGATCGACTCGGCCGAAGGTGCTGCACGCGATCGCGGGCCGGCCGATGCTCGCCCACGTGCTCGACGCCGCGCGGTCGATCCGCCCGGTCGCGATCGCCGTCGTCGTCGGTTACGGCGGCGACCAGGTCGAGCGCGAGCTCGCGGCCGACGGCCTGACGTTCGTGCGCCAGGATCCGCCGCGTGGCACCGGCGATGCCGTTCGCGTCGCGCTCGCCGCGCTGCCCCGCGACGGCGTCACCGTCGTCATCAACGGCGACATGCCGCTCGTGCCGGGCCCGCTGCTGCACGCGCTCGAGGAGCGCGCGGCGCGCGGGCATCTCGCGCTGCTGACGACGCACGCCGCCGATCCTTCGGGCCTAGGCCGAGTCGTGCGCGACGGCGCGGGGGCGGTGCGCCGCATCGTCGAGGAGCGCGACGCTTCGCCGTCCGAGCGCGCGATCGACGAGATCTACACCGGCGCGCTCGCGGCGCCGACGGCGTTGCTCGCCGCGTGGGTCGCGAAGCTGGCGCCGCACAACGCGCAGAACGAGTACTACCTGACCGACGTCGTGGCCGCTTCGGTCGCCGACGGCATCGCGGTCGACGCGGTCGTCGCGCCCGACGAGCGCGACATGCGCGGCGTCAACGACCGCGCGCAGCTCGCCGACGTCGAGCGCATCGTGCAGCGCCGCCTCGCCGAGGCACTGATGCGCGCCGGCACGACGATCGCCGACCCCGCGCGCTTCGACGTGCGTGGAGCGCTGGAGTGCGGCAACGACGTGGCCATCGACATCGGATGCGTGTTCGAGGGCCGCGTGGTGCTCGGCGACGGCGTGCGCATTGGCCCCAACTGCGTGCTGCGCGACGCTACGGTCGGCGCGGGGAGCGAGGTGCGCGCGTTCTCGATGATCGACGGCGCGACGATAGGGGCGAACGCGTGGATCGGGCCGTACGCGCGCCTGCGCCCCGGCACCGAGCTCGCCGACGGCGTCCACATCGGCAATTTCGTCGAGGTGAAGGCGAGCCGGATCGGTCGCGGCTCGAAGGCCAACCACCTCGCGTACGTCGGCGACACGACGATCGGCGAGCGCGTGAACTTCGGCGCCGGGTCGATCACCGCGAACTACGACGGCGCGAACAAGCACAAGACGACGATCGGCGACGACGTGTCGATCGGATCCAACGTCGTCCTGGTGGCGCCCATCGACGTCGGCGAAGGCGCGACGATCGGCGGCGGCAGCACGGTCGCCAAGGAGGTCCCCGCGGGCGAGCTCACCGTCGCGCGCGCGAAGCAGGTCACGGTGCGAGGCTGGAAGCGTCCGGCGAAGAAGCAGAAGGGGTAGGGAACGTCGGCGGAAGGACGGGTGCCGCGTCGTCGGGCGGCAGGCGCGTGTCGGGTCGTCGGGTGGCAGGCGCGTGCCGGACGCCGTTCTCCCGTTGGCTGGCATGTGCCGGGCACCGGGGTACGGTCTTCGGTCCGGTGTCAGGCACGTGCCTGACACCCATGGGGCAAGGCCTATCGATCGGTCAGGTGTCAGGCACGTGCCTGACACCCAGGGGGCGATGCCTATCGCGTCGTACGCTTGGATCGTATGCCCGCGCCACGACTCTCCACCGACGCCTCCCGCTGTCCCAAGTGCGGCGGACCCAACGCGTGCGCGATGGCGACCGCCCAGGTCGCCGACGCGGGCGTCAAGCGCAACACCTCACCCTCCGCGTCGTCCGACGACCTCGGCAACCTGCAACCGTGCTGGTGCACGCGCGTCGTCGTTCCCGCATCGCTCATCGCGTCATTGCCCGAGGCGGCGAGAGGGACCCGTTGCCTGTGCGCCGCCTGCATCGCGGGCGCGCAGCGCGGGTCTTCCCGCGAGCAGGTTCGAGGGTAGGGGTGACGACGGGTTGGGGGGGTTGGGGCCGGACTCCGCTCCGATCCCGCACAGCGGGGGAGCGGTGTCTGACCCCCGTGTTGAAGCGGTGTCTGACCCCGGTGTTGATCGTCAGGAAGGTCTTGCAAATCTACGGCGCGCGTTCGGGAAGCGCGACCATCGTCCCCCGCGGCAACGGAATCGCCGGCGCGAACTTGGCCCGCTTCGTCACGAAGAAGCTCCGCACGTTGCGCACGCGCGCGTCGTCGGTCATCACGCGCTGCAGGAACGCATGCCACGACGGCATGTCCGCGACCGTCGCGAACAGCACGAAATCGGGACCGCTCGCGGTGCGGTAGCACTGCTGCACGGCCTCGTCGCGAATCGCGCGGTCCTCGAACGCGTCCAGCGTCTCGGCCGTCTGGGGCTCGAGCGTCACCTCGACGACCGCGCTCAGTCCCGGCGCGAGCTTGTCGGCGGACAGCAACGCGACCGTTCGCTCGATCAGTCCCGCCTCGACCAGCCGCCGTGTCCGCCTCAGGGCCGTCGCCGGCGACACGTGCACCCGCTCGGCGACCTCCTGGTTGGTCAGCGAGGCGTCACGCTGGAGTTGATCGAGCAAG
>DASTCK010000346.1:0-25175 GCA_035711225.1 Casimicrobiaceae bacterium
CGATGACCCCCCATCGCCTGCTCTCGCCTCGGGACTTCCGGCCGATGCCGTGGAAGAACGGCGGCGGCCGCACCGCCGAGATCGCGTCGTGGCCGTCCGGCGCCGCGGCGGGCTTCGCGTGGCGCGTGTCGATCGCCGACATCGAGCGCGACGGCGCGTTCTCGTCGTGGCCCGGCGTCGATCGCACGCTCGTGCTGCTCGGCGGCGACGGCGTCGTGCTCGCGTACGACGATGCCGAGGTCGAAATCGTGGCGCGCAACGAGCCCTACCATTTCCCCGGCGAGCGGGCGTGCGTCTGCCGCCTCGTCGGCGGCCCTGCGCGCGCGTACAACCTGATGGTCCGGCGCGACCGCGCGACGAGCCGTCTCGTCGTGGCCGACGGCGCCACCGGGGTCGCGGGACCGTTCCGCTTCGGCGTGTGCTACGCGGCCGCCGGCGCGAGCGAATGCCTGCTGCCGGGGCAGGCGCCGATCGGTCTCGCGCCCGGGCAGGCGCTCGTGGCCGACGACGGCGCCCCGATCGCGTCGATGCACGTCAATCCGGTCGACGGCGGCGCGGTGGCGCTCGTCGCCGCGCTCGACGCCCATGGCTAGCCGGCTGCACGCCCCGTGGGCGCTGCTGCCCGACGGCTGGTCGCGCGACGTCGTGATCGACATCGGCGACGACGGCATCGTCGCCAGCGTGACGCCGGGCGGCCAGCGGGACGGCGCCGAGGGCGCGGGCGGGCCGCTCGTGCCCGCGATGCCCAACCTCCACTCGCATGCGTTCCAGCGCGGCGTCGCGGGGCGCACCGGCCACGCGGGCGCGAGCGGCGAGGACAGCTTCTGGACCTGGCGCCAGGCGATGTACGCGTTCCTCGAGCGCCTCGATCCCGAGGGCTTCGAGGCGATCGCGGCGCAGGTGTTCGTCGAGATGGCGAAGGCGGGCTACGGCGGCGTCGCCGAGTTCCACTACGTTCACCACGACGAGCAGGGCCGTCGCTACGCCGACCCCGCCGAGCTCGCGAAGCGCGTGCTCGCGGCCGCTCGCCGCGTGGGCATGCCGATCACGCTCTTGCCGGTGTTCTACGCGCACGGCGGCTTCAACGGCGCGCCGCCGTCGCCGGCGCAGCGCCGCTTCACGATGCCGACCGACGAGTTCGCGCGCCTCGTCGAGTCGATCGCGCCGGCGGCCCGCGCCGGCGGCGCGGTGCTCGGCATCGCGCCGCACAGCCTGCGCGCGGTGACCCCGGATCAGCTCGAGCGCGTCGTCGCCGCGGCGCCGGCGCACGCGCCGATCCACATCCACATCGCCGAGCAATCGCGCGAGATCGAGGAATGCGTCGCGTGGTCGGGCCGACGCCCGGTCGAATGGCTGCTCGCGCAGGGCATCGACGCGCGCTGGTGCCTCGTGCACGCGACGCACATGGTCGAGCGCGAGACCCGCGCGCTCGCGTCGAGCGGCGCGGTCGTCGGCATCGCGGCGACCACGGAAGCGGACCTCGGCGACGGCATCTTCCCGGGCGTGGCCTACACGGCCGCGGGCGGCCGCTGGGGCGTGGGCAGCGACAGCAACGCGATCGTCGATCCGTTCGCCGAGCTGCGACAGCTCGAGTACTCGCAGCGCCTGTTCTGGCGACGACGCAACCTGATGCACCACGGCTCCGACGCATCGGTCGGCACGGCGATGTGGCTGGCCGCCGCCCGCGGCGGGGCACAGGCGTGCGGGCGGCGCAACGGCGCGATCGAGGCGGGCGCCGCCGCGGACCTCGTCGTGCTCGATTCGGAGGATCCGGGCCTCGCCGGCCACGACGCCGACACGCTGCTCGACGCGGCGATCTTCGGCCCCGCGCGGGCGCCGGTGCGCCACACGATGCTCGGCGGGCGCTGGGTGGTGCGCGACGGTCGCCATGCCGACGAGGAGGCGGTGCTCGAGGCCTTCGTCCGCACCGTCGCCCGAGTCGCCCACGGGACGTGAACGCGGCCGCGCACTTCGACCTGCTGCTCGCCGGGCTCCACCTCGCGACGCTCGACGGGGAGGGCTGGGGCACGGTCCGCGACGGCGCGATCGGCGTCGTCGGCGACGCCATTGCGTGGGTGGGGACGATGCAGGCGCTGCATCCGCACACGAGCTGGACGTCGCGTCGCGACTTCGACGGCGCGTGGGCGACGCCCGGCCTCGTCGACTGCCACACGCACCTCGTCTACGCGGGCAGCCGTGCGCGCGAGTTCGAGCGGCGACTGCTCGGAGCGACCTACGAGGAGATCGCCCGCGAGGGAGGCGGCATCCTGTCGACGGTGCGGGCGACGCGCGCGGCCGATGCGGAAGCGCTCGCCGACGCCAGCCGGCCGCGTCTCGCGGCGCTGGCCGCGGAAGGCGCGACCACCGTCGAGATCAAGTCGGGCTACGGGCTCGAGCGCGACACCGAGCTCCGCCAGCTCGCGGTGGCGAGGCGCCTGGGCGCGGAGCTCGACGTCGACGTTCGCACCACGCTGCTCGCCGCGCACGCGGTGCCGCCGGAGTTCGCGGGACGCCCGGACGCATGGATCGACGTCGTGTGCGACGACATCGTCCCCGCCGCGGCGCGCGCCGGCCTCGCGGATGCCGTCGACGCGTTCTGCGACACCATCGGCTTCACGCGCGCGCAGACCGCGCGGGTGTTCGAGGCCGCGCGCAGGCACGGGCTCCCGGTGAAGCTCCACGCGGAGCAGCTCTCCGACCAGGACGGCGCGGCGCTGGCCGCGGAGCACGGCGCGCTCTCCGCCGACCACCTCGAGTGCGTGTCGCCGCGCGGCATCGACGCGATGGCGCGCGCCGGCACCGTCGCCGTGCTGCTGCCCGGCGCGTACTATGCGTTGCGCGAGACGCGCGCGCCGCCGGTCGAGGCGCTGCGCGAGCGCGGCGTGCCGATGGCGGTCGCCACCGACTGCAACCCCGGCACGTCGCCGACGACCTCGCCGCTCCTGATGCTCAACATGGCCTGCACGCTGTTCCGGCTGACGCCGCAGGAGGCGCTGGCCGGCATGACGCACGTGGCGGCGCGCGCCCTCGGCCTGCGCGACCGCGGGAAGCTGCGCGCGGGACTGCGCGCGGACGTCGCGATCTACGCGATCGACGAGCCGGCCGAGCTCGCGTGGCGGTTCGGCGCGCAGCCCTGCCTCGGCACGCTGCGCGGCGGGGTGCCCCACTTCGCGGACACGCGATGAACCTCTTCGAGCTCGATCGCGGCGACGCGGCGCTGGTGATCGACGTGCCGCACGCGGGCACCCGTGTCCCGTCCTCGATCGCGAGCGCGATGGAGCCCGCGGCCGGCGCGCTCCCCGACACCGACTGGCACGTCGACAAGCTGTGCGCGTTCGCCGGGGACGCGGGCGCGACGCTGATGGTCGCGACGCACTCGCGCTACGTCGTCGACCTGAACCGCGATCCGGGCGGCGCCGTGCTCTATGCGGGCGCCGACAACACCGAGATCGTGCCGACGCGCACGTTCGACAACGCGCCGATCTGGCGCGCGGGCCGCGAGCCCGGCCGCGACGAGGTCGCCGAGCGCACGGCGACGTACTTCACGCCCTACCATGCGACGCTCGCCGCGGAGATCGAGCGCGTGAAGGCGCGCCACGGCTACGCGGTGCTGCTCGACGCGCATTCGATCCGCTCGCACGTGCCGCGCTTCTTCGCCGGCAGGCTGCCCGACCTCAACCTGGGCACCGCCGACGGGAGGAGCGCCGAGGCGGGGCTCGTCGGCGTCGCCACGCGCGTGCTCGCCTCGGACGCCCGGTTCTCGTCGATCGTCGACGGCCGGTTCAAGGGCGGCTGGATCACGCGCCACTACGGGCGGCCGGCCGCGCAGGTGCACGCGCTCCAGCTCGAGACCGCGCAGTGCGCCTACATGGACGAGACGCCGCCCTGGCCGTGGGACGCGGCCCGCGCCGCTCCGTTCGCCGCCGTCCTGCGGCGGCTCGTGGACGCGCTTTGCGCGTGGCGTCCGCAGGCGGTCCGGTGAAGCGCCTCTACACGCCTGCGACGCGCGTCGAGGCGTGGCTGCTGCGCGACCGGCTCGCGCACGCGAACATCGAGGCGCACGTGTTCAACCAGCACATGCAGTCGATCGCCGGCGACGTGCCGCCCGACGTGACCGGGCCGCAGGTCTGGGTCGACGACGAGGATTTCGCGCGCGCGCAGGCGATCCTCGAGACGTTCCGCGTCGAGCGCGAGCGCGAGGGGAGCCTCGTGTGCAGGCACTGCGGCGAGGAGAGCCCGGCGACCTTCGAGCTGTGCTGGAAGTGCGGCGCGGCGCTGTGACGCCGCGGGCACGCGAACGCCTGGAACCGCGCTACTCGCGCGTGTCGTCGAGCATCGCGCGAGCGCGCGCTGAGGCGGCCGCGTCGGGAGCGCCTGCCGGCACAACGCCCGCGGCCCGCCGCCGCCGCACGACCGCATACCAGATGCCGGCCCCGCCGGCGAACAGCGCGAACGGGCCGAACCACAGGAGCCAGGTGATCCCCTTGACGGGCGGCTTGTAGAGCACGAAGTCGCCGTAGCGCGCGACGAGGAACGCGCGGATCTCGTCGTCGGACTTGCCGGACATCGCGAGGGATCGCACTTCGCGGCGCAGGTCCTCGGCGAGCGGCGCGTTCGAGTCCGCGAGCGTCTGGTTCTGGCACACGAGGCAACGCAAATCGCCCTCGAGGCGCTTCAGCCGCTCCTCGAAGGCGAGATCCTGCGTGACCTGCGCGAGCGCCGCCGAGCACGCGAGCGCGACGACGACCACGACGAGCCGGGCGTGCATCACGACTGCTGCAGCTTGCGCACGAGCGGCAGGATCGTGGCCTGCAGCGCCTCGACGGTGACCGGGCCGATGTGCTTGTAGCGGATGATGCCGGCCTTGTCGACGACGAAGGTCTCGGGCACGCCGTAGACGCCCCAGTCGATGCCCACGCGTCCGTCCGCGTCGACGACGGAAAGCGTGTACGGGTCGCCGTGCTGCGCGAGCCACGCGATCCCCTCGTCGCTCTTGTCCTTGTAGTTGAGCCCCACGATCGGCACCGCCTTGGACTTCGCGAGCTCGATCAGGAGCGGGTGCTCGACGCGGCAGGAGACGCACCACGAGGCCCACACGTTGAGCAGCCACACCTGGCCCTTGAAGTCGGCGGTGGCGACCTGCTGCGCGGGCCGGTGCAGGTTGGCGAGCGTGAACGCCGGCGCCGGTCGGTCGACGAGCGGCGAGGGAACCTCGCGCGGATCGCGGAAGAGGCCGACGAACAGGAACGCCACCAGGACCGCGAAGATCGCGAGCGGCAGCAGTCCGCGCCAGGCGGGGCGCTTCGGCGCGACCGTGGCGTCGGCCGGTGCGGCCGGGTCCGGGGCCTGCGGCGTCGGCGCGCTGTCCATGCCCATCCCCGCGCGCTCAGGCCCGCGCCGCCGCGAACACCGCGGCAGCGCGCTCCTTCACCGCGATGCGGTAGCGCCGGTCGGCGATGGCGAGGAAGCCGCCGAGCGCCATCAGGATGCAGCCGCCCCAGATCCAGTCGACGAACGGCTTCACGTAGACGCGAACCCCCCACGCGCCCGCGTAACCGTCCGGCGTGACGGGCTCGCCGAGCGACACGTAGAGGTCGCCGGTGAAGCCGGTGTCGATCGCCGCCTCGGTCATCGACTGGCCGCTGGCCGCGTAGACGCGCTTCTCGGGATGCAGCACCTCTTTCAGCACGCCGCCGCGGCGCACCTCGACCGTGCCCACGAGCGAGCGGTAATTGGGCCCCGGGCCCTCGGTCACGCCCTTGAACGTGAACGCGTAGCCGCCGACCTCGGTCGTGCCGCCGGGATCGAGCCGCACGTCGCGCTCGACCTCGTAGCCCTTCACGAGCGTCACGCCGACGATGAACGTGGCGACGCCCAGGTGCGCGAGCAGCATGCCGTACCACGCCGCCGAGTTGGCGCGAAGCTTCGCGCCGAGCGTGGGTTGCGGTGCGCTGCGCAGCCGATGCACGATCGAGACGACCGTCGCCGCCACGACCCACAGCGCGAGGAACAATCCGCCCGCGACCAGCGGCGACCAGCGGCCGAGCGCGAAGGGCAGCACGAGCGCGGTCGCGATCGCGACGCCCAGCGCCCAGCGGAGCCGAACCCAGAGGCCGGGAAGCTCGGCCTTGCGCCAGCTCGCGAGCGGGCCGATGCCCATCAGGAACACGAGCGGCGCCATCAGCGGGCCGAACACGGCCTCGAAGTAGGGCGGGCCGACCGAGATCTTGCCGGCGTTGAGCGCGTCGAGGAACAGCGGGTAGAGCGTGCCGAGCAGCACGCTGGCCATCGCCACGACGAGGAGGATGTTGTTCGCGAGCAGCATCGATTCGCGCGACACTGGCGCGAAGGCCGCGCCTCCGCCGACCGCGCCGGCGCGCGCCGCGTACAGCGCCAGCGACCCGCCGATCACGATCACGAGGAACGCGAGCACGAAGATCCCGCGCGCGGGATCGGTGGCGAACGCGTGCACCGACGTCAGCACGCCGGAACGCACGAGGAACGTGCCGAGCAGCGACAGCGAGAACGCGACGATGGCGAGCAGCACCGTCCAGCTCTTGAACGTGCCGCGCTTCTCGGTGACGGCGAGCGAGTGGATCAGCGCCGTGCCGACGAGCCACGGCATGAACGAGGCGTGCTCGACCGGGTCCCAGAACCACCAGCCGCCCCAGCCGAGCTCGTAGTAGGCCCACGCGCTGCCGAGCATGATGCCGAGCGTCAGGAAGCACCACGCGACGGTCGTCCACGGACGCGACCAGCGCGCCCAGCTCGCGTCGAGCCGGCCGCCGATCAGCGCCGCGATCGCGAACGCGAACGCGACCGAGAAGCCCACGTAGCCCATGTAGAGGAGCGGCGGGTGCATCACCATGCCGGGGTCCTGCAGCAGCGGGTTGAGGTCGCGACCCTCCGGCGCCGGCGGCACGAGGCGCTCGAACGGGTTCGACGTGAGCAGCAGGAACGCGAGGAAGCCGACCGCGACCAGTCCCATCACCGCGAGCACGCGCGCGAGCATCGCGGCGGGCAGGTTGCGCGAGCGGAGCGCGACGGCGGCCGACCACCCGGCGAGCATGAGCGCCCAGAGCAGAAGCGAGCCCTCGTGCGAGCCCCACGCGGCGGCGAACTTGTAGTGGGGCGGCAACGTCGTGTACGAGTTCTGCGCGACGTTCGCCACCGAGAAGTCCGAGGCGAGGAAGCTCGCCGCGAGGCAGCCGAACGCGGTGGCCACAAGCGCGAACTGCAGGAGCGCCGCGCGGCGCGCGAACCCGATCAACGCGACGTCGCCGCGGGCCGCCCCGACGAGCGGGACCACGCCCTGCGCGAGCGCCACGACGAACGCGAGGATCAATGCCAGCTGCCCGATCTCGGGAATCATCGCTTCGCCTCGCTTCCGCTCACTTGCCCGACTGCATCATGGAGCCGCCCTTGTGCGCCTGCTCGATCGCGGCGGCGGCCTCGGGCGGCATGTAGTTCTCGTCGTGCTTCGCGAGGACCTCGGTCGCGCGGAACACGCCGCCGGCGCCGAGCGTCCCCTGCGCGACGACGCCCTTGCCTTCCTTGAAGAGGTCCGGCAGCAGGCCATGGTAGGCCACCGTGACCTTCTGCGCGGTGTCGGTCACGACGAAGGTCATGTCGAGCGAGCCGGCGTTGCGCTTCAGGCTCCCCGACTCGACGAGGCCGCCGATGCGGAAGGGCCTTCCGACCGGCGCCTCGTTGGTCAGCACCTGGGACGGCGAGTAGAAGAACACGAGGTTGCTGCGGAACGCGTTCAGGACGAGCGCGACGGCGACCGCGATGGCGGCGAGGCCCGCGGCGATCCACGCGAAGCGGCGGTGGCGGGCCTTCATCGCGCGACCTCCGCGCGGCCCGTCGGCGCTTCGTCGGTCGCGAGGCGTGCATCGGCGCGGGCGCGGCGGCGCCGCGCGCGGAGCATGAGGATCTCGGCGGCGACGGCGACGGCGCAGGCGCCGTACGACATCCAGACGTACCAGCCGTAGCCGCCCATCGCGAGGAAGTCGCTCATGCCCGGCCTCCGTCGGGCAGCGCGGCGATCCACGCGGCGCCGCGCTCGCGCTCGAGGATGATCGCGGCGACGCGCCACAGCGCGGCCGCGATGCACCAGGCCCACGCGGCGAGCGCCATCAGCAGCATCCCGGTCAGCATCAGCGTCGCCATCGTCGGCGCCTGCGTGAGGCTCACCGACGCGCCCTGGTGCAGCGTGTTCCACCAGCGCACCGAGAAATAGATGATCGGCACGTTCACCGCGCCCACGAGCGACAGCACGGCGCACGCCCGGTCGGCGCGGCGCGGGTCGTCGATGGCGCTGCGCAGCGCCATCACGCCGAGGTAGAGGAACAGCAGGATCAGCGTCGAGGTCATGCGCGCGTCCCAGGCCCAGTAGGTTCCCCAGGTCGGGCGCCCCCAGAACGCGCCGGTCCACAGCGCGAGCAGCGCCATCAGCGCGCCGCTGGGCGCCAGCGCCTGCGCGAGCATCGCGGAGAGCCGCGTGTTGAACGCCAGCGCGAGCGCGCTCCAGAACGCCATCACGAGGTAGAGGAACATCGCCATCCAGGCGGTGGGCACGTGCACGTAGATGATCCGGTAGGCCTCGCCCTGCGTTGCATCGGTCGGCGCGAGCCCGAAGCCGACGTACAGGCCGCCGGCGGCGAGCAGGGCGGCGAGCGCGGCGAACCACGGCGCGAGGCGCTCGGCGACCGGGTAGAAGGTCGTCGGCGAGGCGTAGCGGTACCAGTTGATCGCCATGCGTCCTGTTCTCAATCGAGCGCGATGCGGACCGCCGCCGCGGCCGCGAACGGGCTTCCGAGCGCCGCCACGATCAGTCCCGCGCCCAGCAGCGACAGGTTCGCGTCGAACGCCATCCCCGCGCGGTACGCGTCGACCGCGCCGGCGCCGAAGATCAGAACCGGCACGTAGAGCGGCAGCACCAGCAGCGCGAGCAGCCCGCCCGACGCACGCACGCCGAGCGTCAACGCGGCCCCGATCGCGCCGATCAACGACAGGATCGGCGTACCGAGCGCGAGGCCCGCGACCAGGATGCCGACCGCCGGGCCGTCGAGTCCGTACTGCAGCGCGGCCAGCGGCGTCAGCACGACCACCGGAAGCCCCGTCGTCAACCAATGCGCCAGTATCTTACCGGACACGATGGCCGGGAGCGGCCAGGGCGAAAGCGCCATCTGCTCCAAAGTGCCGTCCGCTTGATCGAGCGCAAACATCCTCGGCAGCGACAGCAGCGACGAAAGCAGCGCCGCGACCCACAGCACCCCCGGTCCCATCGTGGTCAATAGCGTGCGCTCGGGCGTCGTGGCGAGCGGGAACAGCGCGACGACGATCGCGTAGAACAGGAGCTGGACGGCGAGCTCCGAGCGCGTCCGGAACGCGAGGGCGAGGTCGCGCGAGAGCGCCCACCGCAGGCCCGCGAGCGCGTCGCCGGTCGCCGCATCGTCATCGTGCGCGAGGACGGTGGCCATCAGTCGAGCGACAGGGCGCGTACCTGAGCCGGCGGAAGCGCGAGCGGCGCGTGCGTCGAGGCGACGGCGAGCCCCCCGCGCCCGAGGTGCGCGGCCACGAGCGAGGCGAGCAGCGCGGCACCGGCGGCGTCGAGCGCGGTCACCGGCTCGTCGAGGATCCAGACGCGCCGGCGCGAGAGCGCGAGCCGGGCGAGGCCGACGCGACGCCGCTGCCCCTGCGACAGGACGCGCGCCGCGAGCGTCGCGCGCTCGCCCAGCGCCACGCGCTCCAGCGCGGCGTCGAGCTCGGCGGGCGGCACGCTCGCGCCCGACAGCGCGACCAGCGATGCGAGGTTCTCGCGGGCCGTCAGCTCGTCCTTGAGCGCGAGCGCGTGGCCGGCGAACGTCACCGCGGCACGCAACGCCGGGGCGAACGCGGCGACCCGCACGCCGTCGAGCCGGATCTCGCCCGCCTCCGGCAGCGTGAGTCCCGCGAGCATGCGCAACAGCGTGGTCTTGCCGCGGCCGTTCGCGCCGGTGACGACCAGCGCGGTGCCCGCGGGCACCGCGAGCGAAAGCCCGCTGAACAATCGCGCGGTGCCGCGTCGCGCCGCGAGGTCGTGCGCTTCGAGCATGGGCGTGGGAGAAGGGCGGCGAGCGGCCGCCGTCGAGGGCCCCGGCGAGGACAGGGCGCCGGTGGCGAATTATAGCGACCCCGCTCCGGCAGACGCGCGGCGGGCCGCGAGGCTATGATGCGGCCTCGTCCCCGCCACGACACGATGCCGCGCATGCCCACGCCTTCGCTCGCCGCCCTCCGCCGCTGGCTCGCGCGTTGGAGCGCGCGTCGCGCGGCGGGAGCGGCGCTTGCCGTGCTCGCCGCGGCGCTGGTGGCGACGAGCACGACAGCGATCGCGCAACGCCTGGGCGACCTGGACGCCGGGCTCGCCTTCCAGCCGGACACGATCCCGTCGGGCAAGCCGACCAAGCTCCGCGTGCGGCTCGAGAACACCAACGACGGCACGATCTCGGCGATCGCCTTCGACGTCGTTTTTCCCGCGGGCATGCGGCTGATCGGGACGCTCGACCCGCTGCAGTGCCGCGGCAACGTGTCCGCGGTCAACGGCGGCGTCACGTTCCGCAACGGCTTCCTCAGCGCCTACGACAGCTGCGAGGTCGCCGTCGACGTCACCGTCGACAGCGACACGACGCGCGAGGTCGTGCAATCGATCGGCCCGGTCACCTCGAGCGGCGGCGGCACGATCCAGCGCCTGAGCGCGACGCTCACCGTCATCGGCGGCATTCCCCCGAAGATCACCTCCCCTCCGCTGGCGACGCCGGCGCTCGTCGGGCTCGACTATGTCCATCAGGTCACCGTGACCGGGACCGCGCCGGTCGTGGTGACCGCGGAGGGCCTGCCGCCCGGCCTCGCCTACGACGACGCCACGCGCCGCATCACCGGGGCGCCGACGGCCACGGGCACGTTCATCGTGACGCTTCGGGCGACGAACGGCGTCGCGCCGCCCGACGCGCAGGTATCGGTGGTCGAGGTGCGCAACCCGCCGCTCCAGATCATCACGCCGCCACCGCTCGCGCCGCCGCTCGTGATCCTCGCGCCGGTGTCGCTCGTCGTCGAGGCCGCCGGCGGCCTCAAGCCCTACAAGTTCGATCTCGCCGGAGGAACGCTGCCCCCGGGACTCTCGCTCGGCGAGGACGGCCGGATCACCGGAGCGCCCACCACGCCGGGCAGCTTCACGTTCACGGTGCGCGTGCGCGACGTGCTGAACCAGTTCGACGCGCGCGACTACACGCTCGCCGTGCAGAAGATCCAGGCAACGATCAAGCTCGGCCTCGCGCCCAACCCGGCGGTCGCGGGCCAGGTGGTCGTGGCGACCGCGACGGTCGAGGCGTCTGTCGGCCCGCCACCGGGAGGGACGCTCGAGGCTTGGGTCGCCGGTTCCGGCACGCGCTGCCCGGAGCCCTTCGAAAGCGGCGCGGACCCGGTCACGCCGATCGCCAGGAGCGCGGCGCTGGCCGGAGGCGTGGCGCAGCTCTCGTTCCCCGACCTATCGATCGGCCGCTTCCGCGTGTGCGTGCGCTACGGCGGGGGCCCGCAACACGCGGAGGCGATCCTGGGCCCGATCGACCTGTTCGTGATCAAGGGCATCCTGCTCCCGTCCCCGAAGGTCACCGTGAAGGCGCCGGCCCACGCGTGGGCGGGGCGCGTGCTGGCAGGGAGCGTCGTGCTCGAGACGCCTGGCACCGCCGTGCGGCCGAGCGGCACCGTGCGCGTGCGCGTCGGCACGCTGGACCTGGGCGACATCGCGCTCGCCGACGGCGTGGCCGCGTTTTCGACGCATGCGCCCGACATCGCGGGCACCGTGGCGATCACGGCGAGCTACGCCGGCGATGGCGCGTTCTCGCCCGCGGTCGCCGAGCCCGCGTACGTCGCCGTCTCGAAGGCCGCCGTGAGCGAGCCCATACCGGCGACGGGAGACCTCGCGCTGGCGCTGGGCGCGCTCGCGCTCGCGGCCCTGGGCGCGCGGCGGCTGCGGTCCCGCCGCTAGCGCGCCCGCGACGCGAACGGTGGCGCGACGACCGCTCGCCGCTCGCATCGCGCGTCTCGCCGCCGGCGCACCGCGCTGGGCGGTGGGCCTGGCGATCGTCGCGGCCGCGGTGATCGCCACGCTGGTGGGGGCCGAGCGCGTTCCCGCGCTCGCCAAGCTCGAGGCGATGGCCTACGACGCGCGGCTCGCCACCAGCCGGCGCGACGCGCCGGATCCGCAGGTCGCGATCGTCGACATCGACGAGGCGAGCCTCGAGCGGATCGGCCGCTGGCCGTGGCCGCGCGACACGCTCGCGCGGCTCACCGCGGCGCTGTTCGATCGCCACCAGGCGCGCCTCGTCGCCTTCGACGTGCTGTTCCCGGAAGCCGACCTGTCGGGCAACGCCGCGGCGCTCGACGAGCTGGCGCGGCACGGGCTGCGCGACACGCCCGAGGCGCGTGCGGCGCTCGCGGCGCTGAAATCGAGAGCCGACCACGACGGCCAGTTCGCGACGTCCCTCTCGGGACGCGCGACGGTGCTCGCGTACACGTTCACGACATCGGCGCAGGCGATCGGCCGCCTGCCCGAACCGGCGTTTACGCTCGCGGACCTCGGCGCGCACGCGATTCCGATCGCGGCCGAACGGGGCTACTCGGCGAACCTGCCCGCGCTGCAGGAGGCCGCGAGGTCCGGCGGTCACCTGGACCCTGCGTTCGACGCGGACGGCGTGGTGCGCCGGGTGCCGATGGTCAAGCGCTACGGCGATGCGTACTACCCCGCGCTGTCGCTCGCCACCGCGGCGCTGGCGGTCGAGGCGAAGCGCATCCGCCCGGTCTTCGACGCGAACGGCGACCTCGAGGCGCTCGACGCCGGCGGCCTGCGCGTGCCGGTCGCGCGCGACGGCACCGCGCTCGTGCCGTATCGCGGCCCGCCCGGCAGCTACCGCGCGTTCGCGGCGGCCGACATCCTCGAGGGGCGCATCGCCCCCGACGCCTTCGCCGGCGCGATCGTGCTGGTCGGCACCAGCGCCAAGGGGCTGCAGGACCTGCGGTCGTCGCCGCTCGCGCCGGACTTCCCCGGCGTGGAGATCCACGCGAGCCTCGTGACCGGGATGCTCGACGGCGACATGCGCAGCATCCCGGCCGGCGCGCGCGAGACGGCGGCGCTGATCGTCCTCGTCGCCGGCCTCGTCGCCGTGTTCGCGATGCCGTGGCGACGGCCGGTCGCGACCGTGCTCGGCATCGCCTCGCTGGCGGCGCTGGTCGTCGCGGTGGCGATGTATTTCTGGATCCGCCAGAACGCCGTGGTCGCGGTCGCCCCGGCGCTTTCGATGCTCGCCGTCCTGCTCGTCTGGAGCCTGGTCGCGGGCTTCGTGCGCGAGGCGCGCGAGACGCGCGAGCTCGCGGACCTGTTCGGCGAGTACGTGCCCCCCGAGCGCGTCGCGCAGATGCGCGCGAGCGGCGAGCGCTTCACGATGGAGGGCGAGAGCCGCGAGATGAGCGTCCTGTTCAGCGACGTGCGCGACTTCACCGCGCTGTCCGAGCGGCTGCCGCCGCGCGAGCTGTCGGCGCTGCTGAACGACTACCTGTCGTCGATGACGACCGCGATCCACGCGCGCCGCGGCACCGTCGACAAGTACGTCGGCGACGCGATCATGGCGTTCTGGGGCGCGCCGGTGGGCAATCCGCGCCACGCGGCGGACGCAGTGCACGCGGCGCTGGCGATGCAGCGCGCGATGCCGGAGATCCGTGCCGCGTACGCCGCGCGCGGCTGGCCCGCGATCGCGATGGGCGTAGGCGTCAACACGGGCACGATGAGCGTCGGCGACATGGGCTCGCGCTTCCGCAAGGCGTACACGGTCCTCGGCGACGCGGTGAACCTCGCCTCGCGGCTCGAGGGCCTCACCAAGGTCTACGGCGTGCCGATCCTCTGCGGCGAGACGACGCGCGCGGAGGTCGACGACGTCGTGTGGCGCGAGGTCGATCGCGTTCGCGTCAAGGGACGCGAGCAGGCGGTCGGGATCCACGAGCCGCTGGGGGACGCCGGAGACGCGGAGGCGAAGGCGCGCGCCGCGCGATGGCAGGCCTGGCTCGCCGATTACCGCGCGCGGCGTTTCGACGTCGCGCACGGCGCGTTGCGCGCGATCGCGGCGGACGATCCGGATGCGAAGCTCGCGCTGCTGTTCGCCGCGCGCTGCGCGACGTTCCTCGCCGCGCCGCCGCCGCCCGACTGGGACGGGGCGTGGAATTTCGTCGAGAAGTGACGCGCGCGCCAGCGCGCGTCATCTCCGCGGAAGCCGGGATCCGCCGTCTGTTGCCCGGAACCAGGGGGCAGGCCCTGCTCGACTGTCGTGCAGCGTCTCAGGCCGGCATTCGCGTCAGCACGCCCCCGGCGCCGCGCACCGGCGGTACGCCGTCACGCCTTCGATGATCCCGTTGCGCGTGTTGAAGTAGTAGTCGAGGCCCATGCCCGACGCGCCGGGGCCCGCGAGGAAGCCGGCGAAGTTGCCCGCGACGATCGACTGGCAGCCCGCGCCCGCGCAGGTCGCCGTCGCGCCGGTCCCGGCGGTCGAGAACAGCGGGCCGAGAAGGCTCGCCGTGCCGCTCATCGAGTAGATCGCGTCGGTGAAGCCCACCTGCAGGGTGTTGAGCGTCACCTGCGCGTTGTTGAAGTTCACGGCCACGCGACCGCCCGACAGGAGGGCGCCGACCTCGCCGGTCGCCGAATCGGTCGGCCGCGTCCCGCCGACCGGCGCGTATTCGACGATGCCCGCCGTCGGAAGGTCGGTCGCGACGACACCGTACACGTAGTGCAGGTTGCCGCCGTCGTTGTGGACGACCTGTCCGTTGGGCAGCGTCTGCGTGATCGTCGAGCCGGGGCCTTCCCACCGGCCCCAGTTGAGGCTCGCGCCGTTCGCCGCGGCCGCGCCGATGTCCACCACGCTCGCCGTGCCCAGCGTCGCGACCAGCGGTCCGGTGTCGATCGCCACCAGCCGGCCGAGCGCGTCGAGGGTCAGGTTGTCGGCGCCCAACCCGACCGCGAACTCCAGCGTCGCCTCGTCGGAGCCGACCAGTCCCACGACCGGCGTCGTGACCGAGTCGCCCTTCGAGAGGTCCTCGGTCACCTGGTAGGGCGACTTGACGAACGTCGCCAGCGGGGCGAGCAGGTCGAGCGGGAATTCCGGCACCTTGCGGAACCCGATCTCCGCGGGCGCGGTGCGCGCGGCGAGCGCTTTGCCGACGAGCTTGCCCGACAGGAACGACGGTGGCCCGATCAGCCGCGTGGGCACGCCGCCGTCGGGCACCACGAAGAACTCGCGTGCGCCGAAGACCGCGGAGGCCGCCGGCGTGATCGCGGCGATGCTGCCGTCGTAGACGCCGCCGTAGAGGCCGGCGGGCGCCGGCGGCTCGTCGGGCGACTCGCGGCATTCGCCCGCGCCGCAGATCTCGAGCTGGTAGTGCGTCCCGCGGATGCCGATCGTCGCCTGCGTCGTCAGCACCTGGTAGGTGTCGCGGTTGACCTGCCCGATCTGCCCGGTCAGCGTGCGGAATCCGCCGCGCACCAGCCGGAAGACGGCGCGCTCGCTGCCGTCCGCGCGGCCCGTGAAGCTGTAGGTCTCGATGCGAAACTCGCTGCCGGGCTTGATCGCGACCAGCGCGTCGTCGGAGAAGCGGAGCTGCGCGTGGCCGTCGGCGCCGGTGACGACCGCATCGCCGACCGAAAGCGTGGCGCCCGCGCTCACGCGCGCGCGATCGGCGCCGCGCACGAGCGACACGTCGCCGACCGACAGGACGACGCGGCCCACCTGCGCGAGCGCGGACGCGGAGGCGAGGAGCGCGGCCAGCGCGACGAACCACCGAAGCACGGCGGTCGCGAGCGGGCGAGCGGGTCGGTCGGTCATCGCAGCTCCCGTCACTTGAAGTCGTAGCGCAGCTTGCCCGCCACGACGGTGCGGTCGTACTGGAACAGCGCGAGGTTGCTGTCGTTGCGGAAGAACTGCACCTCGACGCGTGCCGACAGCGCGCGCGTGATGAAGTAGAGCGCCCCGACGCTGCCGCTGTAGTTGTCGTCGCTGCGCGTGAACCCGAGCAGCGGGATCGGCCCCTGGTAGCGGCTGCGCTGGAACGCGAACGCGGCGTTGAGCGCCCACTGGGGCGCCGGCGACACGGTGACGTCCGCGGCGGCGCCGTAGATGTCGCGGCTCAGGTCGTCGCGGTCGAAGCGGTTGTCCTCGCGCGCACCGAACGCCGAGAGGTTCAGCACCGGCTGCCACGCGGTGAGCCAGATCTTGCGCACCGACGCGCCCAGCACGTACAGGTCGCTGCCGCGCACCTCGTTGTCGCCGGAGTAGCCGATGCGCGCGTACTGTGGCGTCACGCTGGTCGTCGCGACGTCGGACACCGCGTAGCGCCATTCGAGCGACGCGCCGTCGGAATGGCGATAGCGGTCGCCGCCGACGACGAGCTCGCCGTGCGAGTAGGCGCCGAACAGCATGTGGCGCCCGGCCTGCCAGCTAGCGCCGAGCGTCGCCGCGCCCTGCGCGACGTTGAAGTCGGTCTCGCTCGCGTTGAACTGGCCGTTCGCGACGACGCCGCCGTAGATCGCGACGCCCGGCGCGACGGGCTTGTTGATCTGCACGCTGCCCGCGAGCCAGCCGAAGCCGTCGGACTGCTCGACGCCGAACGCGCCGACGGTCACCGGACCGAGCACCGGCAGCGCGATGTCGGCCTTCGCGACGCCCGCGTTGACGTTGGAGTCGTAGCCGCCGCCCGCCTCGATCCACCCGCGGATGCTGGGGCGGTACTGGGCCTCGCGCGCGCCGAGCGCTTCGAGGTAACGCTCGATGCCCGCGCGCACGTCCGCCGGAGGGTCGACCGCGCGCACCGCCTCGAACTCGCGGCGCGCGGCCACGTCGTCGCCCGCGTAGAAGTAGGCGCGCGCCAGCTCGAGGCGCGCGCGCACGTCGTCGGGGAAGCGCAGCACGTAGCGCTCGATCGCGAGCACGCCTTCGCCCGCGCGTCCCAGGTCGACCGCGGCGACACCGCACCAGAGGTCCGCCTGCACGATCGCCTCGCGGTCGATCGACTGGCACAGCGGCAAGGCTTGCTCGGAACGGCCCGCCTCGACGAGGCGGCGCACGTCGTCGACCGAAGGCTGCTGCGCCGACGCGCTCGCCGCGAGCATGCCCGCCGCCAGCGCGGCGACGGCGGCGAAGCGTCGAGGTCGTGAAGTCGCCATGAAGGGGTCGCGGGGGCGCCGCGATCATAGCATGCACGCTGACGCGCGCCGTCCTACGCGCCGGGCTTCCGGAACCAGGTTCCGAACCAGGTTCCTGACGTGAACGTCGCGATCAGGGGACCACGCGGTCGAGCGTGATCGACAAGCCGTTGGTGCCGGGCGCGACGGTGCCGCTCTGGCCGGTGAGGTCGCCGCTCGACGGCGCGGCCTGGCCGCTCGTCGACACGCGTGCCTCGACGATCACCTCGCGCGCCTTCGACAGCACGGCGCCGGGGGCCATCGACATCGAATCGTCGAGCGTGAAGTCGAGCGGCAGCGACGCCGCGGTCGTGCGGAGGATCGCGAGCGGCACGCGCGATCCCTGCGCGGCGCGCGCGTAGACGAACAGCGTCGCCTGCGGCGCCACGCGCGACGCGAGCGCGGGCGCGACGCTCACGCGCCCGCTGATGCGCGCGGCCGCCGCGCTCGTCGCGCCGGCGGCCGGTGCCGCGGCGACGGGCGGCATCGCCGGTGCGGGGGCGGGCGGCGCGCTGCCGCCCAGCTGCGCGATCGTCTCGCGAATGCCGCGCGCATCCTCGCCGTCGGGAGGGACGACGGCGAGCAGCGCGTTCCAGTAGCGGATCGCGGTCGCGTCGTCGCCGCGCTCCATCGCCGCCGTCGCGGCGAGCGCCAGCGCCTTCGGGTGCGCCGGGTTGGCCGCGAGCGCCCGGCCGATGATCTCGGTCGGCTTGCCGGCGAGCTTGCGGCCCTGCGCCATGCCGAGCGCATCGGCCCAGTCGGCGAGCGCATCGGCGTTGCCGGGCAGGCGCTCGACGGCCTTCGCATACGCGTCCGCCGATTCCTGGTAGCGCTGCAGCGCCGACCACGAGCGGCCCAGCAGCAGCCAGCCCTGCGCGTCGTCGGGTTGCGCCTGCATCCGGGCGGCGAGACGTTCGACCATCGACACGATCTCGTGATCGGTCATGCGCTGGCTCGGGGCGCTCGCGTCGAGCGCCTGCGGCGTGCCGAGCACGAGGTAGCCGACCAGCGCGAGGGCGGGGACGATCGCGACGATGGCCATCGCGACGATCCATGCGCTGCGCGGCGAGCTCGTCGCCGCGGGCGCCACGGGCGCCGACAACTCGGCGCCGAGCCGCGCGACGATCTCGTCGCGCGCCGCATCGCGATCGCCGGCCCCGATCACGCCCGCGGCGACATCCTCGTCCAGCTGCCGCGTCTGGTCGCGGTAGATCGCCGCGGCCGCCTCCGCCTCGCCCGGGCGCGGCTGGGGCTTCGGCGCGCGCAGCAGCGGCACGACGAGCGCCGCCAGCGTCGCGGCGACGACGGCGAACGCGATCACCCAGAACAGGACGCTGCTCGACATGGGGGCACGGGGCGCGGCGAAGGCCGCGGGCACAGGAGAGGGGTCGATTATAGGCTGCCGCGACGTGCGCCCCGCGAGGTTGCAATTCGGGCCGCGGCCGATACACTGGCCACGCGCCTACGTCCCGGCGTCCCTCCCGCACGGCCTCCCATGCCCGACCAGCATCAGTCGATCCGCGAAGCGTCGCTCGAGTATCACCGGCTCGCGCCGCCGGGAAAGATCTCGATCGCGCCGACCAAGCAGCTCTCCAACCAGCGCGACCTCGCGCTGGCGTACTCGCCCGGCGTGGCCGCGGCGTGCGAGGAGATCGTGCGCGACCCGGCGGAGGCGCGGAACCTGACCTCGCGCGGCAACCTGATCGGCGTGGTCACCAACGGCACCGCGGTGCTGGGGCTGGGGGCGATCGGCCCGCTCGCGGGCAAGCCGGTCATGGAAGGCAAGGCGGTGCTGTTCAAGAAATTCGCCGGCATCGACTGCTTCGACATCGAGCTCGACGAGCGCGACCCCGACAAGCTCGTCGACATGATCTGCGCGCTCGAGCCGACGTTCGGCGGCATCAACCTCGAGGACATCAAGGCGCCCGAGTGCTTCTACATCGAGCGCGCGTGCCGCGAGCGCATGAAGATCCCGGTGTTCCACGACGACCAGCACGGCACCGCGATCATCGTCGGCGCCGCGGTGATGAACGGGCTGCGCGTCGTCGGCAAGCGATTCGAGGACGTGAAGCTCGTGTGCTCGGGCGCCGGCGCGGCGGCGCTCGCCTGCCTCGACCTGCTCGTGTCGCTCGGCATCCGCCGCGAGAACGTGTGGGTGTCGGACATCAAGGGCGTCGTGTGGGCCGGGCGCACCGAGGAGATGGACGACAACAAGGTTCGCTACGCGCAGGACACGAAGGCGCGGACGCTCAAGGACATCCTGCCGGGCGCCGACATCTTCCTCGGTCTCTCGGCCGCGCGCGTGCTGAAGAAGGAGTGGCTGTCGCTGCTCGCCGGCAAGCCGCTGATCCTGGCGCTCGCGAATCCCGAGCCCGAGATCATGCCGGACCTCGCGAAGGAAGCGCGGCCCGACGCGGTGATCGCGACCGGGCGGTCGGACTTCCCGAACCAGGTCAACAACGTCCTGTGCTTCCCGTTCATCTTCCGCGGCGCGCTCGACGTCGGCGCCACGACGATCAACGAGCCGATGAAGCTCGCCGCGGTGCGCGCGATCGCCGACCTCGCGATGGCGGAGCAGTCCGAGGTCGTCGCGCACGCGTACAACCTCGAGAACATCCGCTTCGGCCCCGACTACCTGATCCCCAAGCCGTTCGACCCGCGCCTGATCGTTCGCATCGCGCCGGCCGTCGCGCGCGCCGCGATGGACTCGGGCGTCGCGACGCGCCCGATCGACGATTTCAACGCCTACGTTCAGAAGCTCACGCAGTTCGTCTACCACTCCGGCCTGCTGATGAAGCCGATCTTCGCGTCCGCGAAGGAGGCCCCGCGACGCATCGTCTACGCGGAAGGGGAGGACGAGCGGGTGCTCCGCGCCGTGCAGGTGGTCGTCGACGAGGGGCTCGCGCGGCCGATCCTGGTCGGGCGTCCGGCCGTGCTGACGCAGCGCATCGAGCGGTTCGGCCTGCGGCTCAAGGCCGGCGAGGACTTCGACGCGATCAACCCGGAGCAGGACGAGCGCTACCGCGACTACTGGCAGGAGTACTACCGGCTCACCGAGCGGCGCGGCGTCTCGCAAGCCTACGCGAAGCTCGAGATGCGCCGCCGCCACACGCTGATCGGCGCGATGATGATCCACCGCGGCGACGCCGACGGCATGCTGTGCGGGACGTTCGGCACGCACGGCCTGCACCTGCACTACGTCGACCAGGTGATCGGCTTGCGCCGCGGCGTCAAGACCTACGCGGCGATGAACGCGCTGATGATGACCAACCGCACGGTGTTCATCGCGGACACCTACGTGAACGCCGACCCGACCCCCGAGCAGATCGCCGAGATCACGATCCTCGCCGCCGAGGAGATGCGCCGCTTCGGCAACGCGCCCAAGGCGGCGCTCCTCTCGCACTCCAGCTTCGGCACCAGCGACCACCCGTCCGCCTCCAAGATGCGTCGCGCGCTGTCGCTCGTGAAGGGGATGGACCCCGACCTCGAGATCGACGGGGAGATGCACGGCGACGCGGCGCTCTCCGAGGAGGTGCGCCAGGTCGCCTTCCCGAACTCGACGCTGAAGGGCGAGGCGAACCTGCTCGTGATGCCCACGCTCGACGCGGCGAACATCTCGTTCAACCTGCTCAAGGTCGCCTCGGGCGGCGGGGTCACGCTGGGCCCGATCCTGCTCGGCGTGGCGCGGCCGGTGCACATCCTGACGCCGTCGGCGACGGTCCGGCGGATCGTCAACATGACCGCGCTCACCGTCGTCGACGCGAACATGCAGCGCCAGCAGTCGCTTTTGTAGCATTGCGTTTTCCTGCGTGGCGTGCAGGCGGCCGTCGGTGCGCGCCGACACCGCGCGCCGCCCCGCGCCGATGCCGCGCCGGCACGCGGCGCGACATGCTGGCGTCTCCCGTTCCGATGGAGACGCCGCCATGACCCGTCATCCCCCGACCCTCCCGACCGAGCCCCAGCGCAGCCAGGCGCAGGGTGCGGCGGCCTTGCACGCGGACGCGACGCTCGAGGTGTCCGATACGGCACCACGGGCCACCGAGGAGGCCCGCGCCCAGCTGTTCAAGCGGCTGGAGAAGACGCCGGTCGCGATGACGATCACCACCGACGCCGACGGGGGCGTGCGGGTCAGGCCGCTGACGACGCAGAAGGCCGAGGAGCCCGGCGTGCTGTGGTTCCTGGTGCCGCGCGAGGGCGGCGTCGCGGACGACGTCGGCGAGCGGCCCGAGGTGATCCTGATCTACGCCGAGCCGGGCGACAACGCGTACATGGCGCTGTCCGGGCAGGCGCGCATCGTCGTCGACCCGGTGAAGGCGAAGGAGCTGTGGTCGCCGATCGCGGGGGCATGGTTCACCGAGGGGCCGGACGATCCGCGCCTCGGCCTCCTTCGCGTCGACCTCGAGCGCGGCGAGGCCTGGGAGTCGACCGAGGGCAAGGTGCTCGAGTACCTGCGCATGGCCAAGGCGGCGCTGACGCGCACGCCGCCCGACCATTCGCACGACCACTTCGCGTTCACGTTCTAGCGCGCCCTCGCGGCGCGTTGCACCCGCGGCGACGGAACGGATCGCCGCGGTGGCATGCGTTTCGCTAAACTGGCTGCCTCGACCCCCCGGAACGGTCCGGGAGGCGTGACCCCGCCTCGATCTGGTGCGTGGCCCTGCGGCCCGGCACCGCCTCGGGGCGCAACCGGGGAGAGCGGTCCATGCGGGATGCAGGAAGGGCACGGAACGGCCTCGCTGGCGCGGCCATCGCGGCGCTGGCGGGAATCCTGGCACTGGCGCCGGGCGTCGCGGCCGCGCAGGAGAAGATCAAGTTCCAGCTCGACTGGCGCTTCGAGGGGAACGCCGCGCCGTTCCTGCTCGCCAAGGCCAAGGGCTATTTCGCGCAGGAGAAGCTCGACGTCGAGATCGACGCGGGCAGCGGCTCGGGCAACGCGGTCAACCGCGTCGCCTCGGGCGCCTACCAGATGGGTTTCGCCGACCTCGCGGCGCTCATCGAGTTCGTCGGCAACAATCCGACGGCCCCGAACAAGCCGGTGGCGGTGATGATGCTGTACGACGCGACGCCCGCAGCGGTGTTCTCGCTCAAGAAGACCGGCATCCGGACGCCCGCCGACCTGCAGGGCAAGAAGATGGGGGCGCCGCTGTTCGACGCCGGCCGGCGCGCGTTCCCGATCTTCGTCAAGGCCAACAAGCTCGACGCCTCGAAGATCGCGTGGACGGCGATGGATCCGCCGCTGCGCGAGACGATGCTGCTGCGAGGCGACGTCGACGCGATCACCGGGTTCTACTTCACGAGCCTGCTCAACCTGAACCGCGGCGGCGCGAAGGACGAGGACATCGACGTGATGCTCTACCCGCAGCACGGCGTCGACCTCTACAGCAACGCGATCATCGTGTCCGAGCCGTTCCTGAAGGAGAAGCCCGAGGCGGTCCGGGGATTCCTGCGCGCGATGACCCGGGCGCTGCGCGACGTCCTCGCCGATCCCGACGCGTCGATTCGCTACGTCAAGGAGCGCGACGCACTGATCGACGAGGCGCTCGAGAAGCGGCGGATGCGTCTCGCGATCTCGAGCGCGATCGCGACGCCGACCGCGAAGGCCGACGGCATCGGCGACGTGCGTCCGCAACGGCTCGCCGACATGGTCGCGCAGGTGTCCGCAGCGTTCGAGATCAAGAATCCGGTGAAGGCCGAGCAGGTGTGGAACGGCAGCTTCCTGCCGCCCAAGGCCGACCGGATGGTGTTTCCGAAGTAGCGACGCCGGCGGGATCGCCGCCCGCGCGTCGCGCGGCGGCGCGCCGCCGTCCCGGGAGACCCGCGTGACCGCCCACGCCACGGCGGACGCCGCCGCTGCCGCGACGCCGTTCGTCGAGTTCCGCCACGTCTGGCTCGCCTACGAGGGCCAGGAGACGTTCGCGGTCGAGGACCTGACGCTGTCGATCGGGCAGGGCGAGTTCGTCGCGATCGTCGGGCCGTCGGGGTGCGGCAAGAGCACGTTCATGAAGCTCGCGACGGGGCTCAAGCCGGCGACGCGCGGCGAGGTCGACGTCGAGGGCGCGCGCGTGACGCGCACGCTCAAGATCGCGGGCATGGCCTTCCAGGCGCCGACGCTGCTGCCGTGGCGCACGACGCTCGACAACGTGCTCTTGCCCCTCGAGATCGTCGAGCCCTACCGGTCGACGTTCAAGCGCGACCGCGAGGCGTTCGCCGAGCGCGCCAGGGCGCTGCTGAGGACGGTGGGCCTCGAGGGCTACGAGGACAAGCATCCCTGGCAGCTCTCGGGCGGCATGCAGCAGCGCGCGTCGATCTGCCGCGCGCTCGTGCACCAGCCGAAGATGCTGCTGCTCGACGAGCCGTTCGGCGCGCTCGACGCGTTCACGCGCGAGGAGCTGTGGTGCGTGCTGCGCGACCTGTGGGCCGAGCACCGGTTCACGGTGATCCTCGTGACGCACGACCTGCGCGAGGCAGTGTTCCTCGCCGACACCGTCTACGTGATGAGCAAGCGCCCCGGCCGCATCCTCGGCCGCACGGCGATCGACCTGCCGCGGCCGCGCGACCTCGAGGTCACCTACACCGACCATTTCACCGACCTCGTGCACCAGATGCGCGAGCGCATCGGCATGGTCCGCAAGGCGGGCTGACGTGACCGTGCCGCGCGACCGGCGGCTGGAGCGGTGGGCGCCGTGGCTCCTCAGCGCGGCGATCCTCGTCGTGTGGCAGCTCGTCTGCCAGGCGCTCTCGATCTCCGAGTTCATCTTCCCGTCGCCCGTGCAGATCGTGAAGTCGCTCTTCGAGCACGCGGGCGCGATCGCCGGCCACGCGTGGAAGACGCTGTGGACGACGCTGGCCGGCTTCGCGATCGGCGTGGCCGTGGGCGTGGTGCTCGGCGCGATCGTGGGCAGCTCGCGCTTCATCTACAGCGCGCTCTACCCGCTGCTGGTCGCGTTCAACAGCGTGCCCAAGTCGGCGTTCGTGCCGATCCTCGTCGTGTGGTTCGGCATCGGCACGGTGCCCGCGATCCTGACCGCGTTCCTGATCTGCTTCTTCCCGATCGTCGTCAACGTGGCGACCGGCCTCGCGACGCTGGAGCCCGAGCTCGAGGACGTGTTGCGCGCGCTCGGCGCGACGCGCTACGACGTGCTCACCAAGGTCGGGCTGCCGCGCTCGCTGCCGTTCTTCTTCGCATCGCTCAAGGTCGCGATCACGCTGGCGTTCGTCGGCACCGTGGTCTCGGAGACGGTCGCGTCGAACGACGGCATCGGCTACCTGATGATGGCGGCCGGGTCGTCGATGCGGATGCCGCTGGTGTTCGCCGGGCTCTTCGTGATCGGCGTGATGGCGATGGTGATGTACGAGTTCTTCGCGGTGCTCGAGCGCCGGATGACCGGCTGGGCGCACCGCGGGATGGCGGCAGCCGGATGAGCCGCGTGACGGCCGCCGCGAATCCCCTGGTGTCAGACACGTGTCTGACACCGGGGGTCGGCTGGGCCGCAGCGCTCGAGCTCGCGTTCGAGCGGCGCGCGCATGCGTCGGTGCTGGCGCACGTGCGGCACCGCGGGCCGCTGACCGTGCAGCGCCCGCTGTACCCGGAAGGCGCCGGCGTCTGCCACGCGATCGTCGTGCATCCGCCGGGCGGCGTGGCGGGCGGCGACACGCTGGACATCGACGTCGACGTGCGCGAGCGCGCGCAGGCGGTGCTCACGATGCCGGGCGCCGCGAAGTTCTACGCCTCGCACGGGCGGCACGCCCGCCAGCGCGTCGCGCTTCGCGTCGGCGAAGGCGCGGTCGCCGAATGGCTGCCGCCCGAGACGATCGTGTTCGACGGCGCGAACGCCGGCACGTCGCTGGCGATCGACGTCGCCGGCGGTGGATCGGTGCTCGGCTGGGACGTGGTGGCGCTCGGTCGCCGCGC
>DASTCK010000347.1:0-8080 GCA_035711225.1 Casimicrobiaceae bacterium
TACCCAGGCGAGTGCGAGATCGTGAAAGCCGACCCGAACTGGCAGTACGAGAAGATCGCCTTCGGTCTCGCGCTGCCGGATCCGGCGACGCGCGGCTGTCCGCCCGATGCGCGGCCGCTCTACCGCGCGTGGAACCGCAACGTGGGGGGCGCGCCGAACCACCGCTACAACAGCGACCTCTGGTCGGTCGTCCTGTCGGTGCTGCGGCAGGGCTGGATCCTCGAAGGCGACGCCGCGACGCTGGTGTTCGCCTGCCTCCCCGTCGAATGAAGACCGCCTGCTTCTTCGAGTTCACCGGCCCCGGCCGCATCTCGATCGCGCGCTTCCCGCCGCGCGGAACGCCCGCCGGGTTCCGCGTCTACCGCGCGCTCGCGCCGGGACCGTGGTTCAAGTCGGTGTCGGAAGCGGAATACCGCAAGCGCTACGCGAAGCAGCTCGCCGCGCTCGACCCGCGCTCGACGTTCGATACGCTGGTCGAGCTGGCCGGCGGTGAGGAGCCCGGGCTGCTGTGCTGGGAGCGCAAGGCCGACCTCGAGGCGGGACGCGTGTTCTGCCACCGCCGCATCGTCGCCGACTGGTTCGGCGAGACGTTGGGGATCCGCGTCGACGAACGCTGAGCGGGAGATGCTTCGCGACGCCGCTGGCGCGGCGTGCGCACGAGCGGACGCGCGGCGTCAGCCGCGCAGGCCCAGCACCGGGACGAGACCCTCGAACGCGACCGCGTGCACGAGGTCGCGGTGGAACAGCCGGTAGAGCGTACCGTGCTCCTGGACGGTCATCGCGACCAGGTCCGCCGACACGTCGGCCACGACCTCGTCGATCATCTCCGCGTAGTCGTCCCCGGCCGAGGCCGTGAACGTCGCGTGCGGCCACCCGCACTCGGCCGCAACGGTCAATGCGTCGTGCGTGGGCGCGGGCTCGTCGGCGCGTCTCAGGTGAAGGATGCGCAATGCGGGGCGGGCCTCGCCCACGAAGCGGTCCAGCTCGTCGAGATCGCGCGCGAGATCGGTGAGGTCGGAGGCGAGGACCACCTGCTCGAGCCCGTGGTAGCGCGCGTGCTTCGGCACCACGACGACGGGACAATTCGCCCGGGCGAGCACGCCGGTCGCGACGCTGCCGAGAACCGCGCGCGACAGCGGGTTCTCGCCGCGCGAGCCCACGACGATCGCGGCGGCGTCGAGGCGCCTGGTGGCCCCCAGGATCGCGTCGACGCGATCGTCCCTCACCTCGACGTCGCACAGGATGTCGACGCCCGGCGCGGCCGCCTGGAGCGCCGCGGCGCATGCGCGCACTTTCGTCCACGCGGCGTCCTCGAGTTCCTTCACGATCGCCTCGCGCCGCACCTCGAACGACGGGTGGCCCGTTCCTTCGACCGTCACCGCGTGGTAGAGCACGAGCGAGTGGCCCGCGCTGGCGGCGTGTCGTGCGGCCCACTTGCCCGCGAACTGGGCGTTGCGCGAGAGATCGGACGCGACGAGGAGGCGCTTGTTCACGCGGCGAAGCGTAGCACGCAGGTCGCGGGTCGAGACGGCGCGAGCTAGCCTCGCCGGGCGCCGACCTTCATCTCGCTTTCGCCCAGACGGGTCACGCCGCTCGCGCGATCGCCGTCGACCTCGAGTCGCGCGGACCGGAACCCGCCGTCGCGGTCGACGTACGAGAACCCGAGCTCGCGTCCGGCCACGAACGCGCCCAGCAGCGGCTGGGCCTTGCCGCCGATCGTGATCGTGCCACCGATCTTCTGGAACTGCTGCACGACGTCGAGCGTGGCCAGCGTGCGTCCCTGCTCGTCGGCGAGCGTCCAGCGACCGCCGACCGGGGCGGGAACGATCCACAGGTAGGCGTCGAACGTCGTCCCCCGGATCGTCTCGTCGGCCTCCCAGTCGGCCATCGTGAACGTGTAGCTGACCACGCGGGTGCCCGGCTTCATCGCGAGGATCTGCGGCCGAAGCTGCAGGTTGAGCTCGGGCAGCAGGTAGAGCGTGACCACGCTCGCGCGCGAGAAGTCCTCCTTGAAGATGTCCCCTTCGACGATGCGCACGCGGTCGGCGACGCCTGCGCGCACGGCGTTGCGCGTGGCGAGCGCGGCCATCTTCGGGTCGAACTCGATGCCCATAGCGCGCGCGCCGAAGTCGCGGGCCGCGGCGATGGCGATGCGGCCGTCGCCGGCGCCGAGATCCGCGACGAAATCGTTCGGGCCTGTCCTGGCGGCGCGCAGCATCGCCGCGACCATCGCGTCGGGCGTGCCGAGCCACATGACGTCCTTGCCGAGCTGGCCGGGCTGAGGCGTGTAGATCGCGTCGCCGTGCGGCGGAACCGCCTGCGCGTGCGCGATCGAGGAGGGCAGCGAGGCGCTGGCGAGCGCGGCCATCGCGATCGCGCACGAAAAGGCCCGCGCGAGGCGGGCCTTCGTGATTGGTGCTGTTGAGTGGATTCGAACCACCGACCTACTGATTACGAATCAGTTGCTCTACCAGCTGAGCTACAACAGCGTCGAGGGTGCCGCGCGACCGGTTGCATGGCCCTGACCGCGCGACGCAATCCGAAATTATAGCCGAACCTCCTCGGTCAGTCGGTCCGGCGAACCGCCCCGGGGATGGGTGCCGGGGCTCCGCGAAACCGGGCTCAGATTCCAATCTGACCCCGGTCCGATCGGGTTGCGATCGGGAGCCCACCCCCTCGATGTCTCTTCCGCGAAGGCTGGACCGCGGCCCCTCCCGGCCGCTGGCGCTTATGACGCTTGCATAGTCCTACATTGTGTGGGAAACTTTCCCACACCTTGCACAGGGCCATCTCGCCCGCGCGAGGGGCCGCCCGGGCGTCAGCCGGGGCGAGCCGGGCGTGGCGGACCACCGCCACCGATCAACGTGGTGCTTGGGAGAGAAGCCACCATGAGAAGGTCCGAGCGCAAGCCCGGACGGCAGGAGCGGTGGGCCGGGGCGACCCCCCTGCCGTGCATCCGGCGTCGCCGTTCCTGTCGCGCGGCGCCGGGCCGGGCAGGGAGCCCCCCCTGTGCGGTCCGGCGACCCGCCTTACGCGGTGCCATGCCGCGTCTCCACGTCCACCCCCAGCGAACGCAGGAGTTCGGTCGGCAGCACGCCGCCGGCCTGGACGATGACGCCATCGTTGGCGAGCCGCGATTCACCCCCGGCGCCCGTGAGGATGACCTCGCGCTCGGCGATCGACGCGACCTCGGTCTGCAGGCGCAGGTCCAGTCGCCCGTCTCGGGAGGCCTTCTCGAGCCGCTCGCGATTCGCCGGCTTCACGCGGCTGAACGCCTCGCCGCGGTAGGCGAGCGTCACGGTCGTTCCGGGCTCGCCCGCGCAGGCGAGCGCCGCCTCGACGGCGCTGTCGCCGCCGCCCACGACCAGCACGCGCTGGCCGCGGTACTGCGCCGGATCGACCAGGCGATAGACGACCTTCGCGCGCTCCTCGCCGTCGACGCCCAGCTTGCGCGGCGTGCCGCGCCGCCCGATCGCCAGCAGCACATGCGCGGTCGCGTAGGTGCCGCGCGTGGTCGTCGCACGGAATCCGCCGTCCACGCGCTCGAGCGCGTCGAAGCGCTCCGAATAGTGGACGACGAGCCCGGCGCCGCTCACGATGCGGCGCCAGAACGCGAGCAGCGCTTCCTTGCTGACCTCGGTGAAGCGCATCGTGCCGACGATCGGCAGGTCGACGGGCTGCGTCATCGCGATCTTGTGGCGCGGGTAGTGGAAGACGCTGCCGCCGAGATCGGGCTCCTGCTCGATCACGCGGTAGGCGAGCTTCGCCTCGATCGCCGCGAGCCCTGCCGCGATGCCGGCGGGGCCCGCGCCGACGATCAACACGTCGATCCCCTGGCGGGCGCGCGGGCGCGAGGCGATCGTGCGCATCGCCTGGCGTCCCTGCTCGGACGCCTTGCGGATGAGGCCCATCCCCCCGAGCTCGCCGGCGACGAACACGCCGGGGACGTTGGTCTCGAAATTCGCGTCGACGCGCGGGATGTCGATGCCGCGCCGCTCGGTGCCCAGCACGAGCCGGATCGCCTGCACCGGGCACGACGCCTCGCACGCGCCGTGGCCGATGCACGAGGTCGGCGACACGAGCGTCGCGCGCCCGTCGACGATGCCGAGCGCGTTCTCGGGGCATGCGCGCACGCAGGTGCCGGACGCGATGCAGCGCAGCGGATCGACGACCGGATGCAGCGACGGCGGCTCGGTCATGCCCGACGCGACGGCGTCGGCGAGCTCGCGCGCGTCCGCGGCTTCGGTCCGCTTGCGCCGCGCGACGTAGAACAGCACCAGGGCGGCGGCGGGAACCAGGTACCAGGCGAGGAGCGTCGTGTCCATCGTGCGCGTCGGTCGGGCCACGACAGTCTAGCCGCAGTGGCGCTTGCACGCAGCGCGTCGACGCGCACGGAGTCCGCGCGATGACGGCCGCTGCAGCGAAATCGGTCACGCCCGTGCCGCCACGACGCGCGCGAGCGACACTGCGTGATGGCGTGCTGCTCGCCCTCATCACGCTGCTCGTCGCGGCGGCGATGACGGCGGCTCGGCACGCGCCGTGGACCCCTGGCTCCGACCTCGGCTACGGCCTCGGGGTCGCCGCCGGCGTCGCGCTGCTGTCGTTGTTCCTCTACCCGCTGCGCAAGCGCTGGTCGGTGGCGCAGCGCTGGGGGGGATCGCGCGGCTGGTTCGCGGCGCACATGGCGCTGGGGATCGCCGCGCCGCTGCTCGCGATCCTGCACTCGACGCTCGCGTTCGGCTCGCTCAACGCGACGATCGCGTTCGCCTGCATGGCGCTGGTCGCGGCGAGCGGCGTGGTCGGGCGCTTCCTGTACGCGCGCATCCACGCCGGGCTCTACGGCGTCGCGACCGACGTGCAGGCGCTGGCCGAGGAGGTCGCGCGCCAGGTGGGGGCGCTGCGCGCCGGCGGCGAGCTCGATCCCGAGCTGGACGCGTGCCTCGCCGCGTTCGTGCGGCGCGCCGACCGGGCGGGGATGGGGGGGCTGCGCCACCCCGTCCGGTTCCTGCTGCTCGGTGCCGATCGCCTCCTCACGACGAGACGTGCTCGGAGGCGCATCGCCACGGCGCTGCGTGCCGAAGCCTTCGCCAGGGGCTGGGACGACGCGACGCTTTCGCGGCGCATCGGGCGCAAGCGCGCGCTGGTCGCCACCTATCTCCGAGGCGTCCAGCGCGTCGCGCAGTTCCGCGTCTTCCAGCGATTGTTCTCGTGGTGGCACGTGCTTCACGTGCCGCTCGTCTGGATGCTCGTCGCGACGGTGATCGCGCACGTCGTCGCGGTCCACATGTACTGACCGTTGCGGACCCCGTTGCGCCGATGGCTCGTCACGATCGCGATGGCATGCCTGCTCGCTCCGGCGTCCGCACCGGCGCAGTCGCTGGAGAGCGCGCTGATGCCCGGGCCGGTGATCGCCGGGCACGCGAAGCTCGAGGCGGAATGCGGCAACTGCCACGTGCGCTTCGACCGCGCCGCGCAGGACCGGCTCTGCATGGACTGCCACAAGCCGGTCGGCGCGGACGTGCGCGCCAGGCGCGGGTTCCACGGCCGGATCGACGCGGCGACCTGCCGCAGCTGCCACACCGAGCACAAGGGACGTGAGATGAGGATCGCGGCGTTCGACGAGCGCAGGTTCGACCACGCGAAGACCGATTTCGCGCTGGCCGGCGCGCACGCGAAGGTCGAGTGCCGTTCCTGCCACGTCGCGGGACGGCGCCATGCGGAGGCGCCGGGACAGTGCGTCGACTGCCACCGCAAGGACGACACGCATCGCGGCTCGCTCGGCCCCCGCTGCGCCGACTGCCACGGCGAGACGAGCTGGAAGGACGCGCGCTTCGACCATGCGCGGACGCGCTTCGCGCTCACCGGCCGCCACGCGGAGGCCGAGTGCCGCTCCTGCCATCGCGACCCGTCGTTCAAGTCGACGCCGACCACCTGCGCGGGCTGCCATCGCAACGACGACAAGCTTCATCGCGGGCGCCTGGGCGACCGCTGCGAGACCTGCCACGGCGTGCGCGACTGGAAGACGACGACGTTCCAGCACGACCGCGACACCCGGTACGCGCTCAGGGGCCGGCATCGCGTTGCGCGCTGCGAGAGCTGCCACGTCGCCGCGGGCGGTCGCGAGAAGCCCGCCACGACCTGCGCCGCGTGCCACCGCGCCGACGACAAGCACCAGGGCACGCTCGGGCCGGCGTGCGGCGACTGCCACGTCGAGCGCGGCTGGAAGGAGACGCGCATCGACCACGACGCGACCGCGTTCCCGCTTCGCGACAAGCATCGAGACGTCGAGTGCAGGGAGTGCCACCGTGACCCGCGGAGCTTCAAGGGCACGCCGGTGGACTGCGCGAGCTGCCACCGCAAGGACGACACGCACAAGGGGCGCTTCGGCGAGAGGTGCGAGAGCTGCCACGTCGCGCGCGGCTGGCGCGACCTCGTGTTCGCTCACGACCGCGACACGCGCTTCCTGCTGAAGGGCCGGCATGCCGACGTGAAGTGCGACGGGTGCCACGCGGGTTCGCTCTACCGCGACAAGGTCGGGACCGAGTGCCGGTCCTGCCACGGCAAGGACGACGTCCACCGCGGCTCGCTCGGCCTCCAGTGCGAGAGCTGCCACACCGAGGCGTCGTGGAAGGTGGCCCGGTTCGACCACGCGCGGACGAGGTTCGCGCTCGCCGGACGGCACGCCCGGATCGAGTGCAACGCGTGCCACCGCACCCAGGTGTTTCGCGAGGCGCCGCGCGAGTGCATCGGCTGCCACGAAGCGGACGACCGCCACCACGGGGTGCTTGGGCGCGACTGCGCGTCGTGTCACAACGCACGCGACTGGCGCCTGGGATCGTTCGACCACGCGCGCACACGTTTCGCGCTCGACGGCGCGCACCGGCGCGTCGCGTGCGCGGCCTGCCACGTCGTGCCGGGCGCGACGATCGCGCCGCTGTCCGGCGCGTGCGCCGACTGCCATCGACAGGACGACGTGCACCACGGGGCCTACGGCCCGCAGTGCGAGCGGTGCCACGTCACACGATCGTTCCGGGAGATCCGGCTGCCGGGCACGGTACGGCCGCCAGGCCCCGAGGGGAGGCTGCAATGATCGCTTCGCTCCGCATCGCCCTCGTCGCCTGCCTGCTAACGCTGGCCGGCCCGGCCGCGGCGCAGGGCCGCCCCGACTTCGATCACTTCGCCACCGGCTTCGCGCTCAGCGGCGCGCACCAGAACACGCCCTGCGAGGCCTGCCACACGCGCGGCATCTTCAAAGGCACGCCGAGGAGCTGCGAAGGCTGCCATGCGGCTGGCGCGCGCGTCAGCGCCACCACGATGCCGCCGTCGCATCCGCCGACGACGCAAGGATGCGCGCTGTGCCACGTCACCGCGTCGTTCTCGATCGCGCGCTTCGACCACATCGGGATCGCGCCCGGCACGTGCACGAGCTGCCACAACGGCACGACAGCGAAGGGGAAGACCTCGGCGCACGTCGTCACGACGCAATCGTGCGACACCTGCCACCGCACGACCGGCTGGACGCCGGCGGCGTACAGCCACGCGTCGGTCGCGGCGGGCACCTGCACCACGTGCCACAACGGAACCACCGCCACCGGCAAGACGGCCACCCACCTGCCCACGACCCAGCAGTGCGACGCGTGCCATCGCACCACCGCCTGGACGCCGGCGTCGTTCAATCATGCCGGCGTCGCCGCGGGGACCTGCGCGACCTGCCACAACGGCTCGACCGCCAGCGGGAAGCCCGCGACGCATCTTCCGACGACCGCAGCCTGCGACAGCTGCCACCGCACGACGGCATGGAAGCCGGCGACGTTCAGCCACGCCGGCGTTGCGCCGGGCACGTGCGCGACCTGCCACAACGGCTCGACCGCCAGCGGGAAGCCCGCGACGCATCTTCCGACGACCGCGGCCTGCGACAGCTGCCACCGCACGACGGCGTGGAAGCCGGCGACGTTCAGCCACACCGGCGTTGCGCCGGGCACGTGCGCGACCTGCCACAACGGGTCGACGGCGAGCGGCAAGCCTGCGACGCACATCCCGACCACGGCCTCGTGCGACACCTGCCATCGCACCACCGGCT
>DASTCK010000348.1:0-3469 GCA_035711225.1 Casimicrobiaceae bacterium
GCCATCCCGACCGGGCCGGCGACCGCACCGATGGCCGCGCCGCCGAGCGCGCCTGCGCCCGCCCCGACGCCGGTGCCAAGCGCATGCTCGTCCTTCGCGCCGCCGAGCGTCGGATTGACCGCTTCCGCCGCGCCCTTGCCGGCGAGTCCGCCGGCCACGGCGCCGACGATCGCTCCTGCCGCGGCACCGATCGGGCCGGCCGCCGCGCCGATCGCCGCGCCCGCGAGCGCGCCGCCGCCGGCGCCGAGGCCGGTGCCGATCGGATGCGAGCCGGGCTCGCCGGTGATCGGATCGGGATTCGTGTCCTCGGCGAGCAGCGGGTTCGCCGGATCGAGCTTCTTCGCGCCCGGGACGGGCTTTTGCGGATAGGTGTTCGCCATCGTTCGCTCCAGGATGTTCGTTCGTTCGTGGAAAGACGTCGGCGTGGCGGGACGGTCCGCACCGGCGATGAACGCGATCCTGTAACCGGGAGCCGACGGCCGCTGTCGGCGCGACGGCGGCACGCGTGACGGACAAGCGCTGAAACCGATCGATCCACGCGCGACGTTGCGCCGCGCGCCCGATGAGCAGCGACGGAGCATCGCGCTCCGCCGGAAGCGAACGCCCGCTACCCGGTCACCCGGGCGCGGGGCGCCGGGCGCTTCTTCCTTGCCTCGATTTCACCCTGGAGCCATCACCACCTGGCGAAGCTCGCCGGTCCGGTACTTGTGCGCGACGTTCTCGAGCGGCACCGGCTTGATCCTCGATCCCATGCCGGCGCAGCCGAACTGCTCGTAGCGCGCCTTGCAGATCTGCTTCGCCGCCTCGCGCGCCGGCTTCAGGTAATCGCGCGGGTCGAACGCCGACGGCTTCTCGCGCAGGAACTTGCGAACCGCCGCGGTCATCGCGAGGCGGATGTCGGTGTCGATGTTGACCTTGCGCACGCCGTGCTTGATCCCTTCCTGGATCTCCTCGACCGGCACGCCGTAGGTCTCCTTCATCTCGCCGCCGTTCTCGCGGATGATCGCGAGCAGGTCCTGCGGCACCGACGAGCTGCCGTGCATCACCAGGTGCGTGTTGGGAATCCGGGCGTGGATCTGCTTGATGCGGTCGATCGCGAGGATGTCGCCGGTCGGCTTGCGCGAGAACTTGTAGGCGCCGTGCGAGGTGCCGATCGCGATCGCGAGCGCGTCGAGCTGCGTGCGCTCGACGAAGTCGGCCGCCTGGTCGGGATCGGTGAGCAGCATCTCGCGCGTCATCGTCCCCTCGGCGCCGTGGCCGTCCTCCTTGTCGCCGCGCATCGTCTCGAGCGAGCCGAGACAGCCGAGCTCGCCTTCGACCGTGACGCCGATCGCGTGCGCCATGTCGACGACCTTGCGCGTCACGTCGAGGTTGTAGTCGTAGCTCGCGATCGACTTGCCGTCCGCCTGCAGCGAGCCGTCCATCATCACGCTCGTGAAGCCCAGCTTGATCGCGGAGGCGCACACGTCGGGCGACTGGCCGTGGTCCTGGTGCATGACGACCGGGATGTGCGGATAGCTCTCGACCGCCGCCTCGATCAGGTGGCGCAGGAAGATCTCGCCGGCGTATTTCCGGGCGCCGGCGGAGGCCTGCATGATCACCGGGCTGTCGGTCTCGGCGGCGGCGGCCATGATCGCCTGCACCTGCTCGAGGTTGTTGACGTTGAAGGCCGGCAGGCCGTAGCCGTGGTCGGCGGCGTGGTCCAGCAGCTGGCGCATCGAGACGAGGGGCATGGCGTGCTCCGGTGGTGGCGCGTCGAGCCGCCGATTTTACCCTTCCCCGTCGGGACGGCATCGCACGCGGCCGCGCGGCCCGGCGGCCCGGATGCCGGAATTCGACCCCGGCGATCAGGATGCGTCGGCGTGCCGCTGGCGGCAGGTGGCCAGAACGTGGTCGCCGTCCTCGGCCCACCAGCGCGTCGAGAAGATCTCGACCTCGTGCATGCCGCGGTACCCCGCGGCGCTCATCCATCCGCGAATGCGCGCGAGGTCGATGACGCCGTCGCCCATCATGCCGCGGTCGTTGAGGAGGTCCGTGGTGGGCACCAGCCAGTCGCAGATGTGATAGGCGTGGAGCCGCCCGTGCCTGCCCGCGCGCGCGATCTCGCGCTCGAGCTGCGGGTCCCACCAGACGTGGTAGACGTCGACGGCGACGCCGAGCGCCGAGCCGTCGTCGCGCGCGAGCTCGTCGCACAGCTCGTTGGCCTGCGCGAGCGTGTTGACGCACGCGCGATCCGCCGCGTACATCGGGTGAAGCGGCTCGATCGCGAGCGGCATGCGCGCCTCGCGCGCGTAGACGAGCAATTCGCCGAGCCCGTCGCGCACCATGCCGCGCGCAGCGCCCAGGTCGCGCGATGTCGGGCGCCCCCGCGCGTCCTTCGGAAGACCGCCGACGACCAGCACGAGGCAGCGCGCGCCGACCGCCACGGCCTCGTCCACCGCGCGGCGATTGTCGTCGCGTGCGGCGGCGAGCCCCGCTTGGTCGGGAGCGGGGAACATGCCGCCGCGGCAATAGCCGGACACCGACAGCCCGGCATCGCGGATGCGCTGCGCGGACTCGTGCAGGCCGAGCTTCGCGACCTGGTCGCGCCACGGCGAGACGCCGCGGATGCCGGCGCGCGCGATGCCCGCGATGATGTCCGCGAGTCCCCACTGCGCGCGCAGCGTCGCGGTGTTGATCGAGAGCAGCGAGGGGTCGGGCACCGGCACGATCGGCCTTCGGGGCGGCGGCGCTGCGCGACCGGCGGCCCGTCAGAGCCCGTGCAGCGCCGTCAGCACGCGCATGCGGGCGGCGGCGCGGTCGGGGTCGGCGAGCAGCCCGGCCGCGTCGGCGAGCCGGAACACGTCGGCGAGGTGCACGAGGCTGCGCGCGCTCTGCTGCCCGCCGACCATCGTGAAGTGCGACTGGTGCCCGTTCAGCCAGGCGAGGAAGACGATCCCGGTCTTGTAGAAGCGGGTCGGCGCCTGGAAGATGTGGCGCGACAGCGGCACGGTCGGCTCGAGGATCGCGTCGAAGCTTGCGCGATCGCCCGCGGCAAGCGCCGTGAGCGCCGCGCTGGCGGCGGGCGCGATCGCGTCGAAGATGCCGAGGAGCGCGTCGCTGTGCCGGTGGTTCGGCGCGCTGCCGACGCCGTCGCCGGCGATCAGCTCGGCGTAGTTGAAGTCGTCGCCGGTGTACATCCGGACGCCCTCGGGCAGGCGGCGGCGCATCACGATCTCCTTCGTCTTGTCGAGGAGCGAGATCTTGATGCCGTCGACCTTGCCGGGGTTGGCGGCGATCACGCCGAGCGCGGTCCGCATCGCGACGTCGGCGTCGGCGCTGCCCCAGTAGCCGGCCAGCGCCGGGTCGAACATGTCGCCGAGCCAGTGCAGGAGCACCGGCTGCTTCGCCTGGCGCAGCACGCGGTCATAGACACGCTCGTAGTCAGCCGGGCCCGTCGCGACGCGCGCGAGCGCACGGCTCGCCATCA
>DASTCK010000349.1:0-4420 GCA_035711225.1 Casimicrobiaceae bacterium
CAGGTCCACCGCCGCGATCCCCGGCCGCATCAGCTTGTCGCGCTCGTCGAGCTCGATCAGCTTGAACGCCGCACGCGAGCGGTAGCCACGCCGCTGCGCCTCCTTCACGTAGGGATCGTTGACGTGCTCGTGGAGCCACGCCTTGTTGGAGCGGTGCTTCTTCTTCGACGGATTGAGCGGGGAAGGCACGGGAAGGCGGCGATGGGCGATAGGCGATAGGCGATTGGCGATTGGCGACAGAGCAATCCCGCGCGTCGCCAAAGTCCCTGCTTCCATTGTAGGAGGACCGCGCCAGTTCCCCCGCTCTCGTCTCACGTGTTGCTATCGCCTATCGCCTCTCGCCTATTGCCTATCGCCTATCGCCTATCGACAATCGGCTATCGCCCATCGCCCATCGCCTATCGCCGCTTCTCCCATCGGCTACACTGCCCCGATGCTCACCCTCACCTCCACCCAACGCCGCGAGCTGCGCGCCCGCGCGCATGGGCTGCACCCGGTCGTCCACGTCGGCCACGGCGGCCTGACGCCGGCGGTGATCCACGAGATCGACGTGGCGCTGAAGGCGCACGAGCTCGTCAAGGTGCGCGTGCATTCCGACGATCGCGACGAGCGCGAGGCGCACCTCGGCGCGCTGTGCGAGGCGCTCGACGCGGGACCGGTGCAGCATCTCGGGAAGATGCTGGTCGTCTGGCGGCCGGCGCCGACGAAGGAGCCGCTCGCCATCGCGCGAACGCGCGGGGGGAAGGCGGGCAAGCGCAGCCGCGAGCGCCTGTCCAAGCCGTCGGGGAGGGGCGGCAGTCCGGCCGAGCCAAAGGTCGGCGCGCGCGCGCGGAGGCATCGGCGCGGCGCGGCTCGCCACGCGCCGGCACCGATCACGACGATCGACGCGCCGCGCGCGTCCAAGCGCCGGCCGGGCAAGACGGCGAGCGAGCCCATCGTGCCGTCGACCACGGCATCGCGCGGCCGCCGCTACGCCGGAGGCCAGGCCGTGATGCCGGGCAATCCGCGCGCCCCCACGTCCCGTCGACGCGCGAGCGTTTCGTCCGCCGCCAAGCCGGCGCCCCTCCCGCGTTCCCCGGGCGCCGGCACGCCACCCGCTCGTCCTCCGAAGGCGGCGGTCAAGCGTCCGCCCAAGGGGACGAAGCGTCGGCCTTCCGGCGGCGCACCGCCGAGCGTGCAGCGCCGGCGGCGACCGACGGGCGGCCGCTAGCGGCAGCGCGGCGACCGCGGGTGGGAAGCGCTACCGTGATCGACGCCGGTGCGCGAGCGCTGCTGTCGATGCTGGCGGGACTCCTGGTCCTCGGCGCCGCCGCGGCCGATCTGCCGCGCGAGCACGCGGTGCCGGGCGGGATCGCCGTGATTCCACTGGGCGCGTCGCCGCAGCGGCCCGTCGCGCGCGCCGGCGAGACGCCGCTGCTCGTGACCGGCGATGCGCAGCGCTGGGTCGCCCTCGTCGGCATCCCGCTGTCGGCCAAGCCCGGCGCCGCGTCGATCGTCGTGCATCGTGCCGGCCAGCGCGACGAGACGCGTCGGTACGCGATCGCGCCGTTCCGCTACGCCGAGCAGCGGCTCAGCGTGCCGCCCGCGCAGGTCGACCTGTCGCCCTCCGATCTGGCGCGCTACGAACGCGAGCGCGATCATCTCGCGCGCATCGCCGCGACGTTCAGCGACGTCGTGCCCGCGTCGCTCGCGCTGCGCGCGCCGGTCGGCGGGACGCGCTCGGACTCGTTCGGCAAGCGGCGCGTGTTCAACGGCCAGCCCCGGCAACCGCACAGCGGGATGGACATCGCTGCCGCGCGCGGCACGCCGGTCGTCGCGCCGGCGCCCGGTCGCGTCATCGACACGGGCGATTATTTCTTCAACGGCCGCACCGTCTGGATCGACCACGGAGCCGGCCTGCTGACGATGGTGTGCCACCTCGACACCGTGGACGTGAAGCCGGGGGATGCCGTGGGCGCCGGCGACATCGTGGGCAGCGTGGGCTCCACCGGCCGTGCGACGGGACCCCACCTGCACTGGTCGGTGAGCCTCAATCGCGCGATGGTCGACCCGGCGCTGTTCCTGGACGAGACGGAAGGCGGCGTGCCGGGCCGCTGAACCGGCCGCGCGGGGCTGGAATTCCGCCCGCGGGTCCGCCTCGGGAACGGGCGCCGCGGCAGGGACCGCGGAAGCGGAGCGTCAGGCCGCGCGGGCCGCGATGCTGCGCGCCGCGATGCGCGTCGCGAGGTCGAACGCCGCCTGCAGCCCTTCGACGTTGGCGATGCCGCGCCCGACGATGTCGAACGCCGTGCCGCTCGCGCAGGTAGCCACCGGCACCGGGAGCCCGCCGTGCAGCGTGACGCCGCGATCGAAGCCCATCAGCTTCATCGCGATCTGACCCTGGTCGTGGTACATCGACACGACCGCGTCGAAGTCGCCGCGCTTCGCCGCCACGAAGACCGTGTCGGAGGGCAGCGGCCCGCGCGCGTCGATGCCTTCGCGGCGCACCGCCTCGATGGCGGGCGCGATCACGTCGATCTCCTCGCGGCCGAGCGAGCCGCCGTCGCCCGCGTGCGGATTGAGCGCCGCGACGGCGATGCGCGGCGCGGCGATGCCCGACGCCGCGAGGTAGCGATGCACGATGCGCACCGCGTCGATCACGCCCGCGCCGGTGACCGCGTCGGCGACCTCGCGAAGCGGCACGTGCGAGGTCACGCGCGAGGTCCACAGCTCGCCGGTGATGTTGAACTCGCTGGTGAAGCCGTGGACGCCGAGGCGGTCGGCCATCCAGCGCAGCTCGTCCTCGTGCGTCATGCCGGCGAGGCGCAGCGCGTGCTTGTTGAGCGGCGCGAACACGATGCCCTGCACGTCGCCCCGTCGCGCTGCGTCGACCGCGGCGGTCAGCGACGCGAGCGCCGCCCGGCCCCCCGCCTCGGTGGCCTGGCCCGGGGTGATCGCGCCTTCGCCGCCGAGCGACATCGCCTGGAGCGTCGCGCGTCCCGGCGCCGGCGTCGCCGACACGAGCGCGCGCACGCCGGCGGCACGCTCGCCGGCCGCGATCGTCGCGGGATCCGCGTACACGACGATCTCGGCGCGCTCGAGGTTCGCCGGCCGCGCGAGCAGCTTGGCGGCGATCTCGGGGCCGATGCCGTTGGGATCGCCGGGGGAGAACGCGATGCGGGGTTTCATCGAGGAAGCCTCGCGGTCATTCCGCCTTGATGTTGGCGGTCTTGATCAGCTTGCCGAAGCGCTCGTACTCGCTGCGGTTCATCTCCGCGAACTCGGCGGCGCCGAGGGTTCCCGGCTCGCCCCCCAGGCCGCGCAGCCTGGCCTGCACGTCGGGCAGGGCGAGCACGCGCTTGAGCTCGGCGGCGAGCTTGTCGACGACCGGCTTCGGGGTCCCGCCGGTCACGAACAACCCGTACCACGTCGTCATCTCGGCGGCCGGGTAGCCGGCCTCGGCGATCGTCGGCACGTTGGGCAGCTCCGCCGATCGCTTGGGCGAGGTCACGGCGAGCGGCTTGAACCGGCCCGACTTGATGTGCGGCATCGCGGAGGACGTCGTGTCGAACATCATCTCGACGTTGCCCCCGAGGATGTCGACGTGCGCCTGGCTCGAGCCCTTGTAGGGCACGTGCACGGTCTTGATGCCGGCGGCGACGTCGAACGCCTCCCCCGCGATGTGCTGCGTGCTGCCGACGCCCGACGAGGCGTACCTGAGCTCGCCCGGCTTCGCCTTCGCGAGCGCGACGAGGTCCTTCACGTCCTTGACGGGAACCTTGTCGCCGACGACCAGCACGTTCGGCACCACGACGATCAGCCCGACCGGCGTCAGGTCCCTCAGCGGATCGAACGACAGCTTCAGCATGTGCGGCGCGATCGCCTGGCCGGTGTTGGTGGCGACGAGCAGCGTGTGGCCGTCCGCCGGCGCCTTCGCGGTGAGGTCGGCGGCGATCGTGTTGGACGCGCCGGGGCGGTTCTCGATCACGAACGGCTGCTTGAGCGACTCGGCGAACTTCTCGCCGAGCATGCGCGCGATGACGTCGGTGCCGCCGCCGGCGTTGGCGCCGACCATGATGCGCACCGGTTTGGACGGATAGGCGTCCTGGGCCACCGCGGGGGCCGCGAGGGCGAGAGCGGCCAGGGCCGCGAGGGTCAGGGATCGGATCACGGGCTTTCTCCTCGGGGCCGCGCCCCGGGGCAGGCGCGGATCGGAAGACGATTGTCCGTGCGGGCAGTGATAACGTCCAATCGCGTTTGATGATCTTGTGATAACCTGGAGGAATGCCACGCTCCCGCGCGCGGATCCCTGCCCCGGCGGTCGCGACCGACCGCCAGCTCCAGGGGCGCCTGCGCGCGCGCCACCTCGCGCTCGTCGTCGCGCTCGACACGCACCGCAGCCTGCGTCGCGCCGCGGCCGAGATCGCGCTGACGCAGCCCG
>DASTCK010000350.1:0-7160 GCA_035711225.1 Casimicrobiaceae bacterium
GGCTCGACGTCCCCGACGTGGCCCGCGACGATGAAGTCCGGCGCGGCGAGCTGCCGGATCGCCGTCGGCGGATCGTCGCCGACGATCGTCGTGACCACGCCGCGCAGGCGGCCACGCACCAGCGGCAGCACCTCCCGCGCGAACCACAGGACACCGTCGGCGTTCGGCGGATGGCGGAACCCGCCGATGAACACGATGCCCGAGCGCGCCGCATAGGGTTGGCCGCGCGGCACCGGCTCGTGGATGTTGGACAGCACCTCGACGCGCGCGCCCGGCTCGAGCTCGCGCAACAGGTCGCGCTCGACCGGCGAGACCACGAGCGTGAGGTCGGCGCGGCGCACCGAGTCCAGCTCCTGCTCGCGCTCGCGATCCACCGCCGCCGGCGCGGCGCTGTGGTCGAGGAGCGCCTGCCGCTCGGCGCGCAGGAAATGGAGGTCGACCGTGTCGAACACGAGGCGCGCCTGGGGCGCGAAGCGGCGCACCGCGTCGAGATGCTTGGAGGCGACGTAATGGCGCGACAGCACGACCACGTCGAATGCGGTCCCGCGCTTCGCGAGGAGCTCGGCGATCGACGTCACCCAGGGCCGGTACACGACCTCGACGCCGCGCTCCTGCAGCGCCGCCACGTAGGGCTCGCGGTACTCGAGGTTGTCGGCGACGAACGTCGCCTTCGCGCCCAGCTCGCCGCACAGCTCGAGGATCGCCTGCATGCGCATCGACCCCGAGTCGCGGTCGGGCGTCAGCATCGTCGCGTCGACGACCAGCACGCGCTTCTTCGCCGCGCGGTCGGCCTCTCGCGTCGGGTTCTCGCCGTTCGATCCGTGCGTCGCGAGCTCGACCGCCCAGCGCTGCGCGAAGGTCCGGCGATTGACGGCCTGGTAGCGCTTCACGCCGGCGGTCTCGTCGGTCCCCGCGGTCGTTCCTTCGAAGTGGATCACCGTCGCGGCCGGCTGGTAGCGGACGGTGCGGCCGGCGGCGCGCACCGCGAACGCGAGGTCGGTGTCCTCGTAGTAGGCGGGCGAGTAGCGCGCATCGAACCCGCCGAGCGAGTCGAACAGCGAGCGCGGGATCGCGAGGCACGCGCCGGAGCAGTAGTCGACGCGGCGGACGTAGTTGTATTCGGGGCGGTCGGGATCGTCGCCGCGGCCGACGTTCCACGCCGAGCCGTCGCGCCACACGATGCCGCCCGCCTCCTGCAGCCTGCCATCGGGGTAGACGAGCTTCGCGCCGACGAGCCCGGTGTCCGGGTAGCGCGCGAAGGTCCGCTCGAGCGCGTCGAGCCAACCGGGCGTGACGATCGTGTCGTTGTTGAGGAACACGAGCAGCGCACCGCGCGCCTCGCGCGCGCCGAGGTTGCACGATGCGATGAAGCCGCCGTTGCGCTCGGGCCGAACGAAGCGGACGCCGCTCACGGCGCCGAGCGCCTGCTCGAGCGGCTCCGGCGACGCGTCGTCGACGACGATGACCTCGACCCGCTCGTGCGCGACCGTCGCATGGACGCTCTTGAGGCAGGTGAACGTCGCGAGCGGCTGTCCGTACGCCGGGACGACGATCGTGACGACCGGCGACGCGGCCGGCGCGAACGCGAGCGGCGTCACCGACGTTTCCGCCGACCACGTCCTGCGCAGGCGCGGGGCGACGTAGCCGCGTCCGCGCACCTTGTCACGCACGCGCCGCATCAGCGCGGCCGGCCCCTGCTCCTTCAGGATCGTCCACGCGGTGGCCGACTGGCGCGGCAGCTGGCGCAACACGGCGGGCAGCGACGCCACGCGCGTACGCGCGATGCGTGCCCGCAGCGCCATGCCTCGCAGCGGCGCCGTGAGCTTCCAGCTCCTCGACCCTTCGATCGCGGCGACGCGCTCGCGGGCCTGCGCGAGCTCGCGATCGCGCACCGCCTCGTCGCGCGCGACGGAGGCAAGCGTCGCGTCGGCCGCCGCGGCGCGGCTCACCAGCTCGGCTTTCGCCTCGGCTTCGCCTCGCAGCGCGCCGGCGCGCACCAGCTCCGCCAGACTCAACGCGGGGCGCTCGTCCGGCGGCGCCTGGAGGTGGCGGGTTTCCAGCACCGGCAGCGCGCCGGCGCCCGTGCGAGGCGCCTTCGTCCATGCGGAGGTCAGGCGCTCGACGTAGCCGGGCCAGTCGCCGTGCCGTGGAGGCGTGAAGCGGGGCTCCGCGCGCGGCGGCGCGGCGGCGAGCAGTGCGTCGTTCCACGCTGACGCGGGCGCATCCCACGGGACGAGCGTGGCGTGCGCAACGGCGGCGAGCCGCTCGCCCAGCGCGCCGAGCGAGGACGCGACGATCGGCCGTCCGGTCGCCATCGCGTCGGTGAGCGTGTACGACCAGGCCTCGGGCACCTGCGCCGCGAAGAGGATCACGTCGGGCGACTCCGCGGCGATCAGTCGCGCGAGCTCGCCTTCGGCGTACTCGCCGGTCATCGAGATCCGTGCCGCGGGCAGCGGAGGGAGCGGCACCTCGGTCGAACCGAGCACGCGGAACGCGAGCGGCAGCCCACGGCGCTCGGCATCGCGCGCGCACGCGACGACGACGTCGTAGCCCTTCTGGCGCGTGAGTCGTCCCAGGATCGCGATCCGGTGCGCAAGCGGCGCGGGCCGGGCGTCGCGCTCGGGATGCGGCCACACCTCGACGGCGACGCCGGGGAAGTGGCGCGCGAAGCGGCGCGCGCCATCGTGCGTCGGCGCGATCACGCGCGTGCGAGCGGCGCCAGCCACGGTGCCTGACGCCGCTCCGGCGAACGCGACGCGAAACGCCTCGCGCCACTGCGCCACGTCGAGCGGCCATTGCGAGGGCTCGCGCGCGACGCAATCGTTGCATTCGTCGCCGCCGCTCGTGCCGCAGTAGCGGCCCTCGCCGCGATCGAGGTGGTAGCGCGCGCACCACGGATAGGCGTCGTGCAGCGTGACGTCGAGGGCCACGCCGAGATCGCGCGCGAGCCCCAGCACGCCCTGCGGCAGGCCATCGACGTGATGCAGGTGGACGCGCGCGACGCCGATCGCGCGCAGCAGCTCGACGAGCGTTCCGTGATCGTGCGGCAACGCGAACCACAGGTCGAGGCGATCGTCGGAGCGCGACCACGCCAGGCGGACAACGCCCGCGGCGGCCGGCTTCAGCGTCAGGACCTCCGCGCGATCGGCCAGCGCGGCAGCGAGCTCGTCGACATGGCGGCGAACGCCGCCTCCCCAGCCATGCGTGACCAGCAGCACGCGCGGGCGCGCCGAGGCGGCCAGCCGCTTCAGCGTTTCACGGGGGTCCGGGTTCACGTCGGCGTCGGGATCGTGGTGCGTCGCGTCGTCGCGAGCGGGTCGCGCAGCGTCGCTCGGGCAGGGGCGGATTGTAGCGGGCGACGCACCGGTCGCCTCGCCGCGCGGGCTCCGGTCAGTCGCGCAGGATCACGACCACCGGCTGGTGGTCCGAGAGCCGCGTGTCGACGTCGACGGCGACCGACTCGACCTCTGGGACCAGCTCGTCGCTCACGAACACGAAGTCGCAGGCGATCGGGACCGAGCCGGCGTCGTAGGGCTCGTGCAGGTTGAAGGTCGGCGGCTGCGGCGTCCTGCCGTGCACGAGCGACCAGGCGTCGTGCAGTTGCGACGTGCCGTCGACGAAAGGCGCGACCATCCGCGCGTGCTCGGGGTCGCCCGGCGGCAGGTTGAAGTCGCCGGTGACGATCGTCGCCCGCGGCGTCGGATGCACCTGGAACGGGCCGCCGTCGTCCCGCAGCGCGCTGCCGAGGCGCGCGCGCCCGTGGCCCTCCTGGTGGATTTCGCGCAATCGCTGTACCTGCGCGGTGCGCTGCGCGCGCGACCAGTACTCGAGGTGCGTGGTCACGACGCGGACGGGACCGCGCGGGCCGGTGAGCGCCGCCTCCACCGCCACGCGCGGCATCGACGCGACGCCCGGCTCCGCGGGCCAGGGGAGCGCATGGCTCCTCGCCGGACCGACCGGCCAGCGCGACGCGATCGCATTCCCGAAGCGGCGCCGTCGGCCGCCGTCGCCGGGATGATCGGCGCCCACGCCGTGGACGATCGTGTACCCGGGCAGCAGCCGCGCGAGCGTCGCGAACTGGTCGCTGTCGTCGTTGCCCTCGAGCCGCGGCGCCGGGAAGTTGTCGGCGATCTCCTGCAGGCACAGCACGTCGAAGTCTGCGAGCGAGCGCGCATGCTCGATCACGCGTCGTGCATCCACGCGTCCGTCGAGGCCGTGGAACCACTGCACGTTCCAGGTGACGAGCTTCACCGTATTCCCGCGCGCATGAACGACGCGACGAACTGGCGCTGGAACAACAGGAACGCGATCAGCAGCGGCGCCGTCGTCAGCAGCGTGGCGGCGGTGATGATCGACCAGTCGATACCCTGGTCGGTCGACGAGAACACCTGCAGGCCGACCGTCACCGGCCGCGACTCGACCGAGTTGGTGATGATGAGCGGCCACAGGAAATTGTTCCAGTGATAGCTCACGCTCACCAGTGCGAACGCGAGGTAGGTGGGGCGCGCGAGCGGAACGTACACCTTCCACAGCACCTGGAGCGGCGAGCAGCCTTCGACGCGAGCGGCCTCGTCGAGCTCGCGCGGGATCGTCTTGAACGTCTGGCGCAGCAGGAAGATGCCGAACGCGCTCGCCATGTACGGCAGGCCGATCGCGAGGATCGTGTCCTTGATGCCCAGCCAGGTCATCGTCCGGTAGTTCTCGACGATCAGCACGTCGGGCATGATCATCAGCTGCACGAGCACCAGGGCGAACAGCACGTTGCGGCCGGGGAACTCGAAGCGGGCGAACGCGTACGCGGCGAGCGTGACGAGCACGAGCTGCACCGCCAGCACCATCGTCACCAGCAGCACGGTGTTGACGAAATAGCGCGCGAACGGGGCGGCGTTCCACGCCTTGACGAAGTTGTCGAGCGTCAGCGGCGCGGCGAGCGCGAGGCGCGTCGAGAACTCGGCCGGATGGAACGCGGTCCAGAACGCGTAGAGGAGCGGCAGTACCCACAGGAAGCCGAGCAGCCACGCCGCGGCGGTCTCCAGCGCGCGCGCGACGCCTCTCGCGTCGTAGACGTGGGTGGACGCGTTCATCGGGCGGTCACCTGTAATGCGTTCGCCGCTCGAGCACGAGGAACTGGAACATCGCCGCGAGGCCCAGGATCACGAGCAGCACCATCGTGAGCGCCGCGGCGTACGCCGAGTCCCAGAAGCGGAAGCCGATCTCGTAGACGTAGTAGAGCAGGAGCGCGGTGGCATTGTCCGGCCCGCCGCGCGTCATCACGACGATGTGGTCGACCAGCCGGAATGCGTTGATCACGGCGTTGACGAGCACGAACAGCGTCACGGGCATCAGCAGCGGGAAGGTCACGCGGCGGAAGAAGGTCCAGCGCGATGCCCCCTCGATCGCGGCCGCCTCGGCGAGGCTCGGCGACATCGACTGCAAAGCCGCGAGGTAGAAGATCATGAAGAAGCCGGCCTCCTTCCAGATCGTCACCGCCATCAGCGCGACGAGCGCGGTCGACTTGCTGCCGAGCCAGTTGTGGCTCGCGAAGCCCAGCCCCTTGGTGAGCTGCTCGAGCAGTCCGTACTCGGGCGTGTAGAAGAACATCCAGATGTTGGCGACCGCGATCATCGGCAGCACGGTGGGCGTGAAGTACGCGAGCCTCAGGAGCCCGCGCCCGGCGATCTTGCCGTGCACCCACACCGCCATCAGCAGCGCCAGCGCGATCGACACGGGAATCGTGCCGACCGCGTACCAGAGGTTGTTGCTCAGCGCCTGCCAGAAGATCGGGTCGTCGACCAGCTGCGCGTAGTTGTCCGCGCCCACCCATACCGCCGGGCGGCTGCCCTTCGGCGTCGACAGGAAGCTGTGCCACAGGTTGGCGACCGTCGGGTAATGCGTGAACAGCACGAGCAGGACCATCGCGGGCGCGAGGAGCAGCCACGCGTAGAGCCATTCCTTCGTTCGCGTCATCGCGACGTCGCTCCTTCTCGCCGCCGCGGGGCCGGCGAATGGGTCAGCCTCTGCCGGGAAGATCGGGCAGGGGCCGACCTCACGGCGCTACTTGTAGGAGCGCAGCAACCGCTCCGCCTCCCGCTGCGCGTCCTTCATCGCGACCTCCGGCGTCTTGGTGCCGGTGAGCGCCGCCTGCAACCCGTCGTTCAGCGCCTTGGTGACGCGCTGGTTGTCGTGCGTCGACAGCTCGGCCTTGGCGAACGGCAGCTGGTCGCGCGCAACCGCGGCTGCGGGGAAGCCCGCCACGTAGGTCTTCATCGTCGGCGTGTCCCACGCGTCCGCCCGCACCGCCACGTAGCCGGTGTCGATGCCCCACTGCGCGGCGCGAGCCGGCGTCGTCACCCACTTGATGAACTTGAACGCGGCCTCGCGCTGCGCCGGCGTCGACTTCTTGAACAGGTAGAAGTTGCCGCCGCCGGTCGGGCTGCCGCGCTGCTTGCCCGCGGGAAGCATCGCGACGCCGAAATCGAACTTCGCGTTGTTCTTCACGTTGGTGAGGTTGCCGGTCGTCGTCCACACCATCGCGACCTTCTTCTCGAAGAAATCCTTCGGCGTCGTGCCCCAGTCGACGATGCCTTCGGGGTGCACCTTCTGCTTCTTCACGAGGTCGACCCAGTAGGTGAGCGCTTCGATGACCTCGGGGCGATCGTAATAGGTCTGCGTGCCCGCCGGGTTCATCAGGTTGGTGCCGGCCTGGATCGCGAGCGCCTGGAACAGCCAGTAGGGGAAGCCCGACGACGGGATCTGTATTCCCCACTGGGTCACGTTGCCGGACGCATCTCGCTTGGTGAGCTTCTGCGCGTACTCGGCCTGCTCGCGCCAGTTCTGCGGCGGGCGGTTGGGATCGAGCCCGGCCTCCTTGAACAGCTCCTTGTTGTAGTAGAGGACGATCGTCGAGCGCTGGAACGGAATGCCCCAGGTCTTGCCTCCGGTCTGGCTGTTCTCCATGAACGCCGGGTAGAAGCTCTTGAGCCAGGCCTGGTCCTCCGGGGTCTTGATCAGGTCGTCGAACGGCACGATCGCGTCCTCGTCGATCAGCGTGTACATGTCGGTCGACAGCAGTATCGACGTGACCGGCGGGTCGCCGCTCTTGACGGCGGTAAGCGCCTTGGTGATCGAGTCCTGGTAGGTGCCGGTGTAGATCGGCTTCA
>DASTCK010000351.1:0-20913 GCA_035711225.1 Casimicrobiaceae bacterium
GGTGGAGCGTGATGATCGCGACGCGGTCGCGCGTCTCGGTGAGGATGTTTTCGTAGGTCATGGGCGTTGGAAGGAAGGCGAAAAGGCCATGATAGCCCGCCGCGGCCGGGCTGCTCCGTCGCGCGAACAGGCCGAACCGTCGGCGATCGGGCGGTTTCGTCGCAGGCCGCTGGAAGTCGACCCGGCGATGTTCTGGCAGGTCCACCGCTCGACGCTGGTCAACGTCAACGCGATCACCGGCGGTACGCGCGACCTGCGCGGCCACCTGCGGCTCAAGCTCAAGAACAGCAAGGAGACGCTGCCGGTCAGCGAGCCCTACGAGCACCTGTTCCGGCACATGTAGCGCGCTAGGGCTTCGCCGGGTCGAAATGCTTCGCGAGCCCCTGCCAGCACCGGTAATAGTCGTCCTGCATCGGCGCCATCTCGAGCGCGAAGCGCGTCGGCAGGATGGGCAGCCGCGTTTCGAACATGAAGGCCATCGTGTCGCGGATCACCGTGGGCTTGGACAGGTCGGCGCGGCTCGCGGCCTCGAACGTCGCGGCGTCCGGGCCGTGGCCGGTGAAGCAGTTGTGCAGGCTCGCGCCGCCGGGGACGAAGCCCTCGGCCTTCGCGTCGTAGACGCCCTGCACGAGGCCCATGAACTCGGACGCGACGTTGCGGTGGAACCACGGGGGCCGGAACGTGTGCTGCATCGCGAGGATGCGCGGCGGGAAGATCACGAAGTCGATCGTGTCGACGCCCGGCGTGTCGGAGGGCGACTGCAGCACGAGGAAGATCGACGGGTCCGGGTGGTCGTAGCTGATCGAACCGATCGCGTTGAAGCGCTTGAGGTCGTAGCGGTAGGGCACGTGCGTGCCGTGCCAGGCGACGACGTCGAGCGGCGAATGCCCGATGCGCGCCGACCACAGGTGGCCGACGAACTTCGCGACGAGCTCGAAGGCGCCTTCGCGGTCCTCGTAGCGCGCCACCGGGATCTCGAAGTCGCGCGCGTTGGCGAGGCCGTTGGAGCCGATCACGCCGAGGTCGGGAAGCTTGAACGGCGCGCCGTAGTTCTCGCACACGTAGCCGCGCGCCGTGCCGTCGGGCAGCTCGACCGCGAACCGGATGCCGCGCGGGACCACCGCGATCTCGGTCGGTCCGACCTCGAGCGTCCCGAGCTCGGTGGCGATGCGCAGGCGGCCCTGCTCGGGCACGATCAGGAGCTCGCCGTCGGCGTCGTAGAAGTAGCGGCCGCTCATCGGCCGGTTCGCCGCGTAGAGGTGGATCGCGCATCCGCTCATCGCCGCCGGCGAGCCGTTGCCGGCCATCGTGGCGAGGCCGTCGACGAAGTCGGTGGGCTCCGCGGGCAGCGGCAACGGATCCCAGCGCATCTGGTTGGGCGGCGCCGCGATGTCGCCGAACGCGCTCACGATGCGGGGGCGGTCGATGCGGCGGAACGGCTCGTGCATCGCGCCCGGACGGATGCGGTAGGTCCAGGTGCGCCGGCTGTGATGCCGCGGAACGGTGAACGCAGTGCCCGACAGCTGCTCGGCGTAGAGCCCGTACGCGCAGCGTTGCGGCGAGTTCTGCCCGACGGGCAGCGCGCCGGGGAGCGCCTCGCTCGCGTGCTCGTTGCCGAGCCCGGTCATGTACGCCAGCGCGGTCGCACCGTGGGGCGATGCGCGCACCGTGGATGTCGACGTCTCGTGGCTCATCGCTCGCTCCGGGAATCGGTGGGACGACCGGCGGGAATGACGTCCTCGCGCGCCGCGGCGAGCGCCTGCGCGAGCACCCGCCCGTCGCCGATGTGGTTGGCGAGCAGCAGGATAAGCTTCGCGTTGACGAGAGCACTTTGCGCGTCGTCAAGGTCGCGGTGCGCGGCGACGAGCCGCTCGTAGAAGTCGTCGGGCGCGTCGAGGTTCGGGGCGGTGACGAGGTCGCTCATGATGCCTCCGGTCGCGCGAGCGCGCGCTGCACCGCCGCCTTCACCGCCGCGGCGTCGAAGGTGCGCCAGCGCGCGCACACGTGCTGGTCGGGCCGCAACAGGTAGACCGTGCCCGGCCGCGCAGCATAGCGCGACGCCACCAGTCCCTCGACGTCGACGACGCCCATCGCGCCATGCGCCGGGGGGACGTCCACGTGCACGACGACAACCGGGATGTCGCCCTCCGCGAGCGTTGCCACCGTGTCGTCGGGCAGCGGACAAAACGCGAGGAGCGTGAAGCCGTCCTCCAGGTAGCGCAGCAGCCAGGGCCCGCGCTCGCCCTCGACCGGCGCATCCGCGGCCGGCGCGCCCGGCACCATCGCGCCCGGTCCGGCTGGCCAGTCGCGATCGCTATCAGGGGTGTTGAGCGGCGAGCCCGCGAGCACGGTCGGCGTCGACAGCCGGCCGCTGTTGACGAGGCGGCGCGCGAAGGCATGCCGCTTCGCGAGCTCGAGGACGGCGTCGCGGAAGGTTCGCGACACGCGGCTCTTGGGCGTGATGAAATCGGTCGAGCGCGTCGAATTGCGCAGGTTCTCGTCCGCCGCCGCCGTGCGCTCGGTGTCGTAACTGTCCAGCAGGGCGTCGGGCGCACGGCCGCCGATCACCGCAGCGAGCTTCCACGCGAGGTTGTCGGCGTCCTGGAAGCCGCTGTTCGCACCGCGCGCGCCGAACGGCGAAACCAGGTGCGCGGCGTCGCCGGCGAACAGCACGCGACCCTGCCGGAAGCGCTTCATGCGGCGGCACTGGAACGTGTAGACGCTCGCCCACTCGAGCTCGAAGCGCGCGTCGGGACCGAGCATGGCGGCCAGTCGCGGCAGGATGCGCTCGGGCTTGCGCTCCTCGTCGGGATCGGCGTCCCAGCCGAGCTGGAAGTCGATGCGCCACACGTCGTCCGCCTGGCGGTGCAGCAGCACGGACTGTCCCGGATGGAACGGCGGGTCGAACCAGAACCACCGCTCGGGCGGGAAGTCGGAGTGCATGTGGATGTCCGCGATCAGGAAGCGGTCGCGGAACACCTGCCCTTCGCTCTCGAGGCCCAGCATGCCGCGAACCGGACTGCGCGCGCCGTCGCACGCGACCAGCCAAGCACACGGCATCGTGTAGCTGCCCTCGGGCGTCTCGACGGTGACGTCGACGCGGTCGCGGCTGGCGTGCACGGCCGTCACCTTGTTCTTCCAGCGCACCTCGACACCCTGCACCTCGGCCGCGCGCCGCACCAGCGCTTCCTCGAGGTGGTACTGCTGCAGGTTCACCATGCCGGGACGGTGGTGGCCCGCCTCGTGCACGAGCGCGAACTCGAACACCAGCGCGTCGTGGTGGAAGACCTTGCCGACGTTCCAGCCCACGCCCTTGGCGCAGATCGGCTCGGCGCACCCGAGACGGTCGAGGATCTCGAGCGTGCGCTTCGCATAGCAGATCGCGCGCGACCCGACGCTCACCGTGTCGTCGTCGTCGAGCACGACCACCGGCACCCCGCGCATCCCCAGGTCGATCGCCAGCGCGAGCCCGACCGGCCCCGCCCCCACCACGACCACCGGCCGCGTGACCGGCGCGCCGTCCTGGTCGGGGGAGCGCGTGTAGGCGTAGCGGGGTTGGGTGTAGGTCTTCACGCTTCGCGGGGGAGTAGGGAGTGGGGAGTAGGCAAGCCGGGTTGCGCAGTGCGATGGGACGCCTTCACGTCGACTGTCTTGTGCTTCGCATTTGCACTACCGAGCCGCCACTCCCCACCACCCACTCCCCACTCTCGCCTTCCCCCTAGCCCTCCAGCGCCATCCACATCTCCTTGTCCCTCTGCGCCGTCCAGATGCGCGGGTCGGGATACCGGGTGGCCTCGTCGTAGGCGCGCGAGACGTCGAACGGCAGGCAGTGGTCGAAGATCACCCAGTGGCCGTAGCGCGGCTTCAGGCGCTCGTAGGTCTCGCGATACACGGTGCGCAGGTCCTTGCCGGCGCGGGCGCCTTCGCGCACCGACGCGTACATCTCGGTCACGAACGCGCGCGTGCCGGCGAGGCCCGCCTGCACTTCCGCGGGATTCATCAGCGCCGCGCCGCGGCCCGGCACGAGCTTCTGCGGGTGCAGCGCGGCGATCGCGTCCAGCGTGGCCGGCCAATCGGCGAGGTACGCGTCGCCGGTGTAGGGTGTCGCGTCGAACTCGACCAGGTCGCCCGAGAACAGGATGCGCTCGTCGGGAAGCCAGACGACGGTGTCGCCCTTCGTATGGCCGCGACCGAGCTGCATGATCTCGACCTTGAGCCCTCCCAGCATCATCGTGAGCCGCTTCTCGAACACGATCGTCGGCCACGTGAGCCCGGGCACCGATTCGACCGCACGGAACAGGCGCGGGAAGCGCTCGATCTCGCTCTTCATGTCCGCTTCGCCGCGCTCGACGATCAGGTCGTAGGTGTCGCGGCTCGCGATGACATGCTCGGGGCGGTAGCCCGACGCGCCCAGAACGCGCACGGCGTGGTAATGCGAGAGCACGACATAGCGGATCGGCTTGTCGGTGACCTCGCGGATGCGGCGGATCACGTCCTGCGCCATCACCGGCGTCGCCTGCGTGTCGATCACCATCACCGCGTCGTCGCCGATCACGATTCCGGTGTTCGGGTCGCCTTCCGCGGTGTAGGCGTAGGCGTGGTCGGACAGCCGGTCGAACGAGACCTTCTTCTCCTCGACGTCGGCGTGCGATGCGAAAGTCCTGTCGGTCATCGGGCGGTTCCTTCCTCGGGCGCGCGCAGCCCCAGCGACGCGGCGGCGCCGGCGAGCTGCGCATGCGTTCGTGGCGGCAACGGGATCGCGTCGCGGCGCCGCTGCGCCATCCTCCTCTCGGGCTCGCCGGGCAGCGACACCGGGTCGGCCCCCGGCGCGGGCGGCGACGCGCGCACCCAGGCGGCGAGCGCCGAGATCTCGCGCGGCAGCGCCTCGGCGGTCCCGAGGCGCGCGGGGTCGGCGACGAACGTCGTCATGTTGTTGAGCATCGGGTGCCGCGTGCCTCCGTCCTGGGCGTGGCCCCCGGACAGCGCCCCGCCGACGATCTCGCACATCAGCGACAGCGCCCACCCCTTGTGTTCGCCGAACGGCAGGATCGCCCCGAACGGCGCTTCCCACATGACGCGCGGGTCGGTGGTCGGCTGGCCCGCCGCGTCGAGCAACAGGCCGTCGTGCATTGCCCGGCCTTCGTCGACGGCGACGCGCGTCTTGCCGAGCGCCACCGCCGCGGTCGCGTAGTCGAGCACGACCGGGTGCGGCGGGTTCGGCACCGCGACGCAGAACGGATTCGTCGACACGCGCGCATCGGTCCCGCCCCACGGAGCGACCAGCGGACGCGAGCGCACGTTGACGAAGTGCACCGAGACGAGTCCGGCGAGCGCGCACTGCTCGCCCCACTGGCCGATGCGCCCGAGGTGGTGGGTATTCGAGAGCCCGACCACCGAGCAGCCGTGCGTGCGCGCGCGCTCGATCGCGATCGCCATCGCGCGCTCGCCGATCGACTGGCCGAAGCCCTTCCCGCCGTCGAGCGAGACGACCGCGCCCGCGTCGACGACCACGCGCGGCTCGCGCCCCGGCACGACGTGCCCGGCGCGGACGTTCTCGACGTACTGCGGAACGAGCCCGATGCCGTGCGAGTCATGGCCGTAGAGGTTGGCCTGCACCAGGCCGCGCGCCACCTGCGACGCCTCGCGCGGCGTGCAGCCGAGCGCAACGAAGACCTCGACGCCCCAGGCGACCAGCGCCTCCGGCGCGACGAGGACGGCTTCGGCGCCGGGCGAGGTGTCGCCCGGGTCCCGGCGAGGCGCGGCGAGGTGTCCGGTGTCGTTCATGCAGCGGCGCGCGGCCGCAACGGCCTCGCGCAGAGCGGACCGGCGGCGCCGTGCGGGCACGGCGCCGACCGAAGCGGCGTCAGGATAGCATCCGCGCCCGCGATGACGCGGCGCGCCGCACGGACCGGCGTGCCTCAGCCGCCGTACTTCTTCAGCAGCGCCTTCGCATCGTCGAACAGCGCCTGGCCGTTCGCGCCCTTGGCGTTCGTCTCGCCGATCCATTCGCGCGTGACCGGCTCGGTGGCCTTCACCCAGCGGTCGTACTCGGCGGGGGAGAGCGTATCGAACACGCCGTTGGCCTCGCGCGCGAGCTTCTTGCCGCCCTCGGTGGTGCCGTCGAAGATCCTGCCGATCTGCTTCGACAGCTCGATCCCCGAGTTCGCGTCGATGACGGCCTTGAGGTCGGCGGGCAGCGAGTCGTACTTGGCGGGGTTCATCGCGATCACGAAGATCGAGTTCGACGTCTTCGACGCGCCCGCCGCGGTGTCGAGGTGGTACTTGGTGACTTCCTGGAGCTTCAGCGCCGGCGCGACCTCCCACGGGATCATCGCGCCGTCGATCACGCCCTTGGACAGCGACTCGGTCACCTGCGGCACCGGCATCTGCACCGGCGTCGCGCCGAGCGCGGTGAGGAACTTGGTCGCGATGCGTGTCGGCGCCCGCACCTTGAGCCCCTTCAGGTCCTCGAGAGTGGTGACGCGCTTGCTGGTGAAATGCAGCAGCGACCCGTCGTGCACGTGCGCCGCGAGCAGCTTGACGCCGCGGAACTCGTCGAGCGAGTTCTTCTGGATGTAGTCCCACAGCGCCGGGCTGCCGCTCTCGGCGTTCTTCGCCATGAACGGCAGCTCGAACACCTCCGACTTGTTGAAGCGGCCGGCCTGGTAGGTCGGGATCGTCCAGATGATGTCGGCCACGCCGTCGCGCGCCTGGTCGAAGAGCTGCGGCGGCGTGCCGCCGAGCTGCATCGACGGGTAGATCTGGCACTTGAGGCGCCCGTTGCTCTCCTTGCCGATCTTCTCGCACCACGGCTCGAACACCTGCGCCTGGATCGTGCCCTTCGGCGGCAGGAAATGGTGGATCTTGAGCGTCACCTCCTGCGCGAACGCGCTGCCGGCGGCGAGCGCGGTGGTCAGGACGGCGGCGTACGTGGCGATGCGCATGGCGTTTCCTCCTGGCTTTCGCGGGCCCTTGCGTGGGGTCGCCGCGTCATGGGTCGAAAGGGTACAACGACGGGATGCGGGTTGCGAGCATCGTCGAGCGGCGGCCGCTCATGCGACCCGGCGGCGAACCCGCTCGGGCACCTCGACGGCCTGGATGCGCGAAGGATCGTCCGGATGGCGTCGCGCGAACACGCGCACCTCGCGGCCTTCGACCAGGAGCGTGTCGTCGCGCCTGATCCGGTGGCGCATGACGAAGCTGCGATGGCGCCATTCCTCGATCGTGGTCTCGACGGCGATCGTGTCTCCGTAGGTCGCGGGGCGTTCGAAATGCGCCGACGCGTCGACCAGCGGCGTCCCGATGATGCCGTCCGCGTCCTCGGTCTCGTGCCACGAAGGCACGCCGGCCGCCGCGAAGAAGTGTCGCGAGGCTGCGTCCATCCAGCGGAAGAAGTTCGGGTAGAACACGATGCGCGCGGGATCGCAGTCGCCGAACTCGACGACGAACTCGGTGACGTGGCTGAAGGGCATGGTGGAGCCGTCGCGTTCAGCCCGCGTCGCGCGGAGCGGCGGTCGCCACGGGCTTGCGCATCCAGCGGATCGGCTGTGCCGCGACCGGCCGCGGTGGAACGCCGTGGCGACCCAGCGCCTGGTCGAGGCCGCGTCCGGCGTCGTCGGCGAGCGCGGCTTCGCGCGCCTCGCGGATCGCGGCGGCCCGGTCGTCGGGTGTCGCGAACGAGCCCCCGGTGGCCAGGTGCTCGATGAGGTGCGCGAGATTGCGCTTGCCGCGAAGGTTGGTGGCGCCGTAGCCCTTGATCAGCCGGCCCGCGAGCGCGACCTCGTAGCCGCAGGACCAGTCGATCGCCATCGCGGCGACGATGGCGTCCAGCCAACGCTCGATGGCGGCCTGTTCCTCGGCGTGGCGCGAGCCGCGCCGGCGCACGACCCGCAACGCCGCGAGCGCGCGAAGCACGAGCATCCCGGTCACGGTGTCGGTTCGCAGCGTGAGCGGCATCGACCATGGCGCGCGACCCCGTGCCTGCCGGCGGCGGTCCCACGCGAGCAGACGTGTCGCGAGCGTCGTCGGCAGGACGCCCGCCACTTCCGGCATGCCGGGCTTGAAGAAGTCGGCGACGTGCACGACGTCGCCCTCGCGTGCCCCGGCCTCGCGCCGTACGCGCTCGTGGCGACTCGCACGTCCCTTGAGGTCGGCGACGCGCACGATGTCGTCGAACGCCATCCACAGCGCGAGGAACCGCGCGGCCTCGCGCGTCGTGGCGGCTCCGTGCCCGCCGCGGGGGTCGGCTGCCGTTTCCGCGGCGTGCACGCGCGCGAGGCGATCGAGGTAGAGGCGCACGTACGCCTCGTCCTGGAAATCGCGCACACGGGCGATGCCGGCCGCGACGATGTCCCGGCACGCCGCCGGAAACGCCGCCGCCGGATCGGTGTCGGGCACGTTGTCGGGCACGACGTCCGACGGTATTCCCTCCGATGCGCGCTGCGCACGCCTCCCCCCGGGGGGGCCGGCGACCTCGGGGCGGTCCGTCGGTTGCCCCACCGTGCCTGACACCGGGGGATGGTCCGCCAGCAGCGCCGCCGTCGCCTCGAAGCCGCGCGCGAAGCCGCGGCGGCTCGCCTCCGCACCGCTGCCGGATGCGTCGATCGCAGCGAGGCAGGCGTCCGCGCCGAACGGCAGCGCGCCGCTCGCCGCGACCGCGCCCAGCATCACCGCGCTCACCACCGTGCCCGATTCGCGCGCTGCGGCATCCATGTCGAAGCCGGCATGGCGCCGGCTGTGCGTGCGCGCCACGTCGGCCAGCCGGTCCGACGCGTAGCGACCGTCGCCGAGCGACATCTTCTCCGCCGTCGTCAGCGTGCGGCTCGTCGAGGTGACGAGCGTCGTGCGCACCTCGTCGACGAAGCCCGCCTGCACCATCCGTCCGCACTCGAGGAGCTCGGACGCGACCAGCACGTCGACGCCTCCCGGCACCGGCAGGAGCGAGAGGATGGGCTCCCGTCCGTCGAGCGCGGTGCGCTGCACCGGGAAGACCTCGACATAATAGGTCGTCGCGCCGGTGCGTTGCGCGACGCCGGGAATCGATGTGCTCTGCGCCGGGTAGCCCGCGTGCGACGCCGCGTCGACGAGCCATTGCGCCAGCACGCCGCCGCCCTGCCCGCCCAACGCTGCGACGAGCACCGTGACGGGCCGGACCGATCCGTGCATCGAGGCGTTCACCGGCGGCTTCGGATCACGCGCGCGAAGGCGCCGCGCACGCCGGCCATCGCACGATCGCGCCAGTGCGGGTGGCGGATCACCTCGGCGCGGTAGAACGACGGGCACAGCGTCGCCGCGTGCGCGTTCTCGCCGCACAGGCCGCACCCGACGCAGCCGTCCAGCACGGTCGCGACCGGGTCGACCTTGAGCGGGTCGCCGCTGTCCTTGAGCGACAGCGTCGGGCAGCCCGACAGCCGGATGCACGAATGGTCGCCCGAGCACGTGTCCTCGTCGACGCCGTACTTGACGCGCACCGTGCGCAGTCCCTCGCGCTCCAGCCTAGCGCGCCACGGCTTCACGCGCCGCTGGCGCTCGAGCTGGCACTCGCCCTCGGCGATGATCACCTTGAGGCCCGCGAAGTCGGTGGTGAACGCCTCCTCCAGCGTGGCACGCATCGCGTCGACGCGGTAGCTGTCGACGGTGCGCAGCCACCCGACGCCCAGCCCCTCGAGCGTGCGCTCGATGACCTGGTTGCCGTGCACGAGGCTTCGCCCCTGGTCGCCGGCGGCGGCCCTCGCGCCCTCCGCAGGCGTCGAGATGATTTCCTGCGTGCCGGTGGCCGACGTGTACCCGTTCTTCATGATCACGAGCACCGCATCGTCGCCATTGAACAGCGCCGACTGCACGCCGGTCACCACGCCGTTGTGCCAGAAGCCGCCGTCGCCCATGATCGCGAGCGCCCGCTTGCGCATCGCCGGCGACACGCCCGCGCGGCTCGCGAGGCTCATCCCGTAGCCCAGGATCGAGTGCCCCTGCGAGAACGGCTCGAACGTGGCGAACGAGTGGCAGCCGATGTCCGCCGCCACGTGAACCGGGCCGATCGCCTCGCGCGCGAGCTTCATCGCCGCGAACACGGGTCGCTCCGGGCAGCCGATGCAGAACTGCGGCGGGCGCGCGGGCAGCGGCCCCAGCGCGCGCGCGACCTCGTCGCGCCGGCGCGTGAGGTCGCCAAGCCACGCCCGCGGCGCGTCGAGCGGCATCTCCGCCGCGTGGCGCTCGAGGAAGGCGACGAGCCCGCGCGCGAGCGCCTCGATCGTGTACTCGCCCGCCGCCGGCAGCATGCCCTTGCCCTCGACCGTCGCCATTGCTCCGGCGCGCGACAGGATCGCGACGATCGCGTCCTCGACGAACGCGGGGCTGCCCTCTTCGACGACGAGCACCGCCCGCTTGCCCGCGCAGAAGCCGGCGATGTCCTCGGGCACGAGCGGATGCACGACGTTGAGCACGTGGATCGGCAGCGTGGACGCGCCGAACGCGTCGGCGCAACCCAGCTGATCGAGCGCACGGATCAGCGAGTTGTAGAGGCCGCCGAGCACGACGATCCCGAGGTCGTCGCGCGCGCCGCCGAAGGTCTCGTTCAGCCGCCGCGCGGCGATGCGGCGCCGCGCCGCGGGCAGGCGCTCCTCGACCTTGAGCTTCTCCTGGGTGAAGGTCGACGGCGGGTGCGACAGCCGCGCGTAGTCGAACGGCGCCGGCTCCTCCATCGGATGGCGCGCCGACACCGCCGGCGCGACGTTGTCGCGGCACGCGAAGCGGCCGCGCACGTGGCAGGCGCGGATGCGCAGCTGCAGGATCGCCGGCGTGCTCGCCGCCTCGGAAAGCGCGAACGCCTCCTCGACGAAGCGAACCATGTGCGCGAGCTCGGGGCGCGGGTCGACCAGCACCAGCGACGACTTGAGCGCGAACGCGAGCGTGCGCTCCTGGATGACGCTCGCGCCCTCGCCGTAGTCCTCGCCGACGATGATCAGCGCGCCGCCGGTCACGCCCGGCGAGGCGAGGTTCGACAGCGCGTCGGCGGCGACGTTGGTTCCAACGATCGACTTCCAGGTGACGGCGCCGCGAAGCGGGTAATGGATCGACGCGCCGAGCATCGCCGCGGCGGATGCCTCGTTCGAGCAGGCCTCGACGTGGACGCCGAGGTCCGCGAGGTAATCCTTCGCCTGGACGAGCACGTCGAGCAGGTGTGAGACCGGCGCGCCCTGGTAGCCACCGACATAGGCGACGCCGGATTCGAGCAGGCCTTTGGTGATCGCGAGGATGCCCTCGCCTTCGAAGGTCTCGCCGTTGCCGCGGCGCAGCATGTCCACTTCGCGGGCGAACGAGATTTCCATGGGGTCGGCGCGGGTGCTGGGCGGCGAGAAGTCGGCGGGCCACTCTAGGAGCGGCGGGGATATCTGTCCATACCATGATCCTCATATAGACTATTCCAGGGATGAATATCGCCGGCACCGACCTCAACCTGCTCAAGGTCTTCCTCGCGATCCACGCCGAGGGCAGCGTCAGCCGCGCCGCCGAACGCCTCGGGGTGTCGCAACCCACCGTCAGCCATGCGTTGGCCAGGCTGCGCGAAACGTGGCGGGACCCGCTGTTCGTGCGCAGGGCCGCGGGCGTGACTCCAACCGCACGCGCCGACCGGCTCGCGGTCGCGGTGCGGCAGGCGCTGCAGGTGCTCGACGTCGCGGCGAGCGAGGGCGAGCGCTACGACCCGGCGCGTTCCGAGCGCACGTTCCGGCTCCACCTGACCGACATCGGCGAGACGATCTTCCTGCCCAGGCTGATGCCGATGCTCGCCGCCGAGGCGCCGCTCGTGCGCCTCGAGGCGCACCAGCTCGAGCACGCCGTGCTCGCCGCGGCGCTCGAGAGCGGCCGCATCGACCTCGCGATGGGCTACATCCCGTCGCTCGACGTCGAGCGGACGGTGCTGCTGCACGAGCGCTACGTCGTCGTGATGCGGCGCGGCCATCCGCTCGCGCGGCTCGCGCCGACGCGAGGCGCGCTGGCGCGCCTCGACTACGTGCTGGTGCGGGCGCACCCGGCGACGGCGCGCGCGCTCCGCGACCTCGGGCTCGCCGACCGCATCCGGCTGTCGATCCCGCACTTCATGGTGCTTCCGCGCATCCTCGCCGAGACCGACCTCGCGGTCGTGATGCCGTCGCGGCTCTACACGGAGTTCGCGCGCCTGGGGCGCTACACGGTGTGGCGGCCGCGCGTCGGCATGCCGTCGTTCGACGTCTCGGTGCATTGGGCCGCGCGGCATGCGGGCGACCCCGGGCTCGCGTGGCTGCGCGGGCGGATCGTGCGGATGTTCCGCGAGTCAGGCTAGCGAACCACGACGTCGGCGCGGGAGAGCAACGCCGGCGGCAACGTCAGGCCGAGCGCACGGGCGGTCTTGAGGTTGACCGCGAGTTCGTACTGCGTCGGCTGCTCGACCGGCAGGTCGGCGGGCTTCGCGCCCTTGAGGATCCGGTCGACGTAGAGCGCCGCGCGCCGAAAGCCGTGCTCGAAGCTCGGGCCATAGGCCATCAGCCCGCCCGCCTCGACGTACGAACGCGCCGTGGACACCGTAGGCAGCCTGTAACGATCCGCCAGCGCGATCAGCAGTGTGGCGTGGGCGTTGAACACGGAGTCGGTGAGCACGAGCGCGGCGCCCGCGCCCGCGCTCGCGGTTCGCGCGTACGCCGCCTCGAACTCGTCGGGGCCGCGGGCCTCCACTATCACGAGCTCCAGGCGCAGCGTCGATGCCGACGTGCGGATGGCGTTCAACGCGAGCTCCCGGCCCGGGTTCGCCGGATTCGTGAGCACGGCGACGCGCTGCACGGTCGGCACGGCCTCGCGGAGCAGCTCGAGCTGCTTGCGGAAGACGTCGAGGCCGACGTCGAATGCGGTCCCCGTCACGTTGCCGCCCGGCCTCGCGAGGCTCGCGACCAGCCCCAGGCCGGCCGGATCGCCGACCATCAGCATCACGATCGGGATCGTCGACGTCGCCCTGCGCGCCGCGACGGCCGCTGGCGCGGGCCCCGCGGCGATCAGCTCAACGCGCGCGCGCACGAGCTCCTCGGCGAGCCGCGGCAGCCGATCGAACCGGCCTTCGGCGTAGCGCAGCTCGATCCCAAGGGTGCGACCCTCGACCCAGCCGAGCCTGGTGAGCGCGTCGCGAAATGCCTCGCCCAACTTGTGCGTGGCGGCATAGGCGCTGGACAGGAACCCGATGCGACGAGGCGCCGGTGCCGGCTGCGCGCGCAAGCCCGCCGCGACGACCAGCGAAGTCGCGGAGGCGAGGCCGAGGAGCGCGCGTCGGCTCGTCATTGCGGGCGGGATCGCGTCACTTCGGCCGCTTGTCGACCACCCGCTTCGCCTTGCCGAGCGACCGCTCGATCCCGCCGGGCGCGACGACGCGCACCTCGCAGGACACGCCGATCAGCGACTTGATCAGGTGCTGCAGCGTCGCGCCCGCGCGGTCGCCGTCGGCGCCGCCGGCCGCGGGCGCGCGTTCGACCACGACCGTCATCTCGTCCATCGTCCTCGGCCGCACGATCTCGATCTGGTACTGCGGCACGAGCTCGACGTGGCGGAGGATCAGCTCCTCGACCTGCGTCGGGAACACCATGACGCCGCGGATCTTGATCATGTCGTCGGAGCGGCCGGTGATCTTCTCGATGCGCCGCATCGAGCGCGCGGTGGGCGGCAGGAGGCGCGTGAGGTCGCGCGTGCGGTAGCGCACGACCGGCATCGCCTCCTTGGTGAGCGACGTGAAGACGAGCTCGCCCTTCTCGCCGTCGGGCAGCGCGGCGCCGGTGACCGGGTCGATCACCTCGGGATAGAAGTGGTCCTCCCAGATCGTCAGGCCGTCCTTCGCCTCGATGCACTCGCAGCCCACGCCGGGGCCGATCACCTCGGAGAGCCCGTAGATGTCGATCGCGTCGATGTCGAGCTTCGACTCGATGGCCGTGCGCATCGCGGGCGTCCACGGCTCGGCGCCGAAGATGCCGATCGCGAGCGAGGTGCCGCGCGGATCGTGGCCCTGCCGCTCGATCTCCTCGGCGATCGCCAGCATGTACGACGGCGTCACCATGATGACGTCGGGCTTGAAGTCGAGGATGAGCTGCACCTGCTTCTCGGTCTGGCCGCCGGACATCGGGATCACCGTGCAGCCGAGCTTCTCGGCGCCGTAGTGCGCGCCGAGCCCGCCGGTGAACAGCCCGTAGCCGTAGGCGACGTGCACGATGTCGCCCGGCCGCCCGCCCGCCGCGCGGATCGAGCGCGCCATCACGCTCGCCCACATGTCGACGTCCTTCACCGTGTAGCCGACGACGGTCGGCTTGCCGGTGGTTCCCGACGAGGCGTGGACGCGCACCACCTGCTGGCGCGGCACCGCGAACAGGCCGAACGGATAGTTGTCGCGGAGGTCCGACTTGTCGGTCAGCGGGAACTTCGCGAGGTCGGCGAGCGACTTCAGGTCGTCGGGATGGACGCCCGCCTTCTCGAACTTGCGCTTGTAGTGCGGCACGTTGCGGTACGCGTGCCCGAGCGACCAGCGCAGGCGCGCGAGCTGCAGCGCCTCGAGCTCGTCGCGGCTCGCGCGCTCGATCGGCTCGAGGTCCTCGGGACGCGGCTGTCTGGCCGGCATGGTCTCCTCCTCGAAAGAATGGGGTCAGACTCGATTTCCTGGCGATCGACCGGCCCGACGCCGGGGAATGTCGGGTCAATCGAGTCTGACCCTATTTCTCCTGTTTCTCCTCGACCACGTGCCCCTTGATCCGGTAGCTCTTGCCACGGAACAGCGCGATCGTCTCGCCGCGCTGGTTCACGACGTCGATGTCGTACACGCCGGTGCGTCCGGCGGCGCTCCGCTCGGCCGCCCGCGCCGTCAGCACGTCGCCCTCGCGCGCGGGCGCGAGGAAGTCGATCGAGCACCCCGACGCGACCGTCACCAGGTTGTAGCTGTTGCAGGCGTAGGCGAAGGCGCTGTCCGCGAGCGTGAAGATGAATCCTCCATGGCAGATGGCGTGTCCGTTCAGCATGTCCGCGCGCACCGTCATCGAGAGCTCCGCGTGCCCGGGCGACACCGCCGTGACCGTCATGCCGAGCGCGATCGACGCCGTGTCGCGCTCGTACATGGCGTCGGCGACGCGCTCGGCCAGCCTTCGGGCCTCCTCGGGCGTACGGTCGGGATGGTGCTCGGCCACCGGGGCGCCTCCCTTAACCCGCGTCAAGCAGCCGGCCGTCCGACTGCGCGCTCCGCGCGAGGCGCGGCGCGACGCGGTAGCGGTCCTCGCCGTAGTGCGCCCCGAGGTTGGCGATCACCGCGGCGACGCGCGCGGCCCCGATCGCCTCGCCCCAGGCGAGCGGCCCGCGCGGGTAGTTGACGCCCTTCAGCATCGCGAGGTCGATGTCCGCCGGCGTGGCGACGCCTTGCGTGGCCGCCTCCGCCGCCTCGTTGACGAGCATCGCAACCGTCCGCATCACGACGAGGCCCGCGACGTCGTCGAGCGGCGAGATCGCGAACCCGGCTTCCTGCAACGCCCCGGTGGCCACGAGCGCCGCGGCGGGGTCGCAACCCGCCGAGGTCGCGATCGCGAGCCGCTTCGCGCTCGCGTAGTCGTGCGCAAGGTCGACGAGGACCAGGTTGGGCGTTCCCGTTGCGACCGCGCGCGCCGTGGCGGTGCGCCCGTCGGTGAGCGCGATCCACGCCGCTCCCGCGTCGATCGCGCCGTCGGGAAACGACGGGTGCACCGGGCGGCGCTGCACCGACATGCCGGCCGACGCGAGCCGGTCGAGCAGCGGTCGCAGCGCCCCCGGCTCGCCGTGCATCGCGATGCGGGCGGGCGCCTTCGCGGGATTCGCGACCGCCGGGAACGGTTGCACGGCGCCCGGCGCGTGATCGTAGAAGCCCCGTCCCGACTTGCGCCCGAGGTAGCCTGCCGCGACGAGCTCGCGCTGCAGGCCCGACGGCGCGTAGCGCGGATCGTGGTAGGTCGCCTCCCAGACGCTCTTCGTGACCGCGTAATTGACGTCGTGCCCGATCAGGTCCATCAGCTCGAACGGCCCCATCCGGAAGCCGCCGCCGTCTCGCATCACCGCGTCGATCGTCGCCACGTCCGCGGCACGCTCGGCCAGCAGGCGCAGCGCCTCGCCGTAGAACGGGCGCGCGCATCGGTTCACGATGAAGCCGGGCGTCGACATCGCGTGCACCGGCGTCTTGCCCCAGGCCGCTGCGGTGGCGTGCAGCGTGTCGAGCACGCGCGGATCGGTCGCCAGCCCTCGCACGACCTCGACGAGCGGCATCAGCGGCGCGGGATTGAAGAAGTGCAGGCCGGCGATGCGGCCCGGGTGCTTCATGCCCGCCGCGAGCGAGGTGATCGACAGCGACGACGTGTTGGACGCGAGGATCGCCTCGGGCGCGACGACGACCTCGAGGTCGCGGAAGAGGTCGCGCTTGGTCTCCAGGTCCTCGACGATCGCCTCGACGACGAGCTTCGCGCTGACGCATGCCCCCGGCGTGTGCACGGGCTCGACGCGCGACACCGCCGCGCGCGCGTCGTCGGCGGACATGCGGCCCTTCGCGGCCAGCGCCTCGAAGGTCCTGGCGAGGTTGCGCTTCGCTTCCTCGGCGGCGCCCGTGCGGGCATCGTAGAGGAGCACGCGATGGCCCGCCTGCGCGGCGACCTGCGCGATCCCCGCGCCCATCGCGCCTGCGCCGAGCACGGCGACGGTGGCGTCGGGAGCGAGCGGCGTCGCCATGCGTCGATGCTCGCTAGCGACCGGTGAAACGCGGCGGGCGCTTGGCGAGGAACGCCGCGACCCCTTCGCGGTAGTCCTCGCCATAGCCGAGCTCGCGCTGCAGGTCGCGCTCGAGGTCGAGCTGCGCCTCGAGCGAGTTCGCCGAGGCCGCGTCGATCGCGCGGCGCGCGGCGACCAGCCCGCGCGTCGGCGCGGCGGCGAGTTGCGCGACCAGCGCCTCGACGCTCGCGGCGAACGCATCGTCCTCGACGCAGCGCCAGATCAGTCCCCACGCCGCCGCGTCCTCGGCCGACAGCTTGTCGCCGAGCATCGCGAGGCCCTTCGCGCGCGCGCTCCCGACCAACCGGGGCAGGAAGTACGTACCGCCGGAATCGGGGATGAGCCCGATCTTGCAGAACGCCTGGATGAAGCTCGCGGACTTCGTCGCGACCACGAGGTCGCACGCGAGCGCCAGGTTGGCGCCGGCGCCCGCCGCCACGCCGTTCACCGCGCAGACGGTGGGCACCGGCAGCGAGCGCAGCGCGAGCACGAGCGGCCGGTAGTTGCGCTCGATCGAGGCGCCGAGGTCGACCGGCGCCGCGCCCGGCGCGACCGCACGGTCCGACAGGTCCTGCCCCGCGCAGAACCCCCGCCCCGCGCCGGTCAGCAGCAGCACGCGCACCGACGGATCGCCACGGAGCGCCGCCAGCGCCTCCCGCACCTCGCCGTGCATCGCGTCGTTGAAGCTGTTCAGGCGGTCGGGGCGATTGAGCGTGAGGCGGGCGATGCCCGAGTCGATCGTGTAGAGGATGTGGTGGAAGGACATGGAAGGAAGGGCGGCGATGGGCGATGGGCGATAGGCGATAGGCGATGAGCGATGGGCGATAGGCGATAGGAAACCCCGCGGTGGGCAACGTTCGACGACCCCCTAGGTCCAAGCGAAGCGTGGGCGGCCACGCGCGAAGCTCGCTTCACCTATCGCCCATCGCCCATCGCCTATCGCCTATCGCCTATCGCCGCCCCTCAGACATGCATCCTGTGCTGCACCACCCGGAACCGGCTGGCGACGAACGCCGCATCGGTGAGCGCTGCGTTGGCCGCCGGATTGGCGCCGGTGCCGTGGAAATCGGAGAACGCCGACGACTGGTTGACGAACACGCCGGAGGTCAGGTTGATCGACAGCGCGACGCCGGCATCCTCGGCGACCTCGATCGCGCGGTCGACGACCTTCGGGTCGGTCGAGTACAGCGACAGCGTCAGTGCGCCGTGGCGCTTGACCGCGTCGCGCGCGATCGCGAGGCTCTGGTCGGTCGAGTCGGTGGCGATGACGAACGCGATGGGCCCGAACCACTCGGACAGGTACTTGTCGCCGTCGCGCGCGTCCAGGCGCACGATCAGCGGCGTACGGATGGCCGCGTCCGGCCACGACGGGTGCGCGAGCGACGACGTGTCGAGCAGGATCGGGCCGAGGCTCCGCGCCTGGTCGAGGCGGTCGAGCACGCCGCGGTTCTGCACCGCGCCCAGCACCTCGACCGCGCGAGCCGGGTCGCCGAGCAGCTTGCGGACGCCGTCGGCGATCGCGTTGGCGACGTCGTCGAGGCTCTTGTGCCCTTCCGCGGTGTCGATGCCGCCGCGCGGCACGTAGATGTTCTGGGGCGCCGTGCACATCTGGCCGGTGTAGAGCGACAGCGAGAACGCGAGGTTGCGCGCCAGCCCCGCGAGGTCGCGCGTCGAGTCGACGATCACCTGGTTGACCCCCGCCTTCTCGGTGTAGACCTGCGCCTGCCGCGCGTTCTGCTCGAGCCACGTGCCGTTCGCGGTGCTGCCGGTGAAATCGATGATCCGCACCTCGGGGCGCAGCGCGAGCTTCTGCGCGGTGTCGTCGCCGGCGGCGTGCGCGACCAGCGTCACGACGTTGGGGTCGAACCCGGCCTCCTCCAGCACGTCGCGGACGATGCGCACCGTGATCGCGAGCGGGAGGATCGCGCCGGGGTGCGGCTTGACGATCACCGCGTTGCCGGTCGCGAGGCTCGCGAACAGGCCGGGATAGCCGTTCCAGGTCGGGAACGTGCAGCAGCCGATCACGAGGCCGACGCCGCGCGGCACAACGCGGAAGTGCTTCTCCATCCGCAGCGGCTCGCCCTTGCCCTGCGGCTTCTCCCACATCGACGTCGCCGGCACGCGGCGCATCTGGTCGTACGCGTAGGCGACCGCTTCGAGCCCTCGATCCTGCGCATGAGGGCCGCCGGCCTGGAAGGCCATCAGGAACGCCTGGCCGGTCGTGTGCATCACCGCGTTGGCGATCTCGAAGCTCGCCCGGTTGATGCGCGCGAGCGCCTCGAGGCACACGCCGACCCACGCTTCCGGCCCCGCCGCGCGCCAGGGTCCCTGCGCCGTCGCGATGGCGGCGAACAGCGCGTCGAGGTCGACCTTCGGGTAGGTGACGCCGAGGTCGACGCCATAGGGCGAGCGCTCGCCGCCGACGGTGCCGACGGTGCCCGGCAGCGCGATCGGGAACGGCTTGCCCAGCAGCGCATCGTACGCCGCCTTGCCGGCCTCCGCGGACCCCTCGCCGTAGACCTTGGGGCTCGCGGATTCCGGATACGGCGACCAGTAGCCGCGATCGGCGATCGCCGTGAGTGCGCGGTCGAGCGTCGCGCGGTGCTTGTCGAACAGGGGGTGGCTCACGGGGTGCTCCGGAAACGGTGCGGCAGCGGAAATGTCACTCTAGCAGGTCGACGGCGAAAGGCGGCGATGGGCGATGGACGCCAGGCGATGGGCGATAGGCGATTGGCGATAGGAACAGCTCCCACGTTCGACAGACGTCGCGAGCTCACGCTCACCTCCTCGGGGCATGCGGGGACGAGATGAGCCCCCTATCGCCTATCGCCCATCGCCTATCGCCAAGGTCGCCAATCGCCTATCGCCTACACAATCACCCCATCCCCGTCTGGTCGAAGTCGACGACCACGCGGTCGGTGGCCGGATAGCTCTGGCACGCGAGCACGAACCCGCGCGCCACCTCGTAATCCTCGAGGGCGAAGTTGACGTCCATGTCGACCTCGCCTTCGACGAGCCTGCAGCGGCAGGTCGAGCACACTCCGCCCTTGCACGAATACGGCAGCTCGATCCCGTTCGCGAGCGCGCCGTCGATCAGGTTGTCGGTCGTGCGATCGATCGTGTAGACCTTGCGCACGCCGTCGATGATCGCGGTGACCTCGGTCTCGGTGCGCCCCGCCGCCGGCGGACGCGCGACCTTGTGCTCGTGCTTCGGGATGCTCGCCGCGAAGCGCTCGATGCGCACCTTCGACGCGGGGAAGCCGCGGGCCGCGAGCGCCGCGGTGACGGCATCCATCATGCCTTCCGGCCCGCACACGAACACGGCGTCGACCTCGGCGAGCGGCACCCACCGGTCGAGCAGCGCCTCCGCGCGCGCGCGGTCGATGCGGCCGTGCAGGAGCTCGATGTCCTGCGCCTCGCGCGACAGCACGTGCACGAGGTTGAAGCGGTCGAGCCAGCGGTCCTTCAACGCCGCCAGCTCCTCGCGGAACATGACGGTGCCGGACGCCCGGTTGCCGTAGAACAGCGTGAAGTGCGAGCGCGGCTCGGCGGCCAGCGTGCTCTTGACGATCGACAACAGCGGGGTGATGCCGCTGCCGGCCGCGAATCCGACGTAGTGGTGCCGCGCCTCCGGGTCGAGCGGCACGTTGAAGTGTCCCATCGGCGGCATCACCTCGACCGTGTCGCCGGCCTTCAGCCGCTCGTTCGCCCACGTCGAGAAGACGCCCTCCGGCGCGCGCTTGATCGCGACGCGAAGCTGGTTGTCCTGCGTCGACGAGCAGATCGAGTAGCTGCGGCGCACGTCGGCGCCGCCGATGTCCGCCTTGAGCGTCAGGTGCTGCCCCGGCTCGTAGCGGAACTCGCGGGCGAGCGCCTCGGGCACCGCGAACGTGATCGCCACGGCGTCGCGGGTCTCGCGGTCGACGCGGGCGATCGGGAGTCGGTGGAAGCGGCTCATGGAAACGGGAGGTGGCGATAGGCGATAGGCGATGGGCGATAGGGGAAAGCTGTCGGGCCGCCTCTAGCGGTGCAATGGGATCGTCGCTGAGCCGCTGCCATTGGCACGTGGTCCCGATCGCCTATCGCCTATCGCCTATCGCCTATCCTCCATTGCCTATCGCCTATCCTCCATCGCCT
>DASTCK010000352.1:0-7257 GCA_035711225.1 Casimicrobiaceae bacterium
CGTCGCGAAACGCGTCGATCCGCTCGCGATGTCGACCGTCGTGATCGCGAGCGCCGGCGTCCTGTTCGCCGCGCTCGCGCTATTGCGCGGACCCGTGCTTCCCGCGACCGCGGCGGGCTGGACCGCGGTGGCGGCCATCGCGCTCGTCTCGACCGTCGCGGCGATCACGTGGTTCTTCGCGGGATTGAAGCGCATCGGCCCGACGCGGGCCTCCACGCTTTCGACGGTCGAGCCTGTCGTCACCGTCGCCCTCGCGGCGATCGTGCTGGGCGAGCGCATTGCCGCCGTGCAGCTGGCGGGAGGTGCGTTGATCCTCGCGGCGGTGGTGATGCTGGCGAGGTCGGGGTCGGATTAGCATCCGACCCCCGGGGCACGACGAATACCGGGGTCGGATGCTGATCCGACCCCGGTGTGACGCCGGCCGCGACGCTACTTCACGTCGAGCGTCTTCATCGCCTTCGCGAGCGTGTCGACGGCTTCCTGGTGCTTGCCGGCCTTGTGGAAGGCCTCGCCGTCCGCGCGCTGCTTCTTGACTTCGACCATCTTCTCCGCGCTGAGCTTCGGGTTCTTCGCGAGCGCGGCGTCGATCTTCGCCATGTCGGCGGGGCAGTGGAACGCGAACGAGCTGCCCGCGGCCGCGAAGGCGACCGCTCCGACCAGCATGCGTAGTCTCATCGTGGTTCTCCTGTCGACGGTTGATACGGGTGCTCCCCCCGCGCCGGGCCGGGATCGGAGCGCGGGAAGGATACCCCAACGCATCGTCCGCACAAGCTCCCCGGCGGCCGCGTCGCCGCCGGCGGAGTAAGATGCGCCCCGCACCACCGACGGGCGCGCGATGGACATCGACTGGCTGCAGATGCTGAAGGCGGGGATCGGGACGCTCGTCGCGATCGCGCTCTGCGCCGGGCTCTTCATCATGTTCCTGCAGGACGTGACGCAGAAGAAGCACACGGTCCTGCGCAACTTCCCGATCGTCGGCCGGTTCCGCTACTGGTTCGAGGAGCTCGGCGAGTACTTCCGGCAGTACTTCTTCGCGAACGACCGCGAGGAGATGCCGTTCAACCGCGCCACGCGCTCGTGGGTCTACCGGCTCGCGAAGAACGAGGGCGGCCTGATCGGCTTCGGGTCGACCTACGACCTGCACGCGCCCGGCGCCCTGATCTTCGTCAACGCGCCGTTCCCGGTCCTCGAGTCGGAGCGCCTTCCGACGCCGCCGCTCGCGATCTGCGAAGGATGGTGCCGCACGCCGTTCGTGGCGGGCTCGGTGGTCAACGTCAGCGGCATGAGCTTCGGCGCGATCTCCGAGCCGGCGGTGCGCGCGCTCTCCCGTGGCGCCAGGCTCGCCGGCTGCTGGATGGACACCGGCGAGGGCGGGCTGTCGCCGTTCCACCTCGAGGGCGGCTGCGACGTCGTCATGCAGATCGGCACCGCGCGCTACGGCGTCCGCGACGCCAGCGGGCAGTACGACCTCGCGAAGATCCGCGAGATCGCGGCGCGCGAGACCGTCCGCGCCTTCGAGATCAAGCTCTCGCAGGGCGCGAAGCCGGGCAAGGGAGGCGTGCTTCCCGGCGGCAAGGTCACCGAGCTCATCGCGTCGATCCGCGGCATTCCCGCGGGCTACGACTCGATCAGCCCGAACCGCCATCCGGACATCGCGAGCACCGACGAGCTCCTCGACCGCATCGCCTGGCTGCGCGATCTCACCGGCAAGCCGGTCGGCGTCAAGACCGCGATCGGCGGACGCTATTTCGCGAACGAGCTCGCCGAGCGCATCCTCGCGCGCGGGCTCGGGTACGCGCCCGACTTCATCGCCGTGGACGGCGGCGAAGGCGGCAGCGGCGCGGCGCCGCAGGCGCTGGCGGACCACGTCGGATTGTCGATCGACGAGGCGCTGCCGCGCGTCGTCGACGCGCTGATGGCCGCGGGATTGAAGCCGCGCGTTCGCATCGTGGCGTCCGGCAAGCTGGTGACGTCCGCGCGCGCCGCCTGGGCGCTGTGCGCCGGCGCCGACTTCGTCAACACGGCGCGCGGCTTCATGTTCGCGCTCGGCTGCATCCAGGCGCTGCGCTGCCACACCAATACCTGCCCGACCGGCATCACGACGCACAATCCACGCCTGCAGCGCGGGCTCGTCGTCGAGGAGAAGTTCCGCCGCGTCGCGCACTACGCGACGAACATGAACCGCGAGATCGACATGATCGCGCACAGCTGCGGCGTGCGGCACGCGCGCGAGCTCGAGCGGCGGCACGTTCGCCTCGTCCAGCCGGCCGGCGGCTCGGTCGCGCTGGACGTGCTCTACCCGCTCCCGATCCCGGTCGCGGCGAGGACCGCATGAGCGGCGCCCCGTCGATCGAGCCTCGCGTCGACGTTGTGATCGGCGGCGTGCAGAAAGGCGGCACGACGGCGCTCGACCAGGCGCTGCGCGGCCACCCGGCGATGCGAATGGCCACGGTGAAGGAGCCGCACTGGTTCGACGACGACAGCCGCTTCGGTCACGGCGCTCCCGACTACTCGGGCTACCACGCTCTGTGGGGCAAGGAACTCTCCACCGGGCTGTGCTGCGACTCCACGCCGTCGTACGTCTGGTGGCCCGGCGCGGCGGAGCGGCTGCGCGACTACAACCCGGCGCTGCGGTGGGTGGTGCTGCTCCGCGACCCGGCGGCGCGCGCGTACTCGCACTGGAACATGCAGCGCAGCCGCGGCAACGAGACGCTCGACTTCGGCGCGGCGCTGGACGCGGAGGCGTCCCGCCTCGCCGTGGCGACGCCGGGCGACCGGCGCCGCTTCTCGTACGTGTCCCGCGGCTTCTATGCGAAGCAGCTCGCGCGGCTCTTCGACCTGTTTTCCCGCGAGCAGGTGCTGGTGCTGCGCAGCGACCGGCTGCGCGACGATTTCGCCGCGACGGTCGGCGCGGTGCTCGACTTCCTCGGTCTCGAGCCGATCGAGGTCTCGGATGCCGTGGTCGCGCACGAGGGCAGCTACGACGAGCCGCTCGCTCCGCAGGACCGCGCCCGCCTGGTGGCGATCTACGACGAGGACATCCGGGCCCTCGAGGCGATGCTCGGATGGGACCTCTCGGCGTGGCGCCGCTAGGGCGCTAGCGCGGCCGCGCGCCGGCGCGAGCCGCCGGATCCTGCCGGTAGAACCCGGCGAGCTGGCGGTACACGTCGGGATAGAGGCCGGCGAGCGTCGCCGGCGAGGCGAAGAACAGCTCGGACAGCACGGCGAAGAACTCGGCGGGGCTTTCCGCGGCGTAGGCGTCGATCGCCGTTTCCTCGTCGCGGTCGACGCGCGCGGCGAAATCGTCGTAGGCCGCGCCGAACGCCGTCTTCCAGCGCCGCGCGTCGAGCGGCGGCTCGAGTGGCGGAGACCCATTCGCGTCGCCGTCGCGCATGTCGAGCTTGTGCGCGAACTCGTGGATCACGAGGTTCATGCCGGCCGCGTCGAAGTCGGCCGACGCCTCGACGTCGGGCCACGACAGCACGACGGGACCGCCCGGCATGGCCTCGCCCGCCAGCGCGCCGTCGTTGGTGTGAACCACGCCCGCCTCGTCCTCCCAGGTCCAGCCGGGCACGAACTCGTCCGGGTAGACGACGACGCTCTCGAAGTCGTCGTACCAGTCGATCCCGAGCTCGAGGACGATCAGGCAGGCCTGCAGCGCGATCACCACGCGCTGCAGCGGCGTCACGTCGTGGCCGCCGGCACCGACGATCGACTTGCGGTCGAGGAACAGCACGACGAGGTCGCGCAGCCGCGCGAGGTCGCCGGGCGGCAGCGCGGCGACGAAAGGAAGCGACGCGACCGCCTCCTGCCACAGCGGCTCGGGCAGCGCCGAGCGCGCGAGCACGCGCTCCTGACGCCAGCGCTTCAGCGCGTCGAACATCGGGCGCTACTTGATCTCGTCGCCGTCGCGGTCGTCCGACGCGACGTCCATGTCGATGACGCCGGCGACGTCGCCGGTGAGCAGCCGATCCGCCTCGGCTTCCGGAAGCGCCTCCACGTCGCGCAGCTTCCGGGCGATCGTCGTGCTCTTCCTGCCCGCGTCCTCGAGCGTCTTGCCGACCGCGTCGAGCTTCTCGCGCGTCTTCGCGAGGATCTCGCCGAACCTCCCGAACTCGGTCTTGACCGCGCCCAGCACGCGCCACACCTCGGTCGACCGCTTCTCGATGGCGAGCGTGCGGAAGCCGAGCTGCAGGCTGTTCAGCATCGCGGAGAGCGTCGTGGGTCCGGCCAGCGTGACGCGGTAGTCGCGCTGAAGCGCATCCGCGAGGCCCGGCCTGGACACCGCTTCGGCGAACAACCCTTCCGCCGGCACGAACAGGATCGCGAAGTCGGTCGTGTGCGGCGACTCGATGTACTTGTCGCGGATCGCCTTCGCCTGCAGCTTGAAGAACGCGTCGAGCGCGCGCCGGCTCGCGTCGACGGCGACGGCATCCGCGCGCTCGACCGCCTCCTGGAGCCGTTGCCAGTCCTCCAGCGGGAACTTGGCGTCGATCGGCAGCCAGCAGGGCGCACCGTCGTCGCCGCGCCCCGGAAACCGCACGGCGTACTCGACCCGCTCCTTGCTTCCCGGCCGCGTCGCGACGTTCTGCGAATACTGCGCGGGGGTCAGCAAGTCGGCCAGGAGCGCGCCCAGTTGCACCTCGCCCCAGGTGCCGCGAGACTTGACGTTGGTCAGCACGCGCTTGAGGTCGCCGACGCCGGTCGCCAGCGTCTGCATCTCGCCCAGCCCCTTGTGCACCTGCTCGAGCCGCTCGGACACCTGCTTGAACGACGCGCCGAGCCGCGCCTCGAGCGTCGCCTGCAGCTTCTCGTCGACCGTCGCGCGCATCTGCTCGAGCTTGGCCGCGTTCTCGACGCGCAGCGTGTCGAGGCGCTGCTCGACGTTGGCGCGGATCGCCTCGAGCTTCTGGTCGTTGCGCTGCGTGAGCTCGCCGAGCCGTTCCGCCGTCTGGCGTGACTGACCGGCCTGCAGCTCGGCCGCGTCGCGCAACGCCTGCTGCGTCGCATTCGTGAACTGTCCCAGGCGCTCGCCGAACGCCTTGAGCTGCTCGCCCTGCCCGTGCGTCAGCGCCGCGAGCTGCTGCTGCGTCGCGCTCGTGAACTGCCCGACGCGCTCGCCGAGCTCGCCGCGCAGCGTCTGCGTCGCCTGCGCCGATTCGCCGCGCGCGATCGCGAGATCCTGCCGCAGGTCGCGCTCGAGGTCCTGTCCCTGCGCCTTCAGCACCTCGAGCTGCGTCAGCATCGTCGCGACGTCGCGGGCCGACGCCTCGCGGGCGCGCGCGAGCGCGCCCAGGCGCGCGAGCGCCAGGGCGACGAGCAGCACGCCGACCGCCGCGACGACCAGCGCCGCGACGACGAGCGCGACCAGGAGAGGTGCGTCGGCCATCGTCGGCGATTCTATCAAGCGGGGTGGCTCGCGCGACGAGCCCGCGGCGCCCTATTGCTCGCTCAGCGCGAGCAGCGCGAAGCTCGCGAGCCAGTGCGCGCCCATGTAGTCGCCGCTCTCCAGGCCGGCGAACCCCGCGGCGACGTGCCGCCGCGCCGCCGCCGACAGCGTCGTCGCGCGCGCATCGCCGGGCGGCAGAGCGTTAGCGATCCCGCGCATCGACCAGGCGCGCGACAGGTTGAGGCCGTCGAGGTGCACGATCTGCGGATCGGTACGATCGGAGACGACCGCGGGAGCGAAGAGCGCCGCCGGCTCATCGCGTGCGAGGCCCGGCAGGAACCGGTCGAGCCACGACCCGTAGCGCTCGTGCGGCAGCACGCGCCGCATCAGGTCGGCCTCGACGAGCGAGGGCGACAGGAAGTCGGCCCCCGACGGCTCCCACGCTGCGGGCGCGCCGCCATCGTCGCCGTACCAGGCGAGCGCCCGCTCGACGCAGGCTTTCTCCAGGTCGACCGCACCCGCGCCCCGCGCGTAATCGATCGCGAAGGCGAGACCGAACGCCGAGTTCGCGTGCATGCCGTAGCGGATCGGGTAATGCGCGCGCGGGAGCCAGTCGCGGAAACGCCTTGCGAACGCGCCGGCGAGCGGCTCGAGCGCGCGCGACCAGCGTCGCGCATCGCGGTCGCCGTCGTCCTGCGCGAGCTCGCGCGCGAGCTCCAGCAGCCAGGCCCAGCCGTACGGCCGCTCGAACGACGCGGTCGACGGTCGCGCGAGATACGCGCATTCGGCCGCGATCGCGGCAGGGTCGAGGTGCTCGTCGAGCGTCGCGCCGATCGCGTCTCGCTCGGGCAGATCGGGCGCGAGGCGGCGCACGCGCGCGAGCGACCAGTGCATGTGGACGCACGAGTGCCAGTCGTAGCTGCCGTAGAACGCCGGGTGGAGCTCGCGCGTGGGACGAAGGTCCTCGGCGCGCACCAGCGCGTGGTCGGGTTTGTTCGGGTATTCGGTGCGCACGTTCGCCAGCGCGACGCGGGCGAGGCGGGACGCGAGGGCGGTCGTGAACGAGGGCGCTTGCAAGGGCGCTCCGGCGGACGGACGATCGCGCATTGTCGCCCATTCCCGCGCACGTCACGTCGCTGCATCCGCCGGCGGGCCATGCGCGTACCGGTTGCCATGCCGCCCGCCCTTCCCGCCCCGCGCGATGTCCTCGTCACCGGAGGTACCGGCTACGTCGGGCGGCCGCTGACCGAGGCGCTCGTCGCGCGCGGGCATCGCGTCCGCGTGCTGTGCCGTCCGGAGTCGCGCGATCGCGTCGCGCCCGGCGCGCAGATCGTCGAAGGCGACGCGTTGTCGGCGATGGCGATCGCGGCCGCCGCCGTCGACGACGGGACGCTGGTCCACCTGGTGGGCACGCCGCATCCGTCGCCCGCGAAGGCGGCAGCGTTCGAGAGCATCGACCTGGCATCGATCCGCGCGAGCGTGGCGGCAGCGCGGGCGGCTGGCACCGCGCACCTGGTGTACGTGAGCGTCGCGCAGCCGGCGCCGGTGATGCGCGCCTATGTCGATGCGCGCCGGCGCGGCGAGGAAGCGATCGCCCGGGGTGGCCTCACCGCGACGATCGTGCGTCCCTGGTACGTGATCGGGCCGGGGCACCGCTGGCCGGTGGTGCTGCTGCCGGTCGCGAAGCTCCTCGAGTGGCTGCCGCCGACGCGCGAGGCCGCGCGCCGCCTGGGCTTCGTGACGCTGGCCCAGATGGTCGCGGCGCTCGTCCGTGCCGTCGAGCATCCGCCGGGTCCGGCGGATCGGCGCGTCGTCGACGTGCCCGAAATCCGCTCCTCCTGAATTCCGGAACCCGGTTCGGAACCCGG
>DASTCK010000353.1:0-25324 GCA_035711225.1 Casimicrobiaceae bacterium
CGGCCGGCGCTTCGGCTTCAAGATCGACGGGCTGCGCCACCGGTGGCTGTGCGAGATCGCCGACCCGCTCGCGCTGTTCCCGCCGTCGGCCTTCGGGTTCGTCTACATGAACCGGCGCAACGTGCTGGAGCAGGCGTACTCGTACGCGCACGCCAAGCGCAGCGGGGCGTGGCACCGCACGCGCGACGGCGCGCCGCCCGCCACCGGTCCCGCGCCTGCCGCGATCACCGACCGCGAGCTGTGGGAGGAGCTCGCGATCATCTACCGCCACGAGTCGCACCTCGAGGGGTATTTCCGCGACCAGGCGCTGCCGGTGATGCGCATCGACTACGAGATGATGTGCGCGAGCGAAGCGTTCGTCGTGGCCGACGTGATGCTCGCCGCCCGGCGCTCGCTCGACGAGATCGGCGCAGCGCTCGAATCGCTGCGGCCGAGGCACATGAAGATCGACTACGACGGCTCGAAGACGCGCCGGCTCCTCGATTTCCAGGTGAAATACCGCGAGCAGCTCGGCTTCCTGGCCGGGCAACGCGGCCGTCCGCTGGGGGACGCCCTGCGCCAGTTCTTCGCCGCCCTCACCGGCATCGACCTCGCGAGCGTGTGAGCCGCCGCCGCGCGATCCCGCGCGCCTGGCGACGTCAGCCCGGCCGGCCGTCCGCGCGAGGGCGCCAGGTCAGCGGCGCGTACTTGACGACCCACGGGACGAAGCTCGAAGCGAACAGCAGCGCCGCGCACGCGTAGGCGTGCGACCACGGGAGGCGCTCGGCGGCAATGCGCGCCACCGCCGCGACCTGCAGCAGCAGGAACAGATACCAGGTGAGCCTGTCGGCGGCGAGCGTGCGTCCCGAGTGGCCGCAGATGACGCGCGTGACCATCGCCATCAGGAGCGACGACGCGAAGCCGATCGTCAGCGCGTGCATGGGCGCGAGGCCCAGGCCCGGCACACCGAGCCGCTCGGCGAGCGACGAGATCGCGAAGAGCCCGAAGCCGATCCCGAACCAGACGAAGCCCACGTGCAGCATCGCGAGCAGCCGGTTGCCGAGGCTTTGCACCAGACCCCAGCGCAGCGTGATCGCCAGCATCAGCAGGGCCGCCGGCGCGTCGACGACGAAGGTCCACGACGACGCGCCCAGGGCCTCGAGGACGCCGTGCGCGACCGGCGCGGCGAGCATCGCCGCGAGCAGCCACCACGGCCGGAACGCGGTCACGAACGGCACGACGCCCGACGTGAAGAACGGGATCATCCGGTGGCACACGACGACGAACACCGGGAGCAGGAAGAGCCACACGCCGACGAGCTTGACGACGACGTGCGCGCCGCCCCCGGCGAGCGCGAACGCGGCGACGCCCGCGCATCCGGCCGCGAGCGCCAGCGCGACGAGCTTCGCGTGCACCTTGTCGACGACGGGGCTCGCGCGGATCAGCGCGACGAAGCGCGCCAGCACCGCCGCCCACGCGAGCGCGTAGCCGCCCGCGGCGACCTGCGTGGCCCACGCGGGCGCGAGCTGCAGCGGCAGCATCGCGAGCACGGCCACGGCGGCGACGATGCCCGGCGGCCGCCAATGCGACGACGGCGGCGGCTCGACGCCGAGCCAGCGCGGCCCCGCGGTGAACAGGAAGCCGAACATGAAGAACGGCGCGAAGCCGTAGACCATCAGGAACGCGTGCAGCGTCGTCGGCGGCACCGCGGCAGGTGGCGCGCCGTAGCCGAGCCGCGCCACGATCGTCCACGCCCACCACAGCGCCGCAAGCGCGAGCGACACGAGTCCCGCGCCGAAGAAGAAACGGTGCGGGACCGTGGAGACCAGGTCGAGCGGCCGCCCGGCGGTGGCGGGAGCGCTGGGGAGGCCGGGCACGGTGCGCCGCATCGCGCTTCAGGCCGCCAGCGGCGCGGGGCGCGCGCCGGTGAGCAGGTAGTCGATGAGCTCGCGCACCGGGCGGATCTCGCGGCCGAACGGCAACGACGCGGCGCCGCGGAAGAACAGGCCCTTCGCCACGTCCCCCTTGAGCGCGGCGGCGAGCTGCGTGTCGATGCAGAACTGGCCGATCTTCGCGACGCCGTCGCGCAGGCCGCACTGGATCAGGCAGTCGAACTTGAGGGCGCAACGCGGCTTCTTGTGCGCGGCGGCGGCGAACTTCGGCAGGAAGGCGAGGTAGCGCTCGAGCCAGGGCGTGCGCACCGCGCGCGCCGGGAGCCCGGCGACGCTCATGAACTCGACGATGTCCTCCGCGCGCGCGCCCGCCAGCACGCCCTTGAACGCCGGGTCGGCGTCGCCTTCCTGCGTGACCGCGAACGCGGTGCCGAGCTGGACCGCCGAGGCGCCCAGGGCGAGGAGCTCGCGCACGCGCTCGTGCGAATTGATGCCGCCCGCGGGAATCAGCGGGATCGCGCGCTCGTCGATGCCCTCGGCACGGAAGAACGCGAGCGTTTCGGGAATCACGCGCTCGAAGTCGAAGCGCGGGTCCGCGAGGTCGTCGATGCGCGCTGCCCCGAGATGGCCGCCGGCGTAGCGCGGGTGCTCGACGACGATCGCGTCGGGCAGCCGGCCCTTGCGCATCCACTTGCGCACCACCAGCGCGATGCCTCGCGCGTCCGACAGGATCGGGATCAGCGCGACGTCGGGCCACGGCGCGGCCAGTTCGGGCAAGTCGAGCGGCAGGCCGGCGCCCATCACGATCGCGTCCACACCGCTTTGGCAGGACTGGCGAACGTAGGCCGGGTACTCGGAGACCGCGCGCATCACGTTCACCGCGATCGCGCCCTGCCCGTTCGCGATCGCCTTCGCGGCGCGGACCTCGCGGTCGAGTGCCTCGAGGTTCGCCGCGTCGACGATCGGCTTCGCGGCGTTGCGGCTCGACTGCATCAGGTCGGGATGGTGGCGCCTCAGGTCGACCGAGGCGATCGTGCCCATCGCGCCCTGCGCAGCCACGCTGCCCGCGAGGCGATGCGCCGAGACGCCCACGCCCATGCCGCCCTGCACGATCGGCCACAGCCGGCGGCCCTTCAGCGTGAACGGTGCGAGGTCGGTGGCGAACGGCGGCAAGGCGGCGGACAGGGTCATGCGCGACCCTCCGGCAACGGGATGGCCGATGCTAGTCGCGGGGCCCGTGGGCCGCGTTGATGCGTGTCAAGGGGCGCGGCGCGGGGAAAATCACGTGCTAATATCTTGTTTTTGCTGGATTTGGCGCGCGTCTTCGCGATGCGGGCCGACGCGCTTCGATGTCACCGGTCCCGACCCGGCACTTCCTCCAGTTCGCGGACTTCTCCGCCGACGAGCTCGAGCACCTGTTCGCGCGCACGCGCTGGATCAAGGACCGCTTCAAGCGCTACGAGATCTACCAGCCGCTGCGCGACCGCACGCTGGCGATGGTGTTCGAGAAGGCCTCGACGCGCACGCGCGTGTCGTTCGAGGCCGGGATGAACCAGCTCGGCGGCATCGCGATCAACTTGAACCGCCACGACACGCAGCTCTCGCGCGGCGAGCCGATCGAGGACGTCGCGCGCGTGATCAGCCGCATGGTCGACGTCGTGATGATCCGCACGTTCGGCCAGGACATCATCGAGCGCTTCGCCGCGCACTCGCGGGTGCCCGTGATCAACGGCCTGACCAACGAGCACCACCCCTGCCAGATCCTGGCCGACGTCTATACCTGGATCGAGCACCGCGGCGCGATCCGCGGGCGCACCGTCGCGTGGATCGGCGACGCGAACAACATGCTGACGAGCTGGCTGCAGGCCGCCGCCGTGCTCGACTTCCGGCTGCACGTGAGCTCGCCGGTCGGCTACGAGGTGCGGCGGGAGGACCTGCCTGCGACGATCGCGAACCGCCTCGAGTCGTTCACCGACCCGCTCGACGCCTGCCGCGGCGCCGACCTCGTGACCACGGACGTGTGGACGAGCATGGGCTTCGAGGCGGAGAACGACGTGCGCCGGCGTGCGTTCGCCGACTGGCAGGTCGACGACGAGATGATGCGCGTGGCGAAGCCCGATGCGCTGTTCATGCACTGCCTGCCGGCGCACCGCGGCGAGGAAGTGGCTGCCGAGGTCATCGACGGCCCGCAGAGCGTCGTGTGGGACGAGGCCGAGAATCGCCTGCATGCGCAGAAGGCGCTGCTCGAGTACCTGGTCTGCGGGCGCGTCGCGACGACCTGAGTGGCTGCCAGCGGCGCACCGGGCAGGTGAAGTTCACGAAGGGGGGAAGGCAATGTACGACCACGTCGGACTGACCGTCTCGAACCTCGAGCGCTCGCGCGTGTTCTACGCGGCGGCGCTCGTGCCGCTCGGCATCACCGAGCTCATGCGCGTCGAGAACTTCATCGGGTTCGGGCGCGAGCACCCGAAGTTCTGGCTCGTCGAGGGCGAGGCGGTGCAGCCTGCGCCCCGCACGCACGTGGCGTTCGCGGCGGTGTCGCGCCTGGAGGTCGACGCGTTCCATCGCGCGGCGATCGAAGGCGGCGGCGTCGACCACGGCCCGCCCGGTCTTCGCCCGCACTATCATCCCGACTACTACGGCGCGTTCGTGCTCGACCCGGACGGCCACAACATCGAAGCGGTCTGTCACCGTCCGGCCTGACGCCGGTCCTCCAGGAGGTGGGTTCCATGCGATCACGCTTCACGCTCGCCCTCGCGCTCGTCGCCGCGCTCGTCACCGGCGGCGCCGCCGCGCAGGCCTGGCCCGACAAGCCGGTCCGCATCCTCGTGCCCGCGCCCGCCGGCAGCTCGCTCGACGTGCTCGCGCGCGCGATCGGCGAGCGGCTCAAGGACAAGTTCGGCCAGCCGGTGATCGTCGACAACAAGCCGGCGGCCGGCGGCACCGTCGCCACGGCCGAGGTCGCGCGCGCGGCGCCCGACGGAAGCGTGATGCTGCTCGGGTTCAACGGGCCGCTCGCCACGGGCCCGCTGATCCAGAAGGTTCCGTACGACGTCCAGAAGGACCTCGTGCCGGTCATCGTCACGTCGAGCCAGCCCAACGTGCTCGCGATCAACGCCGAGCTGCCGGTGAAGACGCTGGCCGAGCTCGTCGCGTGGGCGAAGGCGAATCCCGGCAAGCTCAACTTCGCGTCCGTCGGCAACGGCAGCTCGTCGCACCTCAACGCCGAGCTCCTGAAGTCGATGGCCGGCATCGAGGCGGTGCACGTGCCGTTCAACGGCTCGCCGCCCGCGGTGCTGTCGACGGTCCAGGGCGAGACGCAGATGATCTTCGCGGTCATGCAGCCGCTGCAGGCGCAGATCCAGGCCGGCAAGCTGCGCGCGCTCGCCGTCACGACGCCGAAGCGCTTCCCGCTGCTGCCGGACCTGCCGGCGATCGCCGAGACCTACCCGGGCTTCGAGGCGCTCGCCTGGAACGGGCTCGTCGTGCCGGCCGGCACGCCGGCCGCGGTCGTGCAGAAGATCAACGCCGAGGTCGGCGCGATCCTGAAGCAGCCCGACATCGTCCAGAAGATGAACGGCTTCGGCTTCGACCTCGTCGGCGGGACGCCCGCGGATTTCGCGGCGCTCATCAAGGGCGAGGCGGAACGCTGGACGCCGGTGGTGCGGAAGCTGGGGATCAAGGTGGATTGAGGCCGGCAGTGGCGATGGGCGATAGGCGATTGGCGATAGGGAACGACCGCCCGCCCACGCCTATCGCCCACCCCCTGGCCCATCGCCTATCGCCTATCGCCTATCGCCGCCTTTGTCCCCGGCAATGCGCGGCATCGGCGAGCTCCCCGACGGGGCGATCAGCCCCGTCTTCGCGTAGACGGCGAGCTTCTCGCGCGTATCCTCGATGTCGAGGTTGCGCATCGTGAGCTGCCCGATGCGGTCCTGCGGCGTGAACGAGCCCGCCGCCTTCTCCATCGTGAGGCGCTCCGGCCTGTAGGAGAGGTTGGGGCTCGCGGTGTCGAGGATCGAGTAGTCGTTGCCGCGCCGCAGCTCGAGCGTGACCTCGCCCGTGACCGCGCGCGCGACCCAGCGCTGCGCGGTCTCGCGCAGCATCATCGCCTGCGGATCGAACCAGCGCCCCTGGTAGAGCAGGCGCCCCAGCCGGCGCCCGTGGTCGCGGTACTGCTCGATCGTGTCCTCGTTGTGGATGCCGGTGACCAGCCGCTCGTAGGCGATGTGCAGCAGCGCCATGCCGGGCGCCTCGTACACGCCGCGGCTCTTCGCCTCGATGATGCGGTTCTCGATCTGGTCGCTCATGCCGAGGCCGTGGCGCCCGCCGATCGCGTTGGCCTCGAGCATCAGCGCGACGTCGTCGTCGAACGCGCGGCCGTTGAGCGCGACCGGCCGTCCCTCGTCGAAGCGCACCGTCACGGATTCCGCCTCGACCGCCACGTCGCCGCGCCAGAACGCGACGCCCATGATCGGCTGCACGATCTTCATCCCGTTGTCGAGGAACTCGAGGTCCTTCGCCTCGTGCGTGGCGCCGAGCAGGTTCGAGTCGGTCGAGTACGCCTTCTCGGCGCTCATCCTGTAGCCGTGGCCCGCGCGGCTCAGGTACTCGGACATCTCCCTGCGCCCGCCGAGCTCGTCGATGAAGGCCGCGTCGAGCCAGGGCTTGTAGATGCGCAGGCCCGGGTTCGCGAGCAGGCCGTAGCGGTAGAAGCGCTCGATGTCGTTGCCCTTGTAGGTGCTGCCGTCGCCCCAGATGTGCACGTCGTCGTCGCGCATCGCGACGACGAGCATCGTGCCGGTCACCGCGCGCCCGAGCGGCGTCGTGTTGAAGTACGCGAGGCCGCCGGTCGAGATGTGGAACGCGCCCGCCTGCAGGGCGGCGAGGCCTTCGGCGACGAGCGCGGCGCGGCAGTCGACCAGGCGCGCCTTCTCGGCGCCGTACGCCATCGCGCGGCGCGGGATGTCGTCGTAATCGGGCTCGTCGGGCTGCCCGAGGTTCGCCGTGTAGGCGTACGGAATGGCGCCCTTCGCGCGCATCCAGTGCAGCGCCGCGCTCGTGTCGAGGCCGCCGGAGAACGCGATGCCGACGCGCTTGCCGACGGGCAGGTCCTGCAGGATGTGCGACATGAGTCGGCCTTCCGGGGAGCGGCGGCGAAAAGTCCGATATTCTAGTGGATGAGGGAGGCTCTCGATGAACGTCGCCCGCATGACGCCGAACGGGCCCTACCTTTGCGGCGGCGACCTCGCCATCGTGAGCGACGCCGGCACGACGGTCGGCTACCAGGCGTCGTTGTGCCGGTGCGGCGCGTCGCGCCGCAAGCCGTGGTGCGACGGAAGCCACGACAACGTGCGGTTCGTCGACGCGGGTCTCCTGCCGCCCGATGCCGTGCCGGGCCGTTGCGGTCCCGGCCGCGTGACGATCGTCGCGTCGAAGGACGGGCCCTACGAGGTCGGCGGGCCGCTCACCGTCGCCTCGAGCGACGGCCGCACGTCGATCGGCGACGCGAGGCTCCTGTGCCGCTGCGGCGGCTCGGCGAGCAAGCCCTGGTGCGACGGCTCGCACCGGCGCAACGGATTCGCCGGCTGACGCGGTCGAGCGCGACGTGCCGGAGCTTCCCGATCTCGAGGCGTACCGTCATGCGCTGCGGCCGCGCGTCGTGGGTCAGCCGATCGAGCGCGTCGTCGTCGCGCACCCGTTCCTCGTCCGGACCGCCGTGCCGCCCGTCGACGCGATCGAGGGCCGTCGCGTCGTCGACGTCCGGCGCGTGGGCAAGCGCATCGTGCTCGCGCTCGAGCGCGGCCTGTACGTGGTGCTGCACCTGATGATCGCCGGCCGCCTGCAGTGGATCGCGCGCGGCGCGAAGCCGCCGGCGCGCATCACGCTGGCGACGCTCGAGTTCCCCGGCGGCAGGCTCGTCGTCACCGAGGCGGGAACGCAACGCCGCGCGTCGCTGCACGTCGTCGAGGGCGACGCCGCGCTCGCGGCGCTCGATCCCGGCGGCGCCGAGCCGCTCGACTGCGATCTCGCGTCCTTCGCGGCGGTCCTCGCGCGCGGCAATCACACGCTCAAGCGCGCGCTGACCGATCCGCACGCGCTCGCCGGCATCGGCAACGCCTACTCCGACGAGATCCTCCATCGCGCGAAGCTCTCGCCGCTCGCGCTCACGTCGAGGCTCGACGCGGACGAGATCGCGCGGCTGTACACGGCGATGCGCGAGGTGCTGATCGAATGGACGGCGCGGCTCGAGCGCGAGGCCGACGCGGCCTTTCCGGCCAAGGTCACCGCGTTTCGCCCCGACATGGCCGTGCACGGGCGCTACGGGAGGCCCTGTCCCGTCTGCGGAGCGCCGGTGCAGCGCATCGTCTACGCGGACAACGAGTGCAACTACTGCGCCCGTTGCCAGACCGGCGGGCGCATCCTCGCCGACCGCGCGCTGTCGCGCCTGCTGAAGGACAGCTTTCCGCGGAAGATCGAGGGCGCGGAATGATGCGAAAGGCGGGAGTGGGGAGTGGTTTGCGCGCCGCACGTCTCCGCCCGCCATGCCCTGCCGCCTACCCGCTCGGGCCCGCCCTACCCCCAGACGAAGGTGACGGTGCGGTTGCGCCCGTTGCGAACGTCGACCTGCTTCGATTGCCGGCGCCCGTCGTGCTCGGCGACGATCACGTAGCGCCCGTCGGGCACGCGCGCGAGAAGGATCGGGCCCTGGCCGGAGAGCGACGCGACACGGTTGCCGCGCCCGTCGAAGATCGAGACGGCGGCATCGGCCACGAATTCGTCCGCGCCCGCTTCGCCGCGCCGCGAGAACACGAGCTGGAGCGGAAAGCGCGGCGCCGCATTGCGAAGCGCGTCCGCTTCGTCGCGCGTGACGCCACCGTTGATGTAGGCGAGCTCGTTGCCGCGGTAGCCGCCGACGCTGTCGGCGACCGCGACCACCCCGAGCTCGGCGGCCGACGCCACTCCCGCGATCGCAAGCGAAGCCCCGATCATCGTGCCGCGGCGTACCGCGACTGACCATCCGTTCATGATGCCCTCCGAAGCGCCCGACGAGCGCGAGCGGACAATGTGCGCGGCCCTGGCTCGCCCGGCGATCGGCCGGGGGCGCTTCGGGGCGTGGTCGCGCCGCCGACGGTTTCTGTCAGCGATCCCGGCGCGCTACCATCCGCCGACGCCATGACCGACGCTTCCGTCCTGCCCGCCCTGCTCGACGACCTCGTCGCCGCGAACCGCATCCTCGCCGAGCGCGGCATCCTCGACGGCTTCGGCCACGTGAGCGCGCGCGACCCGCGCCGTGCCGGCCGCTTCCTGCTGTCGCGCTCGCTGGCGCCCGCGCTGGTGACGCGCGAGGACGTGATGACGTTCGACCTCGACGGCGCGCCGCTCGACGGCGACGCGCGCACGCCCTACCTCGAGCGCTTCCTGCACGGGGCGATCTATCGCCGGCGGCCCGACGTGCAGGCGATCGTGCACAGCCATTCGGCCGCGGTGATCCCGTTCACCGCCTCGTCGGTGCCGCTGCGCGCCGTCCACCACGTGAGCGGCTTCCTGGGGACCTCGGCGCCGGTGTTCGACATCCGGACGCGCTTCGGCGCGACCGACATGCTGGTCCGCAGCATCGCGCAGGGCGACGCGCTCGCCGAGACGCTCGGGACGCACGCCGTCGTGCTGATGCGCGGCCACGGCTTCTGCACCGTGGGCCCGAGCGTGCCTGTCGCGACCTACCGCGCGATCTACACCGAGTCCAACGCGGCGGTGCAGCGCAACGCGATCGCGCTCGGCGGCGCGGTCACCTACCTCGACGCCGACGAGGCCCGTCTCGCCGACGCGGTGCATGTCGACGTCGTCCTTCGGCCCTGGTCGCTGTGGAAAGCGCGCACGCGGCCCGACAAGGACGCGTGAGCGAAGGAAGGCACCGGGCGTCGCCAACGCACGCGACGACCAGGCGACGCTGCGAATGCACGTCGTGGACTCGCGGCGACTCTGCACCAAATCGGTGCGATCGCTCGCGTCGGCAGTCCGGCGATTGCCGCCCCGCGTCCCTCGGATAGCGCCGGCCGGCGATGCCCGGCCGGCTCAGAAACCCACGCGCGCCCTCCGCCCGCAGAGCTTCTTCGCGTCGATGTCCTCGGCGACGAGGTGGTCGCGACCCGCGAGGCGCGCCGTGCCGAACGCGTCGAGAAGCAGCTTCTTCATGTCGCGCGGCGGGATCGCCGCGAGGCGGTCGATCACGCTCTCGGACGGCTCGGGCGGGAACGGCCACCGGTGCGCGTCCAGGATCTCGCGATACACGGCCAGCGCGATGCGACGCGAGCCCTCGGCGTCCGGCCGATCGATCGCGTAGACGTTCATCCGGTTGAGGATCGGATCGGGGATCGCGCTCTCGTCGTTCGCCGTCGCGATCCACAGGATGTGCGAGGCGTCCATGTCGACGTCGACGAATTCGTCCTTGAAGTGCGACGCGGTGTCGCGCTCGAGCAAGGCGTAGAGCGCGCCCATCGGGTCGTAGCGATGGTCGCCGCCGGCCTTGTCGATCTCGTCGAGCACGATCACCGGGTTCGCGTACTCGCCCTCGACCAGCGTCTGTGCGACGCGCCCGGGCCGCGCGTGGTTCCACTGCGATGACGCGCCGGTGAGCACCCAGCCCGCCGTCAGCGAATTCATCGAGACGAACTCGTAGCCGGTGCCGAGCGCCTGCGCGAGCTGCTTCGCGAAGTGCGTCTTCCCGAGGCCCGGCTCGCCGAGCAGCAGCATCGGCAGGAACTGCACCGCCTCGTGGCCCGCGATCGCGAGCGCCAGCGACTTGCGCAGGTCGTCGATGACGTCGGTGAAGTTGGGGGACGCGTCGGCGAGGTCGTCGACCGCGGCCGTCGTCGACGGCTTGATGATGAAGCGGGAGCCGCCGAGCTCCCGCATCCGCTCGTACCAGCTCTTGAGGCCCTCGTTGCGCTTGGCCGCGCCGTCCTCGGCCGCGCGCTCCACCTCGGCCACCGAATAGATCGGCTGCAGGTCGGCAATCGGGATCACGGTGTCCATGGCGCGGCCCTCCTGCTGCGGTAAACGCATATAGCGTGCCAAACGACGACCGGTCGCGGCAAGCGTCGCGACCGGATCGACGCGCCCGGGGCGTCCCCCGTGGCGCGCGCGACACACCGGCGCGACGAAGCGTCGCCGGCGAACGACGCCGGCACCGGCGCGGGGCGCGGAGGCAGGCGGCGCACCGGCCTGGCCCGGTTTGCGGGCGCGACGCCGGCCGTGCTAGCGTTCCGCCCCCGCGAGGAGCCCGCCATGCCCAGCTTCGACGTCGTCTCGGAAGTGAACCAGGTCGAGGTCCGCAACGCGGTCGACCAGGCCAACAAGGAAGTGTCGACGCGCTTCGACTTCAAGGGGTCCGATGCGCGGATCGAGCTGGCGGACAAGACGCTGACGCTCTACGCCGACGACGAGTTCAAGCTGAAGCAGGTCACCGACATCCTCGTCGCCAAGTTCGCCAAGCGCGGCGTCGACACGCGCTCGCTCAAGACCGCCGACCCGGAGAAGGTGTCGGGCAACAAGGTGAAGCAGGTCGTCACGGTGCGCACCGGCGTCGAGCAGGAGCTCGCGAAGAAGATCGTGCGCCTGCTGAAGGACGGCAAGCTCAAGGTGCAGGCGTCGATCCAGGGCGACGCGGTTCGCGTCTCGGGGGCCAAGAAGGACGACCTGCAGGCCGCCATCGCCCTGGTCCGCAAGTCGGTCACGGACTTCCCGCTCCAGTACCAGAACTTCCGAGACTGAGTGTAGGCGGAAGACGACGGCGCCGTGCATGCGCTGCTCTGGGTGCTCGTCGTTCTGTCGCTGTGGGTCGGCTGGAACTGGTTCCGCCACGAGCGCGAGGTCACGCATCCGCCCGGCATCGCCGTCCCGGACGGCCCGGCGATCGAGGTGGGCGCCACGCGCGAGCCGTGGGGCGACGAGCGCGGATTCCGGTTCACCCCGCTCGGGACCTTCGGTGGGCGCGCGATGGTGCTCGCGAGGCGCAACTACGACATCGGCGAGTTCGCCGCGCTCGCGCCCACCGACCTCGCGCTGGGCTGGGGCGAGCTCTCCGATCCGCGCGTCGTCGACCAGCTCGCGTTCGCGCAGATGAAGTCGTTCAGCGCGCGCTTCGTCGTGCCCGAGCTTCGCCGCGGAAGCGAATTGGCCCGGCGTCCGCGCGCCGAGCTCGAGGCGATGTTCACCGCGCTCACCCACGTCCACACGATTCCCGCCGACGCCGCGATCCGCAGCGCGCTCGCCGGCATCCGCCCCGGCCAGGTGATCCGCTTCCACGCCACGCTGGTGCTCGCCGAGGCCCCGTCGGGAGGGCGATACGCGAGCTCGCTCGCGCTCGGCGACCGCAACTGCGAGATCGCCTGGATCGACGCCCTGGAGCTCGAATGAGGGGATCGGCGCGTGCCGAGGTGCCGAGGCTGGCGACCGCGCGGCTGTCGCTCGACCCGCTGTCGCCGGAGGACGCCGGCGAGGCGTACGACGCGTTCGCCGATCCGCAGCTGTACCGCTACATGGTCGGCGAGCCCCCGGCCAGCGCCGACGCGCTGCGCGACGAGTTCGCGAGGCTCTGCGCGGGAAGCCGCGACCCCGCGCAGCGCTGGGTCAACTGGCTCGCGCGCACGCGCGACGGCGGGACGCTGGTCGGGTGGCAGCAGGCGACGATCGTCGGGCCGACCGCCTGGATCGCCTGGGTGACGTTCCCGCGGCACCGGCAGACCGGCTACGCGCGCGAAGGCGCCTCGGCGGTCGTGGGCTGGCTCGCGTCGCTCGGCATCGAGGAGATCGTCGCGCAGTCGGACGAGCGCAACGCCGCGTCGTGCGCGACCGCCGCGTCGCTCGGCTTCGTGCCGGACCCCGAGCCCATCGCCGAGACGCTGCGCGGGGAGGCGACGGTGGATCGGGTGTATCGCTGGCGCGCGCGCCAGGCACCCTTCCGGAACGACGTCGGACCCTGCCCGAGCATTGAGCAGGGTCCGGATCCGGGACTCAGGCGAGGTCGCGAAGGAGCGACGCCCGCGTCGCCTCGCCGACCGCCTCGATCGAGGCGGTGAGCGCCGGGTGATCGACGCCGACGGCGAGCGCGGCGCCCGCCTTGAGCGAGGCGATCATGCCGTCCGTGAGCTCGAAGCGCAGGAAGTGCACCGACGAGGTCTTCTCGTCGGTCTCCCGGTCGAGGTCCTCGTCCGCGATCGCGTGGACGCGCGGATGGCCCTCCACGGCGATCCAGGTCCGGTCCTCGATCCCCTTGAGGCGCGCGAGCGCGCGCTTGCGCTCCTCCGGATCCTCGTACTCGATCAACATCGTCGCCTTGAAGTTGGCGCCGTCGGGCACGAGCGGGTCGTAGGCGTCGATCTCGTCGCGGATGCCGGCTTCCTCGAAGATCTTCTCGATGCGCAGCATCTCCTGGATCTGGTAGCGCATCGTGAGCTCGTCCTCGAACAGCAGCGTGACGTGCTCGCCCAGGTGCACGGTCCGGTCGCGCTTGTGCGCGATCACCTTCTCGCGGAAGTCCTTGCGCGACCTGGCGTAGGCCTCGAGCGTCATCAGCGACTCGGGCGTGATGCGCGGCGCGCGCTGCACGCCGGGGCGGGTGGGTGAGGTCATGGCAGTCATCGGTCGTCGGTCAGTCGAGTCCGTAGGCGTAGCGCACCAGCGCGATCGGGTGTTCCTTGCGCCCATGCCGCTCGCCCAGCTTGCCGATGCCCTCGGCGATCCGGCGGCCGGCGATCGGGCAGTCCGACGCGACGACATCGGGCGCGGTCGACGCCATCTGGCGGAACACCGGCTTGCCGATCTTCATCGAGGTCTCGTAGAACTCGGTCTTCACGCCCCAGGTGCCGTCGTGCCCCGCGCAGCGCTCGATCGTGCTGACCTCGGTGCCGGGCAGCCACTCGAGCACCTCGCGCGTCTTCTGCCCGACGTTCTGCACGCGCGAATGGCACGGGATGTGGTAGCTCACCTTGCCGAGCGGCCGCTTGAAGTCCTTGCGCAGAAGGCCGTCGCGGTCGCGCAGCACCAGGTACTCGAACGGGTCCATCATCGCGTCGGCGACCGCGCGCACGTCGGGATCCTCGGGGAACAGGAGCGGAAGCTCCAGCTTGAACATCAGCGTGCACGAGGGCACGGCGGTCAGGATCGCATAGCCCGCTCGCGCGCGCTTCACGAGCGCCGGGATGTTGATCTCCTTGAGCTTCTCGACCGCCGCGAGGTCGCCGAGCTCGAGCTTGGGCATCCCGCAGCACGCCTCCTTCTCCGCGATCACGTACGGGACCTGGTTGTGCTCGAGCACCTTGACGAGGTCGTGGCCGAGCCCCGGCTCGTTGTAGTTGACGTAGCACGTGGCGAACAGCGCGACCTTGCCGCGCGTGCGCTCGCCGTCGCGCACCGGCCAGGCCACCGACGGCGCGACGGTGTCGCGAAAGCGCCGCGCGTCGTAGGGCGGCAGCGCAGCGTCGGCGGCCACGCCGAGCGTCCTGTCCATCACCGCGCGCGCCGCGCCGTTTCCGTTCGCCCAGTTCACCGCTTTCACGACGACCGGGATCGTCGCGAGCCTGCCGACGCGGTCGGTGCTCGTCAGCACGCGGTCGCGCAGCACCGTCTCGCCGTCGCGGAACTTGATCGCCTTGCCGCGCAGCATCGTGTGCGGGAAGTCGAGGTTCCACGGGTGCGGCGGCACGTAGGGGCACTTGGTCATGTAGCAGACGTCGCACAGGTAGCACTGGTCGACGACCTTCCAGTAGTCCGCCTTGGCGACGCCGTCGACCTCCATCGTCCTGCTCTCGTCGACGAGGTCGAACAGCGTGGGGAACGCGTTGCACAGGCTGACGCAGCGGCGGCAGCCGTGGCAGATGTCGAAGACCCGCTCCGCCTCCTTCAGGAACGCGTCGCGGTCGTAGAACTCGGCGCTGCGCCAGTCCAGCGGATGGCGCGTGGGCGCGGCGAGGTTGCCTTCCTTCCTGTCGGCCAGCGGGGCGCTCATCGGGGGCCTGCGGGGGTATGCGGTTTGGCAGGAACCGACGCGGGCCGTTCGCGGCGCACGCGTCCCGGCGGTTCCGCGCGCCGGAGCGCACGGCATCGTTCATCGAACCCCCGCCGAAGGGGCTCGCGCCGCGTCGAGCGGCGCCGGCGCGAGCCGGCGTCCGCTCGAACGGAGGCGCACCTCAATCCGTCAACTGATCCAGCGCCTTCTGGAACCGGTTGGCGTGCGACCGCTCGGCCTTCGCCAGCGTCTCGAACCAGTCGGCGATCTCCTCGAAATGCTCGTCGCGAGCGGCCTTCGCCATCCCCGGGTACATGTCGGTGTACTCGTGCGTCTCGCCGGCCACGGCGGCCTTGAGGTTCTGCCGCGAGCTGCCGATCGGCAGGTCGGTCGCCGGATCGCCCACCTGCGCGAGGTAGTCGAGGTGACCATGCGCGTGCCCGGTCTCGCCCTCGGCCGTCGACCGGAAGAGCGCGGCGACGTCGTTCTGGCCTTCGACGTCCGCCTTGTTCGCGAAGTACAGGTAGCGTCGGTTCGCCTGCGACTCGCCGGCGAACGCGGCTTTCAGGTTGTCGTGGGTCCTGGTTCCCTTCAACGGCTTCATCGGAGCTTCTCCTGTGGTGTCACGTCCGTCCGCCCCGCCCGTCCTAGCCGCGGTGCGGGGCGTCGCCGCCGCCAGCGCTCGCGGGCCGCGGCACGCAAACGATCCTACGCGCATGCCCTGCATGCGTCCAATTGACCGCGTCAATCCTGACGATAGCTTTCCTCTATCGCGGCCCGGTCCGCGGGGCTTGCTAGACTCTGCGCCACCGACGCGCCGGCGAGGGCCGCCGCTCGAGGCGAAAGGCTCGCATGAAGCTCGACGACGACGCCCTGGACCTGCTGTTCCGCAGGGCGCACACGTTTCACGGGTTCGACCCGCGTCCCGTCCCTGACGCGACGCTCCGCGAGCTCTACGACCTCCTCAAGTGGGCGCCGACGAGCGCCAACTCGAACCCCGCCCGCTTCGTGTTCGTTCGCTCGCCCGAGGCCAAGGCGAAGCTCGCGCCCGCGCTGTCGGCCGGGAACCACGACAAGACGATGGCGGCGCCCTGCACGGCGATCGTCGCCTACGACCTCGCGTTCTACGAGATGCTGCCCACGCTGTTCCCGCACGTCGACGCGCGCAGCTGGTTCGTCGGCAAGCCCGCCGCGATCCAGGCCACCGCGTTCCGCAACGGCACGCTGCAGGGCGCCTACCTGATGCTGGCGGCGCGGGCGCTCGGCCTCGACTGCGGCGCGATGTCCGGCTTCGACAACGCGAAGGTCGACGAGGCGTTCTTCGCCGGCACGACGATCCGCTCGAACTTCCTCGTCAACCTCGGGCACGGGAACCCGGCGAAGGTGCACAAGCGCAACCCGCGGCCGGCGTTCGACGACGTGTGCACGATCCTGTGAGGATCCGCGTGATCCCGGCCAGAGGCCTGCGTCGATGCCTCGTCGTCGCGTTGCTCGCGCTCGCGCTGCCGGCCGCTGCGGCCGACAAGACGCTGCGGCTGCAGATGCTCGCCGACGTCGAGTCGCTGGATCCGGCGCGCGCCGGCAGCCTGTCGTCGCTCAACACCATCGCGCCGCTCTACCACCAGCTCCTCACCTACGACTACCTCGCGCGGCCGATCCGGATGATTCCGTATGCCGCCGAGGCGCTGCCTCAGGTGTCCGCGGACGGCCGCACCTACACGCTCCGCGTGCGCCCGGGGCTGCTGTTCGCGCCCCACCCGGCCTTCGGCGGCAAGCCGCGCGAGCTCGTCGCGCAGGACTTCGTCTACAGCGTGCAGCGCATCGCCGATCCGGCGAGCATCTCGATGAGCTTCGCGCAATTCGAGGGCCTGATCGAGGGGCTCGACGATCTCGTCGCCGCCGCCCGCCGCGAGAAGCGCGGGCTCGACTACTCGGCGCCGATCGCGGGCCTGAAGGCGCTCGACGCGCGAACGCTCCAGATCCGGCTGACCCGGCCCGACCCCACGTTCATCTACGGCCTCGCGTACGCAGGCTGGAGCGCGGTGCCGCGCGAAGTCGTGGAAGCCGAAGGCGCCGAGTTCGCGCGCCGGCCGATCGGCAGCGGGCCCTACGTTGCCGCGCGCTTCCAGCCCGGCACGCGCCTGTCGCTGGTGCGCAACCCGTCGTTCAAGCGTTTGCCCTGGAGCGCGTTCGCGCCGAACGCGAAGCCCGACGACCCGCTGCTGCGCGCGATGCGGAGCGTCTCGGTGCCCGCGGTCGACCGCATCGAGATGACGCGCATTCCCGAGCCGTCGACGGCCGTGCTCGCGCTGCAGAAGGGCGAGATCGACTTCATCGCGTTCGTCGACCCGCCGGTCGCCTTCGACGGGACCGAGCTCAAGCCGGCCCTGAAGGCCGCGGGCATCGTGCCGGCTCGCGCGCGCGCGCAGGGCTTCCTCCTCCTGATGTTCAACATGAAGGATCCGGTGGTCGGCGGATTCGAGCCGGCGAAGGTCGCGCTGCGGCGGGCGATCGCGATGTCGTTCGACGACGCGGAATGGATGCGCGTCTTCGATCAGGGCCTGGGCTACGCGCAGCAGCACCTGATCGGGCCCGACATCGTGGGCTACGACCCGGCCTACCGCAATCCCAACGCCTTCGACCCGGCGACCGCGAACGCGCTGCTGGACCGGTTCGGCTACAGGCGCGGCGCGGACGGTGTGCGCACGGCGCCGGACGGCTCCCCGCTGGCGATCCGCATGATCATCAGCACGTCGTCGGTCGGTCGGCGCGTCGCGGAATTCATGAAGCGCGGCTTCGACCGCGTGGGCGTGCGCGTCGAGTTCGACACGATGCCCCCGGGGGACCGGCTGAAGCAGATGTTCAACTGCAAGCACCAGCTGACGACGATGGACTTCGGCGGCGGCGCGCCTGACGGGGTCTCCGCGATGGAGAACTTCTACGGCAAGCACATCGGCACGGTGAACCTGTCGTGCTACCAGTACGCCGACTACGACGCGACCTTCGAGGCGCTGCGCGTGATGCGCGCCGGGCCGGAGCGCGCGCCGTTGTTCCGCAAGCTGACGTCGATGCTCGACGCGCACGCGCCGTCGCGCGTGCTGCCTTCCGCCGACGACGTGTACCTGGTCGCGCGCAGCGTCAGGGGATTCGTGCCGCACCCCTACCTCAGCCTGCCCTACCACCTGCTGGACGTCGGGCCGGCGCCCTGACGCCGGCTCGCGCTAGATCCCCGCGTACCACTGGTAGCCCTGGTCCTCCCAGTAGCCGCCCTTGCCGCCGCGGATCGACGCGAAGCTCGACACGAGCTCCAGCCGCATCACGTACTTGGCGTGCTTGTAGCCGAGCTGGCGCTCGACGCGCAGGCGCAGCGGCGCGCCGTTCGCGACCGGCAGCGCCGCGTCGTTGAGCTCGTAGGCCAGGATCGTCTGCTCGTGGTACGCGTCGTCGAGGTCGATGCTCTCGTAGTACGGCTCGGTGCCGTCCTCCTCCATCGGATCGGCGCAATGGAAGACGACGTAGCGAGCGTCCGCCCGTGGCGTGACGGCGGCGAGCAGCGCGGACAGGCGCGCGCCGCGCCACTTGCCGATCGCGCTCCACCCCTCGACGCAGTCGTGCCGCGTGATCTGGGTGCGCGAAGGCAGCGCGCGAAGCTCCGCCAGCGTGAACGTGCGCGGCGTCGCGACGAGCCCGCCGACCTCGAGGCGCCAGTCGGCGAATCCGGACGCGACGAGCGCGCGGTAGGCGTCGGTGCCGGGGTCGCTCGTGCCGTTGCTGCGAAACGCGGGCGACAGATCGGCGGGCGAGAACTCCTGCGCCATCGCGCGCCGGCCGACGAGCTTCGCGACGGCCTCGCTCCAGCCATCGGCGGTGGCGAGCACCCGGGGGAACCATTCGGTCGTCGAGAGCCGGTTGCAGCCCGCGAGCAGCGCGGCCGACGCGCCCGCCAGTGCGCGAGCGAGGAAGCGACGTCGTCCGGCGGTGTCAGCGGGCATGGTCGGCTCCTTCGCCGGGGTTCGCGTCCACGCGATAGCGCCCGCTGATCATCGATCGCAGGTTGTTCCAGAGGCCGGTCACGATCACCTGGAAGACGTGCACGGCGACGAACGCGACGATCAGCCACGCGCAGGCGAAATGGATCGTGCGCGCCGACTGCCGGCCGCCGAAGGCGTCGACCCAGCCCGGCCACACGCCGTCGAGCCACGGCGACATCGCGAGGCCCATCAGCACCGTCAGCGGCAGCAGCACGAAGATCACCGCCAGGTAGGCGAGCTTCTGCAGCACGTTGTAGCGGGTCGCGGCCTCGCCGTGCGGGTGGCGAAACCGCAGATGGTCGCGGATCGACGCGCCGATCCCGGCGAGGTCGTCGCGCGTGGGCACGACGTCGCGCGCCAAATGACGGCTGGCCGCGCCGTGAACGAGATAGACGAGCCCGTTCGCGACGAGCAGCCACGCGAAGAAGAAATGCCAGGCGCGCGCCATCGACAGCCACTGGTCGTCGGGAATCGTGATCCACCACGGGAAAGCGCGCTCCACCGTCTCGCCGCGGCGGTCGGCGGAGACCCCGAGAACGCCCGTCGTGTCGAAGCTGAGCGACCCGACCCGGGTGGCCCCGCGAAGCTCGCCCGCGTCGGTCGCCCTCGCGTTGATCGCGAGGACCGGCGGTCGACCGGAATACGACGACTTCCCCCAGTAGAGCGCCGGATGGGCGTTGAAGATCGACAGCCCGCTCATCAGCAGGATCGTGAGCGCGACCGCGTTGATCCAGTGCGCGATCCGCACCGCGAGCGAGTGGCGGCGGTACGTTCGTCCGGGACCGGCGTCGGTCATCGAGCTTGCCTGGGCCATGGCCGTTGGTCTCGCCGAGGAGCGCGTACCTTACGCCAGCGCGTCGCGGCCGGCGTCGCGAACCGGTCAGTCGAGCGCGACCTCGGCCAGGGGAACCCCGCACAGCGCGGCGAGCGCCTCGACGACGAGCGCGTGGTCCTCGCGCTGCGGCAGTCCCGAGACCGCGACCGCGCCGATCGTGCCCACGCCGTCGACCGCGATCGGGAACCCGCCGCCGGCGAACGCATAGTCGCGCGTCGCGAGGCCCATTCGCTGCGCGATGGTCTGCCCGTCCACCGGTTCCGCGAGCCCGGCGCCGTAGCTGCTCCGGGCGAGGAGATCGACGGTGTTCGCCTTGCGCCTCGCCCAGTCGGCGTGCGACGGCCTCGAGCCCGGCATCGCGTGCAGGAACACCGTCCGCCGCGCGATCCTGATCTCGATCGCCAGCGCGACGCCGAGCGCCTCCGCTTTCGCCTTCAGCATCGTGCCGAGCGTCCACGCGGTGGCGGCGTCGAAGCGCGCCAGCACGAGGCGGCGCTCCTGCACGGCGATGCGGTCGAGGTCGGCGGGCGATGGTGGCATGGGAGGGCCGGGAAACGGCGATGGGTGAACGGTGGATGGTGGGCCGCCCGTCGCGCGTGGCCGACCGCAGGCGTGCCCCGACGCCGGGCATCTGCCCACCACAATCTACCATCGCATTCGACCTACCGTCCCGCCCCGAGCCACCACAGCGCCACGTTGATCGTGACGAACGACGCGACGGTGGTGACCAGCAGCGCGGCGGCGCACATGCCCTCGAGCCGGAACCGCTGCGCGAGGATCGGATAGACCGATACCATCGGCATCGCGGCGAATGCGATGCAGGCGACGCGCAGCGCCGGGTCGATCGGCGGCAGGACCGCAAGGATCCCGGCCACGACCAGCGGGTGGACGACGAGCTTGCCGAGCGCGATCGCGCCGACGTCGCGCGCCGTGCCGCGCACCTCGAGGCCGACCAGCGAGCCGCCGATCACGAACAGCGCGACGGCCGTGGAAGCCTGCGCGAAGAGGTCGATGCTGCGCGTGAGCGGCGCGGGCAGCGTCACGCCGGCGAGCGCGACCGCGAAGCCGGCCACGATCGCGACGATGATCGGGTTGAACGCGACCCGGGCGAGCGACTGCGCGAGCACGCGGTGCCAGCGTCCGCCGTCACCCGCGCCGCTCTCGGCGAGCGCCAGCACGAGCGGCAGCACCAGCAGGTTGTCGACCAGCAGCGACAGGCCGAGCGCGACCGCGGCGGGAGGCCCGAGGAACAGCGCCACGATCGGGTAGCCGACGAACGCGAGGTTGGGGAATCCCATGCCCATCCCGATGAACGCGCTGGCCGGCGCGTCGCGTCCGCGCACGCGGCGCTGCCACGCGAAGGCGCCGAGCACGACGGCGAGGCCGCCGGCGGCGTAGGCGGCGAGGTAGCCCGGCTCGACGATGTCGCGCACCTGCCGTTGCGCCAGCGCGTTGAACAGCAGCGCCGGCAAGGCGAAGCCGATGACGAAGCGCCCGAGCACGCGCAGATCGTCGGTCGCGAAGCCTCCGCGGCGGGTCGCCGCGTAGCCGACCGCGATGATCAGGTAGATCGGGCCGGTGATCGCGAGGACGTCGAGCATGGGCGTCGCGCAGTCTAGCCGACGGCCCGGCTCGCACAGCGCCGCTGGACATTCCGCGATCGGAGAGTGATCATGAATGCTCGCGCCCCTGCGAAAGTGCCGGACCCCGAAAGACCTCCCGCGGTTTCCCCTTCGACAGCGTGAGCACGCTTTGCGTCGGCGAAGCCGAATCGCACGGGACCGGTCTTCGAGGAACGGCACTCGGCCGCGAGGCGGGTGCGATGTTTGCAGCGCAGCAAGAAGCAGCGCCGAGGTTCGACGCTGCCCGGCGCGCGCCACGGGGGGCGTTGGCGACGCGTCGAAGCACGACGGACGAAAAGCAACAAGAAGGGTGCGAATTCGCGGTCGAAGGAGCGAGACGATGCTGACCCCCCATGCCACGACCAAGCGGCACGCCAGCCGCAAGGCGCCGGTGATTTCCGCCATTGCCGACGAGGCGCGAGGTCGCCTTGACGCCGTGGGACCCGCGACGCCGGGCGAGGTGCCCGATCCGCAGACGCGGCAAAGGATGATCGCCGAGTCGGCGTATTACCGGGCGGAGCAACGAGGCTTCGCCCCGGGAGGCGAGTTGCAGGACTGGCTCGAGGCAGAAGCCGAGATCGGCGCCAGGACCGGCGGGTAGCGCCTGCCGGGCGCCGAGCGCGCGGAACGGCGGCGAACGCATGCGCCGTGACGCCTGCGCATGACCTGACGCGCCTGCGCGTCGGGATCCGCGGGCGCCGGTCGTGCCAGGCGCACAGGTCGCCGGAGCGACGATGACGTTGGTTGCCGAATCGAACCTGCTCGGCACCCTGCTGGCCGGGGCGCGCACGAGGAGGTCGTCGGGTCCGCTCACCCGTAGCGCGCTGGCGCTCGTCCTGGCCGGCGGGAGGGGAAGCCGCCTCGCGGAACTGACCAGCTGGCGCGCCAAGCCGTCGGTGCCGTTCGGCGGGAAGTTCCAGATCATCGACTTCGCGCTGTCGAACTGCGTCAACTCGGGCATTCGCCGCATCGGCATCTGCACGCAGTACAAGGCGCAGAGCCTGATCCGGCACCTGCAGCGCGGGTGGAGCTTTTTCGACGGCCGTTTCGACGAGTTCGTCGAGCTGCTGCCTGCGCAGCAGCGGATCGAGGCGACCTGGTACCAGGGCACGGCGGACGCGGTTCACCAGAACCTCGACCTGGTGCGGCGCCACGATCCGCGTCACGTGCTGATCCTGGCCGGCGACCACGTCTACAAGATGGACTACGGCCGGATGCTCGACGACCACGTCGACGCGAATGCGCAGTTGACGATCGCGTGCGTCGACGTGCCGCTCGCCGACGCGCGCTCGCTCGGCGTGCTGGCCGTGGACGGCAAGCGCCGCATCGTCCAGTTCCAGGAAAAGCCGGCGCAGCCCGCCCCCATGCCCGGCCGTCCCGACCGCGCGCTCGCGAGCATGGGCATCTACGTGTTCGATGCCGCCTTCCTCTACGACGCGCTGCTCCGCGACGCCGACGACCCGCGCTCCAGCCACGACTTCGGCAGGGACGTCATCCCGCAGCTCGTCGCGGACGGGGCGCGCATCTACGCGCACGACTTCGCCGAGAGCTGCGTCAACATGAGCAACGGCACGCCCTACTGGCGCGACATCGGGACGATCGAGGCCTACTGGGAGGCGAACGTGGCGCTGACCCACGTCGTGCCCGAGCTGAACCTCTACGACACCGAGTGGCCGATCTGGACGCACCAGCAGCAGTTGCCGCCGGCGAAGTTCGTGTTCGACGGCGACGACCGGCGCGGGACGGCGATCGACTCGATCGTCGCGAGCGGCTGCATCGTGAGCGGCTCGACGGTGCGCCGCTCGGTGCTGTTCTGGAACGTCCGCGTCGACGATCGCTGCACGATCGAGGATTCGGTGCTGCTGCCCAACGTCGTGGTGGGCCGCAACGTGGTCCTGCGGCGGGCGATCGTCGACAAGCACTGCCGGCTGCCCGACGGGTTCACGGCCGGGGTCGATCCGGACGAGGATCGGCGACGCTTCCACGTGACCGAGGGCGGCATCACGCTCGTCGTCCCCGAGATGCTGGGCCAGCAGCCGCATCACCTGCGCTGACGCGGCCCGCCGTCGCCCGGCGCGGGTGCGCGGCATGCTGCGCGGCTTCGCGCCGCGTGCGCCGACGCGTCAGCGCCCGGTCCGCTCCGCGGCGAAATCGGCGATCGCCTGCCTGCCCGCCTCGGTGCGCCACAGGGCTTCGACGGCGACGCTCAGCTTGCGGCGCCAGTTCGGGCGAAGGCGGTCGATCCCCGGAAGGTTCACGGCCGTGGTCTCGACGGCGAGGTCGTCGGCCTGGATCAACGCCAGGACGGAGGGCGAGGCTCCCACGAAGCGATGGATCGCGGCGGTGATCGCGGCGTCGTGCGGTGCCGCACCGTCGATCGGCGCGTCCCGGACGACGCCGGCCCGCTCGAGGGCGGCGGCGAGCGCGTCCCTCGACGCTCGCCTCTCGGCGCGCTCCGCGTCGGCGGCATCCGCGCTGAGCAGGTGGAGCGCCTGCTTCTCGTCGATGTCCGCGCCGGTCCACCATCCCGCGACGGTCGGCAGGTCGTGCGTCGACACGCACGCCGCCGCCTTCACCGGATAACGCGACGGCTCCGCGAAGCCGGCAGCGTCGCGCTCGAACCAGAGCACGCGATACGACAGGACGTCGGCCGCGGCGAGTCGCTCGCGCAACCCTTCCGGCACCGTGCCCAGGTCCTCGCCGACGACGAGGCAGCGCGCGCGCGTGCTCTCGAGCGCGAGGACGCCGAGCAGCGCATCGAGCGGATAGCCGACGTAGGCACCGTCGGCCGCCGTGGCGCCTTCCGGGATCCAGAACAATCGCGAGAGCCCCATCACGTGATCGATCCGCAGCGCTCCCGCGTGACGCATGTTCGCGGCGTAGAGCTCGCGGGCGCCCGCGCACGCGGACGCGACCATGGCCTCGGGATTCGGTGGCGGCAGGTTCCAGACCTGGCCCGAGGGCGAGAACGGATCGGGTGGCGCGCCGATCGACACGCCGCGGGCATAGCTGCCGGGATCGGCCCAGGATTCGGCGCCGTCGGGCGCGGCACCGAGCGCGAGATCGCGAAAGAACCCCAGGGCGAGGCCGCTTGCGCGCGCGTGCCCGGCCGCCGCGGCGAGCTGGCGCTCCGCGAGCCATTGCAGGTACAGCGCGAAACGGACCCCGCGCGCTTGTCGAGACGCGAAGCTCGCCACGCCCCCGGAGTCCGGCCGGCGCAGCTCGTCGGGCCAGCGTTGCCACGGCTCGCGGGGATGCGTCGCGGCGATCGCCTCGAAGATCGCGAACCGATGAAGCGGCGGGCCGCCGCGGTCGACGAAGCGATCGAACTCGACGACGAGCGGATCGCTCGCGGGGCGTCGCTCGAAATGCGCGAAGCAGGCCTCCAGCACCGCCTTCTTGACCTCCCAGACCGCGGCATAGTCGACGTGGGCGCGCGCGGAGAGCTCCTCGCTCCGGCGCGCATGATGCGCGAACAGCGAGCGCGCGTCGCCCGAGTCCGCGAGATCGGGCACGCGCTCGACGTCCACGTAGATCGGATCGAGGAACCGGCGGTCCGACGGGTGATACGGGCTGGCGCGCTCGCGATCCTCGGCGAAGAGCGCGTGCAGCGGGTTGATGCCGACGACGCTGCCGCCCGCGCCTGCCGTGGCCTCGGCGAGCTGCGCGAGCGTCGTGAGGTCCCCGATGCCCTGGTCGCCGCGACGGCGGAGCGCATACAGGTGCGCCGCGATCCCGAATCGCCGTCCCCCATCCTGCAGGGCCGGCGGCAGGTAGCAGCGCGCCGGCGCCACCACCACGCGGCATGGGCCATCCGCATCGTCGTCGAATCGCAGCGTGTGGTAGCCCGCGGGCAGCGACGGCAACGCGAGGATCCGCTGCGTGACCGGGCGTCCATCCGCGGCCGTCACGACGTTCGCGGGCAGGTCGTCGAACACGACGCCGAGGACCTCCTC
>DASTCK010000354.1:0-8819 GCA_035711225.1 Casimicrobiaceae bacterium
GCCGTCCGGTTCGCCGCCCTTGGGTTTCGCAAGCCCGAGCAAGAGGCCGGTGCGCCGCGTGCGCCAGCGCATCAGCGGCGTGTCGTTGCGCGTGCGGCCGCGCGCGAGCCCGGGCAGGATCACCGTGTCGAACTCGAGACCTTTCGCCTTGTGCATCGTCATGACCTGCACGCGCGCCGCTTCGCCGGGCGGCGGCGACAGGCGCCGCTCCGCGAGCCGCGCGGCGAAGGCGCTCCAGTCCGGCAGGTCGCCGGCTCGCTCGTCGGCGGCCACCAGCCCGAGCACGTCGTCCACCGCGACCATGTCGAGCGGCTCCGAAAGCGTCGCAGGGCCGGCGAGTGCGCTCCACGCCTCGCGGACGCGCTCGGCGAGCGGGCGCCTCCCGAGCGACTGGCGCGCGTGCCGAAGCGCGTCGGCGCACCGGGCGAGCCGCGCGCGCCCGTCCGCCGACAGCGACGACCGCGGATCGAGCGCTGCGTCCTCGATCGATCGGCCTGGGGGGCCATCCGCGTCGCGCACGATCGCGTGCAGGTCGTCGAGCGCGAGGCCGCACCACGGCGCGCGCAGCACCGCGAGCCACGCAAGGCGATCGTCGGGTTGGACGATCGCGTGCGCGAGCGACACGATGTCGCGGACGGCGGCGCGGTCGGCGAGCACGTCGAGGTCCACCGCGGAGTACGGGATCGCCGCGGTGCGCAATGCCGGCAGCAGCTTGCCGAGGTGGGTACGGGCGCGAACGAGGACCGCGACGCTGCCGCCGGCGGCGAGCCCCTCGCGGACACGCTCGACGACGAGCGCGGCCTCGTCGTCGTCGCTCGACGCGATCTGCACCGAGCAGGCGAGCCCGTCGAGCTCGGGCTCGACGGCGACCGCGTCCGCGAACGCCACCCGGCCTTGCCACGGGTCGCTCGTGTCGCCGAGCACGGCGGGGAACCTCTCGTTGACCCACCGGACGAGGCCCGCCTGCGAGCGGAAATTCCGGCGCAGCGTCAGGCGATCGACGGCGATCCCCTCGATCGCCCCGGAGGCCTGGGCCTCGACGAAGGCGCGCACTTCGGCGCCGCGGAAGCGGTAGATCGATTGCATTGGATCGCCGACCGCGAAGAGCGTGCGGCCATCGCCTTCCGCCCAGCCCGAGACGAGGCGCCGGATCAGGTCGAGGTGCGCGTACGACGTGTCCTGGAACTCGTCGACGAGCAGGTGGTCGATGCGCAGGTCGAGGCGCAGCAGCAGTTCCGACGGTTCGTCGCCGGTGCCGAGCGCCGCGAGCGCGGCGAGCGTGGCTTCGGGGAAGTCGAGCTCGCCCGCCTGCGCGAATGCCGCTCGCAGATGCGCCGCGAGCTTCGGCATCAGCGACAGCAACGCCTCGATGCGCTCCCATTCCTCGTCGGTGTAGCGGACGGGCGGCAGCGAGAGCAGCGTCCGGAACGCGCCCTCGACGCCGGCGGTCGTGGCGAGCGACGCGAGCCACTCGGCGAGCGCATTGGCGACCTCGCGGCGCTCGTCGGCGCCCGGACCCTTGCCGATCGGCGGGATGCCGGGCAAGGCCGCCTTGCGCAGCCCCTTGGCGTCCTTGGTCATGAGCCAGCCGACGATCGCGCGCCACTCGTCCAGATGCGCGAGCGCGACGGGCGCGGGCCCGCCCCGCCGCGCGCAGGCTTCGAGCGCGGCCCTCGGCGTGTCGGCGGGGTCGAGGTTCGGATGCGCGATCGACGCGAACCGCGCGAGGCACGAGAAGTCGGCCGTCGCGAGCGACGCGGCCACGCCGGCGAGCTCGCCTTCGACTTCGCGGGCGAGCGTGGCTTCGAGCGCCTCGCGCGCGCTGCCGCTGCCCTCCGTCGCGAGCGAGAGCCATTGATCGCGCCGCGCGAGCAGCGTGGCGATCAGCGCGGCGAGCGCGTCAGCGTCGTTGTCCTGGTGGTCGAGCAACAGCTGCCAGGGCCGCGCCGTCGGATCCGCGTCCGCGATGGCGGCGTGCGCCGCGGCGACGTAGAGCGGCATCGCATCGTCGGTGAAGCGCGGCACGGGCGGCAGCCCGCTCGCGAGCGGCGCCTGCAGCGCGATCGCCTGCGCGAGCGCGTCGATCGTCTGGATGGCGAGCCGCGACGGATGCTCGAGGAGGTTCCAGCCCTGGCGCGCGTCCTGCGCGAGCACCGCGCGCGCCAGCGCGCGCGTGCGACGCTCGTGAGGCGGCAGGTCGCGCTCGTCGGCCGTCGCGTCGGTGGCAGCGGCGAGCGCGCGCAGCACGCGCTCGCGCATCTCGCCCTCGGCCTTGCGGGTGAACGTGATCGCGAGCACGCGCTCCGGCCGCTCGACGTGACCGAGCAGCGCGAGCAGGCGCTGGATCAGGAGCTCGGTCTTGCCCGAGCCGGCCGGCGCCTGCACGAGGAACGAGCGGCCGACGTCGAGCGCGCGCTCGCGCGCGGACGCGTCCTCGTCGAGCAGCGTGGCGACGCTCGGGTCATCCCCCCGAGGCGAGCTTCGCTCGCTTCCCCCCGGGGGGCGAGCGCCTTGGGGCGGCCCTGCGGCGCTCATGCAGCCTCCTCGTCGTCGGCGAGCGCCACGCCGATGCGGCACAGCGCCTGTCGCGCGCACGAGCGGCACACCGACGCCTCGCGCGGGGCGACCTGCGCCTCGCCTCCCGCGAACGCCTCGACGAGCCCGGTCACGAGGCCCCGCCAGGTCGCCTCGAGCGACGTCCAGTCGACCACCGCCCTCGCCTTCTCCGCCTTGGCCGCCGCGCAGAAACGCGCGTCCTCGTCGGCGTAGAGGCCGATCGGCTTGCTCTCGCCGCGCTTCACGCGGGCGAGCACGGCGGCGCGAACCGGGTCGGCGGGATGGGCCTCGCGCCACGCGAGCGTGTAGAGCGCGAGCTGCGTGGCCTCGGGGCGCCCGGCGGTCCAGCGCGCGATCGACGGGACGTTGCCGGTCTTGTAATCGACGATCGCGACGCCGCCATCGGCCAGCCGGTCGACTCGATCGAGCCGCAGCGAGAACGCGAGCGGACCGATCGCGAGCGCCTCGTCGTGCTCGACGTGGATCACCTCGAACGCCGGTCGCTCGCGCTCCACCTCCTCGATCCACGTGGCGACGAGCCGCGACAGGCGCCTCGCCTCGAGCGATTGCACCGCCCTCGGCACGCGCTGCCATCGATCCGACCGGACCGTCGCGATCGCTTCTCCCGCCGCCCGGACGAGCGCGGCCTCGAAGCGCGCCCGGTCGCCGAGCAACGCGACCAGGGCGCCGTGCGATCGCGTCTCGCGCCAGAACGACGCCAGCGCCGCGTGCACGAGATTGCCGCGCTCCATCGGCGTGAGCCCGACGATCGGCGCCGGCCAGGGATCGGCCCGCCAGCGACGGGCGGCCAGCGCCTGGAACGGGCAATCGCTCTGCGCGGCGACGAGGCCCGAGCCCGCTCGACACCGCTCGTCCTGCGCCAGGGGGGGCGCGCCGGGCTCGACGAGCCGCTCGCGCGGCGGCCGCGCGGCGAAGATCGCATCCGCAGGCGTCGCCGGAACCTCCGCTGCCCACGGCTCGCCGCGCGGGAACACCGTGGCGGGCGTCGACGGACGATCGTCGATCGTCGTCGCGTGGCTCACGACGACCGCCGGCGCGGCGCGGAGCAGCCACGACGCGACGTCGCGCGCATAGCCGAGCTCGCGGCCCGCATCGCTGCGAGGCACCCCGTGTTCGCGCTGCCAGCGCACCGGAAGCAACGGATGCGGGCGCGACGGGCGGGGCAGCACCTCGTCGCTCATGCCGGTGACCCACAGCGCATCGAACGGCAACCCGATCGCTTCGTAGAGCCCGAGGATCTGGATCGGCGCCGGCGGCGACTCGGGCTGGAACGGCGAGCCGCCGAGGATCTCCGCGAACGCGGCGATCGCCTCCTCGGCGCGCAGTTCGGCCCGGCCGCGTCCCGCGGCGACCGCATCGAGCGCGGCGAAGGCGGCGAAGTGCTCGTCGAGCGCGGCCATGGCCTGGTGGTCGTCGCTGCGCAGCGGGGCATCCCCCGGCCAGCCAGCGACGGCGAGCGCCTCGCGCCACGCGTCGACCCAGCCGTGCCGCGTATCGCGGTGCCGTTTCCCGACGACCGCGCGAAGCGCCGACAGCCGCCGCGCGAGCGCGTCGCCGCTCCGCTCCAGTGCGGCGATCGCCTCGCCGAGGCGCACCGTGTCGACGCCCTGCTCGAGCCACGGCCGCTCGATGGCCGCACGCGACCGGCGCGCTTCCTGCGCGCGGGGAAGGTGGGCCGACCTCAACCAGGCCGCGGCGCGGCCCGACGGCAGCGCGGCCCAGGCCAGCACGAGGAGGTCGATCGCACACGCGACCAGCGGCACCTCGGCGATCGGCGCGCCCAGCGAAATGTTCCACGCCGGGGAGCAGGCTTCGCCATCCTTCGGAACGCCGAGAAGGTCGATGGCCCGCCTGCGCACCGCCGCCAGGCGCTGCGCGAGGTCGGGCACGACGATCCCGACTTGCGCGCCGGGATTGCGCTCGACTTCGCGCCGCGCCCACCCGAGCGCAGCGCGAAGCTCCGCGTCGGCCGAGACGAACGACGCTCGGCGCGGAGACGCCGCGCTTTCGCCGAGCGTCGGCAGCACCTCGACGATCGCGCCCGCGGCGGCGAGCGCCGTGGCCACGCGCTGCTGTTGCGGCGTCAACGCGAGGAAGCCCGCGAGGATCACCCGCCGCCCGTGCCACCCCGGCATCGACGCGGCCGCTTGCCCGACGCGCTCGGTCGCGCCCGGGAGATCGTCGGCGCCGTGCGCGAGCAGCGCAGCGCGAAACCGCTCCGCCCAGCGGGCGAACGCGGCCGGCTCGTCGTCGCCGCCGGCCCATGCCCGCCAGCTCTCACCTCCCGAGCCGTACGCGTGGACGTGGTCCCACGCCTCGGCGGCCGAGGCGGCGAGCGCCGGCGGGTCGAGGAGCGGCGACCCCTCGATGTCCAGGGCGTTGCGCCACAGCAGCGCGGAGGCCTGCTCGGAGAGCCGGACGCGCGGGAGCAACGCTCCCGCGGACGTCGCCTCGTCGTCCATCGAGGCGATCCACGCAGCCCACGGAAGCACCCGCGCCGTCGGCCACGCCAGCCGGCCCGCAGCCTGCTGCGAGCGGTCGTAATCGTCGATCAGGTGGCGCGCGAGGCGCCGGTTGGGCGTGACGACGGTCGCGCCGGCGGCGAGCGCGCGCGCAAGCGCGTCGTGCATCGGGACAAGGCCGCTCGCGCGGGGACGCGCGACGCGGGAGTGATAGCTCGGGAGACTCTACCAGCCCCGCAGGCTCACGGCGCGAGCCCGGCCCCGACGTCTTGGGGGCGCGACACCCGCGATCGACGCGAAGACCTGGGCCAGCCACGTGCCGACGTCGCAGGCGTGCGACGCGGTCCCGATCGTGCAGGTCGCGGACGCGCAGGATGGGATCGCACGGCCCGCGACAGCATGGTCGCCGACGGCCACGCACGATGCAGCGGCGGGAGCGCGGCAGGCGCCGCGCAAGGCAGGCCCTTCCTCGGGCAGAGCTACCGAGACGCGGCGGGTGTCAGTCGCCGTTGCCCCGCAGGGCCCCGATCGACATCGGCGTCGCCCCGCTGCTCCCGACCCGAGGCACCGACGTCGGAATCGCCCCCGCGGATGCCGCCGAAGCATTGATCGAGCCGAGGAGCGCATCCGCGCGCTGCGTGCCGCTTTCGGGGCGCCGGGCCGCGAGCTTGAACTCGCCGCACCAGTCCTCGTCGCGAACCGTCGGCCAGACGCCCTCGATCATGTAGTTCTTGGGATTGATCGGCGACAGCTGGGGCGCGTTGCGCCGGCATTGGCCGGCATGCGCGGACTTGCCGCCGGCGCCGTTCGCCTGGTGGCGGTCGTAGTACTGGCAGTTGACGCAGCGTTCCACGATTAGACCTTGTCAGTGACGCAGGAGCGGGATGAAGCCTGCGGGCAGCCGCCGCATCGGTCGCGCGCCGCGTGCGACGGTCCGCGCCGCCGCGCAGGGACGCGCGATCTGGCGTCCCGACCTTGCGCGTGGCCTGCGGGCCGCGCACGCGACACGCGTCCGGGTCCGGCGCGAGCGCGCCTTCAGCGCGCATTCCACGGATCGGAGCGATCGCGCACGCATCGAAGAAAAGACGGCCGCCGACCGCATCGCTGTGTTGGCAGTCGAGAAACCTGAATCCGGCGACCGTGGAAAAGGAGCGCCGTCAGGCGGCGAGCTGGTTGAGCGCGACGCGCAGCGCCGCGGGAACGTCCTGCGCGTGGCGCTGGGGCCGGGTGGCCTGGGTGTCGAGCTCGGCCTTGAGCTCCGCATCGGCAAGCGCCGCCTCGCGGGCGAGCTGCTCGTCGTAGGCGCGCCGCGCCTCGGGATCGGAGAGCACGCGGTACGCCGAGTGGATCATGCGCACGAGCCCCGAGAGGTCCTGGCCGGCGTCGGTGCGACCGAACTGGAAGCGCTGGAGCACCTGCGCGTACGCCGCCTCGATGCGCGCCGTCGACGCGCCGGGAGCGAGATCGAGATAGTCGTAGTGCGTGTAGTTCACAACGGTCTCCTGTCTGGGTTCGCGGTGTCTTCTGGCTTCACCGACGTCAGAGCAGCAAGCGTGCCACCGCGCGTCCCCAGGGCCGTGGGCCGCGCGCAACTGCCTGATTTGTAAACGCCACCCACCGGCCGATCCGACGAGCGGTCGCAGGGGCTCCCGGCACGGCCGAAGGCGAGGCCGCCCGCCGGGCCAGCGGCGCGTCAGATCATCGCGAGCGGCGTCCGCCGCTTCGGCGGCGGGAACGCGCGATCGAGCGCGCGCACGACGACGTCGGACAACTTGAAGCCGACAGCGGCGACGATCGCATCGACGTGCGCGAGCGTCGCGGCCTTGGGAATCGCCATGACACCATCATGCGAGACGATCCATGCGAGCGCGAGCGTCGCGGCGCTCGTCCCCGCTTCGCGTGCGACACGGGCCAGCGCCGCGTTCGAGAGGAGCCGTCCTTCGTCGAACGGCGAGTAGGCCATCACCGGCATCGGCCACGCGCGGCAGCGCGGCAGCGCGCCGCGCTCGATGCCACGCTCGCCCAGGTGATAGAGGACCTGGTTGGCGGCGCAGGCGCTGCCGCCGTCGAGCGCCGCCAGCTCGTCGAGGTCGTCGACGTCGAAGTTCGACACGCCCCAGCGCGCGATCTTGCCGTCGCGCTTCAGGCGGTCGAACGCCTCGACGGTCTCGGCCAGCGGAATGTCGCCGCGCCAGTGCAGCAGGTAGAGGTCGAGGCGGTCGATGCGCAGGCGCGCGAGGCTCTTCTCGCACGCGGCGATCGCCGAGCGGCGGCCCGCGTGGTGCGGGTAGGCCTTGGACACGACGAAGATCTCGTCGCGGCGGCCGGCGATCGCCCGCCCCACCACCTCCTCGCTTCCTCCGTCGGCGTACATCTCGGCGGTGTCGACGAGCGTGAGGCCGTGGTCGAACCCGCGCCGCAGCGCGGCGACCTCCGCGTCACGGCTCCCGGGGCGCTCGCCCATCCGCCAGGTGCCGAGGCCGAGCGCCGGCACGCGAGTGCCGTCGGCGAAGGCCACGGTGCGAATGCTCGGCATCCGCGAAGCGTAACCCACGACGGACGGGGCGCTCGCTTACAATCGAAGCTTCCCTGCGAGACTCCGATGCCTCCCGACGCCGGACACAGCGGCCGCCGTATCGTTCGCGGCGCCTGCCCGCACGACTGCCCCGACACCTGCGCGATGCTGGTGACGGTCGAGGATGGCCGCGCCGTCGCGATCCGGGGGGCCGGCGACCATCCGCCCACGCAGGGTGTGCTGTGCACCAAGGTCGGCCGGTATCTCGACCGCACCTACTCGCCGGAACGCCTGCTCCACCCGATGCGCCGCGCCGGCGGGAAGGGCAGCGCGCGCTTCGAGCGGATCGGCTGGGACGACGCGATCGGCATCGTCGCCGGCCGCTTCCGCGCGCTCGCCGACTCGCCGGAAGGGCCGCAGGCGATCGTGCCCTACTCGTACGCGGGCAACATGGGCCTGCTGCAGTACGGCTCGATGGACCGCCGCTTCTTCCACCGGCTGGGCGCGTCGCTCCTCGATCGCACGATCTGCGCGACGGCAGGCAAGGCCGGGTGGAACGCCGTGGTCGGCGCGGCGATCGGCATGGACCTCGAGGCCTGCGTCGACAGCCGGCTGATCGTGATCTGGGGCAGCAATCCGGTCGCGTCGAACCTGCATTTCTGGACGCGGGCGCAGGAGGCCAAGCGGCGCGGCGCGCGCCTGGTCGCCATCGACCCGTTCCGCAGCTCGACCGCCGAGAAATGCCACGAGCACATCGCCCTGATGCCGGGCACCGATGCGGCGCTCGCCTATGGCGTCATGCATGCGCTGATCCGCGACGGGCGCGTCGACCGCGACTACGTCGACCGCTACACGGTCGGCTACGAGGCGCTCGCCGAGCGGGCGAGCGCGTGGACGCCCGCACGCGCCGCGTCGGTGTGCCGCATCGACGTCGCGCAGGTCGAGCGCCTGGCGCACGACCTCGGCACGATCAAGCCAGCGGCGATCCGGCTGAACTACGGGATGCAGCGCCACGCCGGCGGCGGCAACGCGGTGCGCGCGGTCGCCTGCCTGCCCGCGCTGGTCGGCGCGTGGCGCGACCGCGCCGGCGGCGCGCTGCTCACGTCGTCGGGGACCTACCCGGTCGACACGGCGGCGCTCGAGCGTCCAGACCTCATCCGCGGCGCGCCGCGCACGATCAACATGTCCGCGATCGGGGATGCGCTGCTGTCGGCGGATCCGCCGGTGCGCGCGCTGTTCGTCTACAACAGCAACCCCGTCGCGGT
>DASTCK010000355.1:0-5173 GCA_035711225.1 Casimicrobiaceae bacterium
CGAACGTCGGCGACGCGAAGTCGCTGATCATCCATCCGGCGTCGACGACCCACCGGCAGCTGTCGGAGGACGAGCAGCGCGCCGCCGGTGTCACGCCGGAGATGATCCGGCTGTCGATCGGGCTCGAGTCGATCGACGACATCCTGTGGGACCTCGACCAGGCGCTCGCGCGCGCCGGGCAGGCGTGATGGAACGGCTCGGACTGTCGCTGCCGTGGGTCGGCCTGGCCGTCGCGCTGGCCGTGCTGCTCCAGCAGGCGATCACGCTGGTGCAAGGCGAGGGCGCGACCTTCGTCGCGGCGATGTGGCAGATCGGCGTGATGGCGCTCGGGCTCACGTCGCTCGCGCTGATCCTGTTGCCCCGTCGCCGCGCCGCCTTCTTCCTCGGGTTCCTGACCTGCGCGGCGCTGATGGGCTGGGCGCTGTGGCTGCAGTACAACGACGGCCTGGAGCCCTGCCCGCTCTGCATGCTCCAGCGCGTCGCCATCGTCGTCATCGGGCTCATCTTCCTCGTGGGCACGTTCCACGAGCCCGGCCGGGTCGGCGCGTGGATCTACGCACTGCTGCTGCTCGCGGTCGCGGCGCTGGGCGCCGGATTCGCGGCGCGGCAGGTGTGGCTGCAATCGCTGCCGGCCGACCAGGTCCCCGCGTGCGGCATGGGGCTCGGCTACATGCTGGACACGATGCCGTTCGTCGACGTCATCCGCCGCGTGCTCGAAGGCAGCGGCGAATGCGCCGACAAGGCATGGGTCTTTCTCGGCCTGTCCATCGCGGGGTGGACGCTGGCGTTCTTCGTCGCGATCGCGTTCATCGGCATCGCGCTGGTCCGAAGGGACTGAACAACGGCGCGAGCGGGGTGCAGGGAGCGGGGCCGTCGTGGGCGCGCGGGACGACGGCCCTTGCGACTCGACCCGGTGATGCTCCGCGGTGCTGAATTCCGTGGGGTAGATTCCAATCTGACCCCGGTGTCGATCGCCGAGTGGGCGCCTGTCGGCGGCGCACGGTGCGCCGGTCCTTGCCACTCTCCACTCCCCGCCCTATTGCGGCGCGCACATCGCCACGCCCACCGGCCCCGCGCCCTCCTTCGACCAGTCCTGCGCGGGGACTAACGCGAGCCGCGTGGCGTAGTCGGTCGTAAAGCGGTGGTTCGGTGCGCCAGTGTGGCCATTGTTGTACATCCGGTAGATCGGCAGCGAGCCCGCGGGACAGGTGCCCGACGCATCGGGCATGGGCACGTGGAACGCGATCTCCTCGTAGAGCCAGTTCGGGTTCTGCTTGACTCCCGCGCATTCGACCGGGTCGGCCGTGTAGAAGTGCGAGCTCTTCGCGCCGAACGACGTCGAGAAGAAACGGCACACGGGCGCGAGACCCTCGGCGGCGGACGCGTAGACGAGAAACGTTCGTCCGGTACGGGCCCACACGCCTCCGTACGCGCCGGCGTCGAGTCCCGCGATCTCGTCGGCGTTCGCGGTGATGAAGTAATGGCCGAAGCCCGCATGGAAGTACTCGACCGCGGTCGCCCTCGGCGGCACCGTGCCGGCGACGTGGAAGACCGTTTCGCGCGTCGCACCGCCGAGGTCGGCCTGGACGCGCCATGCGCCCGGCGGCGCGTCCGGCGGCAGGTCGACCGCGAAGGACCAGGAGCTCGTGACGTAGTCCTGCTGATCGTTGTGAACCGCGTTCGCGAAGTGCGTGGTGCCGTCCGGCCGTAGCACGCGCATCGACGCGGTAGTTCCCGACCGGAAGTCGCGCAGGAACAGCGTCGCGTAGAACGTCGCGCCGGGAACCAGGTAGCTCGTCGCGCCGGGGGCGTCGGGCGACGTGCAATCGCTGAACGACGGCTGGACGTCGTGCACGCTGAGCCGGACGATCGCGGGTTGCCAGTAGGCGGGCTGCTGCGCCCACCACGAATCGGCGTTCAGCGCGTTGCAGGTCCCCGCGTACGGGTCGATGAGCCCGCCGTTCCAGCTGTAGACCTCGAAATGCAGGTGCGGGCTGCTCGACGCGCCCGAGCTTCCCACCGACGCGATGCGCTCGCCCGCCACCACCGTTTCGCCGGCGGCCTTGGGCGTGAGCGACCCGGCCTTGAGGTGCAGGTACCAGCCGATCGAACCGTCGGCATGGCGCACGTAGATCGCGTTCACCGGCGTGTTCGTGGGCAACGAGCCGAGCGGCCCGCAGTTGCGATCGTAGGCGCCGTCGTCCTTGCGGATGATCGTCCCGGGTGCCGCGGCCACGACGATCATCTCGTCACGGTCCATCTTGAGCCAGCCGAACGGGAACGCCGAGAAGTCGGTGCCGCGGTGGTTGTAGCCGCCCGCGAGGTCGTAGGTCCGCGTGCCGCAGCTCCAGTCGCGCACCTGCCCCGGGTAGGCGAGGTCGTGGTCGACGTAGTTCGCGATCACGTTGGGGACCGCGTCCGACGCCCCCGGGATCAGTTGCACCGGCCACCCGAACAGCACGCCCGCGGCCTTGTTCGCCGGGGCGATGCGGCCCTGCGCCATCATCGCGGCCACGCGGCGGTCGAGATCGGCGCGGACCGCGGCGCGCCAGGCCTCGGGGAGCACGTCCATCGGCCCGCGGTGCACGAGCGGGCCGCCGCGTGCGCCGCCGACGAGCGTGGCATCCTGTGCGTGCGCGGCGGCGGCGGACAGCGCGAAGGCGACGAGCGCGGCGAGTCGCCGGAACGTCCCGCCCATCATCTGGGCGCCATGCGAATGGCGCCGTCGAGCCGGATCGTCTCTCCGTTGAGCATCGGGTTCTCGACGATCGCGCGCACCAGCGCCGCGAACTCCGCGGGGCGGCCGAGCCGCGGCGGGAACGGCACCATCTTGCCGAGCGACGCCTGCACCTCAGGCGCGAGGCTCGACATCATCGGCGTCTCGAAGATGCCGGGCGCGATCGTCATCACGCGGATCCCGGAGCGCGCGAGCTCGCGTGCGACCGGCAGCGTCATGCCGACCACGGCCGCCTTCGACGCCGCATACGCCGCCTGCCCGATCTGGCCGTCGAACGCGGCGACCGACGCGCAGTTGACGATCACGCCGCGCTCGCCCTCCGCGTTCGGCTCGGCCGCGGCCATCACCTGCGCCGCCAGCCGGATCAGGTTGAACGTGCCGACGAGGTTGATGGCGATCGAGCGCTCGAAGCCGGCGAGCGTGTGCGGCCCCTCCTTGCCGACGATGCGCTCGGCGTGCACGATGCCCGCGCAGTTGACCAGGCCGTGCAGCGACCCGAAGCCGTCGACGGCCGCGCGCACCGCCGCGGCCGCGCTCGCCTCGTCGGTCACGTCGCACCGGGCGAAACGGGCGTGCGCACCGAGCTCGCGCGCGAGCGCGGCACCGGCGGTTTCATTGACGTCCGCGATGACCGCGCGACCTCCCGCGCCGACCACCATGCGCACCGTCGCCGCGCCGAGGCCGGAGGCGCCACCGGTGACCAGGAACACGCTGCCCTCGAGCTCCATCGTCGTCCCCGCTACTTCGGCTGCGGTGCGCGGATCACCGACATCGCCGTCGCGATCATGCCGGCCACGTCGGCCGCGTTGGTCGGCAGGATCATCGTGTTCGCCTTGACCGCGAGGTTGCCGAACGCGGCGATGTACTGCTCGGCGACCTTGAAGTTGACCGCCTGAAGTCCGCCATCCGCCTGGATCGACTCCGCGACCTGGCGGATCGCCTTCGCGTTCGCCTCGGCGATCGCGAGGATCGCCGCCGCCTGCCCCTGCGCGTTGTTGATCTCGGCCTGCTTCTCGCCCTCGGACTTCGCGATCGCCGCCTCCCGCGCGCCCATCGCGATGTTGATCTGCTCCTGCCGCTTGCCCTCGGAGGTCGCGATCACCGCGCGCTTCTCGCGCTCCGCGGTGATCTGCGCCTGCATCGAGCGCAGGATCTCGGCGGGCGGCGTCAGGTCCTTGATCTCGTAGCGCAGCACCTTGACGCCCCAGTTCATCGCCGCCGCGTCGAGCGAGGCGACGACGTTGGCGTTGATCTGCTCGCGCTCCTCGAACGTGCGGTCGAGCTCCATGCGCCCGATGATGCTGCGCAGCGTCGTCTGCGCGAGCTGCGTGATCGCGACGATGTAGTTCGACGAGCCGTACGAGGCGAGCTTCGGGTCGGTGACCTGGAAGTACAGGATGCCGTCGACCTGCAGCTGCGTGTTGTCCTTGGTGATGCACACCTGCGAGGGGACGTCGAGCGGGATCTCGCGCAGGTCGTGCCGGTAGGCGACGCGGTCGACGAACGGGATGACGAAGTTGAGCCCGGGCTCCAATACCGCGTAGAAGCGGCCGAGCCGCTCGACCACCCACGCGTGCTGCTGCGGCACCACGCGGATCGCGCGGATGATGACGATCAGCGCGACGACGAACAGCGCGAGCGTGAACAGCGACGAGCCGATGCCGACCATGGCGGGCTTCCTCGAGGGGCCGCGTCAGACGCGGCGGTCGGCGACGACGAGGACCGAGCCCCGCGTCGCCACGATGTACATCGTCTTCGCCCGCGGCGTGGAAGGCGTCGCGAGCTCGGCGGTCCAGTGCGTGCCCCGGTAGGTGACACGCGCCGTGCCGTCGGGGTTCCAGCCGTCGACGTGGACCGATTGCCCGACGTCGAGCGCCTGCTGCGGCGGCGGCGGCGCTTGCCGCCTGCGCCACTGGTGCGCCACGACCGTCAGCACGACGCCGGCCACGCCCGCCACGGTGAACTGGGCGGTCAGCGGGTAGCCGGCCCAGGCGGTGGCGCCGCCGATCGCGACGGCCAGGCCCACGGCGAGCAGGTAGAACGTGCCGGTCAGGAGCTCGGCGCCGATCAGCACGGCGGCCGCGATCCACCAGGCCCACGATTCGGTCATCGGTCGGTCGAGAAACGGTCGTGGGGCGAGGATAGCAGTTTGAACCGGCGCGTCTCCGACCCCACGTGACGCCCTGGCGGGACGCCCGCGGCCGACGTCGGCAACCGGCGCGAAACCCGCTATAATTCTCTTTTCGAATCAAATGCTTTGGACCGCGCCGCCGGCGTGGTTCCCGGGGAGACCAGCGATGCCGATCTACGCCTACCGCTGCGCGCGCTGCGGCCACGAGCTCGACGCGCTGCAGAAGCTGAGCGAGCCCGCCCTCGTCGATTGCCCCGCGTGCGGCGAAGCCGCGCTGTCGAAGCTCGTGACCGCCGCCGGCTTCC
>DASTCK010000356.1:0-19962 GCA_035711225.1 Casimicrobiaceae bacterium
ACGGGCCTTCCGCCGGCGCCGGTGCGTCGCCGAGCGCGACCTGCGGCAGCGCCGGCTCCGCGATCACGTCCACGGCGCTGCCGTTCGCCGCGGGGACGAAGCGGAAGCGCACGCTCTGGAAATTGACGAGCAGCGCGTCGGGGCCCACGTTGTAGGGCTTGAGCGGCTCTCCGTCGAAGGCGGCGGGGTCGTGCGGCGGCAGCCGGAACGCGCTTCGGTCGAGCACGAGGTCGCCGCGCACCTCGGTGAGGCCGCGCTCGCGCAGCGTCGTCATGAACGCCGACCACTGCTCGACGGTGATCTTGGGATCGCCGCCGCCCTTGAGGACCAGGTCGCCCTCGAGCCGCCCGTCGACGAGCGGACCGCCGAGATAGGCCTCCGTGCGCCAGCGATGGTCGCGCCCGAGGAGCTCGAGCGCGGCGAACGTCGTGACGAGCTTCATGACCGACGCCGGGTTCATCGGCTTCTCGGGCTGCAGCGACACGAGCGCGCGCCGCGCGCCGGTCTCCTGCACGACGATGGCGACGTTCGTCATCGGCACGCCCTGGTCGAGGAAGGCGCGCACGATCTCGCGCGGCAGCGCGCCCGTCGCGGCGAGCGGCGCGCACGCCAGCGCGGCCAGCGCGGCGAGCCGCGCGAGGCGGATCACGCGCGCCCGACGATCGCGTGCGTGCGCTCGCACAGGAGCGCGAACGCGTCGTCGGGAATGACGTAGGGCGGCATGAAGTACACGGTGCGTCCGATCGGCCGCAGCAGGAGCCCCATCTCGAGGGCCTCCGCGAAGCACCAGCGCGCGAAATCGGCGCGTTCGGTGTCGACCTCGAAAGCAACGATCATGCCGCGGCGCCGGAAGTCGCGGACCTTCGGGTGCGCGGCGAGCGGCGCGGCGATGGCGTCCCAGCGTGCGGCGCGATCGCGGTTCGCCACCACGACGTCGTCGTCGCGGAAGATGTCGAGGACCGCGAGCGCCGCGCGGCACGCGAGCGGGTTGCCGGAGTACGAGTGCGAGTGAAGGAAGCCGCGGGCGATGTCGTCGTCGTAGAACGCGGCGTAGATCGCGTCGGTCGCGAGCACGCAGGCGAGCGGCAGGAAGCCGCCGGTGATGCCCTTCGACAGCAGCATCAGGTCGGGCGCGACGCCGGCCTGCTCGCACGCGAACATCGTGCCGGTGCGGCCGAAGCCGGTCATGATCTCGTCGGCGATTAGGTGCACGTCGTAGCGCGTGCACAGCGCGCGGGCGCGCGCGAGCCACGACGCGTCGTACATGACCATGCCGGACGCGCCCTGCACGAGCGGCTCGACGATCAGCGCCGCCACGCTCTCGTGGTGCGTCGCGAGGTACGCCTCGAGGGCGTCTCCCGCTTCGCGCGCGACGTCCGCCGGCGTGCGTCCGCCGCGCGCCAGGCGCGCGTCGGGCACCGGCACCGTGTCGCTCACCTTCACGAGCGGCGCGTACGCGTCGCGGAAGATCGCGACGTCGGTGACCGAGAGCGCGCCGAGCGTCTCGCCGTGGTAGCCGCCGGCCAGCCCGACGAAGCGTCGCTTCGCGGGTCGTCCCCGGTTGCGCCACGCGTGGTGGCTCATCTTCAGCGCGACCTCGGTGGCCGACGCCCCGTCCGACGCGTAGAACGCATGGCCGAGGCCGCCCGGGGCGAGCGCGGCGAGCCGCTCGGCGAGCTCCACCGCGGGCGCGTGCGTGAAGCCGGCGAGCATCGCGTGCTCGAGCGAGCCCAGTTGCGCCTCGATCGCCGCCCGGATGCGCGGCTCGCCGTGGCCGAACAGGTTGACCCACCACGACGACACCGCATCGAGCAGCCGGCGCCCCTCGAAGTCCTCCAGCCAGACGCCATCTCCGCGCGCGAGCGGAACGAGCGGCAGCGACTCGTGCGCCTTCATCTGCGTGCACGGGTGCCAGACGGCCGCGAGGCTGCGGGCCAGCCAGGCCCGGTTCGTCGCGGAGCGCGGGCGCACGCCCATGGGCCCGGACCGCGTCAGGGCGTCGGGAGCCGGCGCTTCAGACGCTCGACGGCGGCGACGAGCTCGCGCGCGATGCCGGGCTCGCGCACCGAGTGCCCGGCGTCGGGCACGACGACGAGCTCGGCCGAGGGCCACGCGCGCGCGAGCGCGTGCGCGGTCACCGGCGGGCAGACGACGTCGTAGCGGCCCTGCACGATCGTGCAGGGCAGGTGCGCGATGCGATGCACGTTGCCCACCAGCTCGCCCTCGGCGAGGAATCCCTGGTGCACGAAGTAGTGCGCCTCGATCCGCGCGATGGCGAGCGCGATCGCGTCGCTCTCGAACGCGGGCGGGCCGTCGCTGCGCGGCAGCAGCGTCGAGCAGTCGCTCTCGTAGGCGTCCCACGCGGCCGCCGCGGGGCCGTGCACCGACGGATCGGGATCGACGAGGCGGCGGTGGTAGTTGCCGAGCAGGTCGTTCCGCTCGTCGGGCGGCAGGAACCCGGCGAAGCGCTCAAAGGCCTCGGGAAAGAAGTGGCGCATGCCGGTCATGAACCAGTCGATCTCCGCGGGCGACGCGAGGAAGACGCCGCGCAGCACCAGCCCGGCCGACCGCTCCGGGAACGACTCGGCGTAGGCGAGCGCCAGCGTCGATCCCCACGAGCCGCCGAACAGCGCCCAGCGGTCGATCCCCCTGTGCGAGCGCAGCCGCTCGAGGTCGGCGACGAGGTGCCAGGTCGTGTTGTCGCGGATCTCCGCAGTCGGCGTCGAGCGGCCCGCACCGCGCTGGTCGACCAGCACGATGCGCCAGTACGATGGGTCGAAGAACCGCCGGTGGTGCGGCAGGCATCCGCCGCCCGGCCCGCCGTGCAGGAACACGATCGGGACGCCCTCCGGGTTGCCGCATTCCTCCCAGTACAGCGTGTGGCGGCCGTCGACCGACAGCCGCCCGGCGGCGTGCGGCTCGAGCTCGGGGAACAGCGGGTCGGCCCGGTCGACGTCCTTCGCGGGATCGTCCGGGCTCATCGCGCGCTCACGCCAGCGGCGCGCGGTAGCGCTCGTCGACGTCGATGCGATAGCCGTTCGCGAGCCGGTTGGTCTCGTTCGCGAGCGCAACCACCGCCATCAGCTCGCGGAACTGCGCCTCGCTCATTCCCTTCGAACGCGCCGCCGCCGTGCGCGAGTGGATGCAGTACTCGCAGTTGTTGGTGACCGACACCGCGATGTAGACGAGCTCCTTGACGAGCGGGTCGAGCGCGCCGGGGGCCATCACGGCCTTCGCGGCATGCCAGACGCGCGCGAGGGTGGGCGGGTCGTTCGCCAGGACCCTCCAGAAGTCGTTCACGTACTCGGTCTTGCGGGACGCCCGGATGTCGTCGAAGACCGCGCGCGCATCGGGGCCGAGCGCGCTGTCTTCCAGGGGCGGGAGGAGTGCCATCGCGGAAGTATATCGCGCGCTACGGACGGCGCTTCGTGCACGCGAGGGTCGAGCGGACGGGTGCTTCGCGCCCGCCGCTCACCTTTCGCGCGAGCCCTTTGGTGGCGGGCGTGCGCGAGCGGTGTCGATGCGATTCAGCGCGCGCTCACGGCGCGTCGGCTATCCCGTCGGGATAGCGGACACGGCATTGTCGACAGTGCGTGAAACAGAGCAAGGCCGCGGCCCGGAGAGGCGCCCGCGATCCGCGGGATCGCGGGCGCACCATCGGTGCGCGCCGAACCCGGACCCATGCGTGCTCGCAGCTCGCCGCCGAAGCGGCCCGCGAGGACAACAAGTGGCGGGTGCGAAGCGCCCGCTCGCCCCCGGCGCGCGCAAACGTCCGCTATCGCCGGCTCCTGAACGGAACGACTCGCTGCTTCTGGACACCGAGCCCGTCGATGCCGAGCTCGATCGTGTCGCCGGGCTGCAGCCATTGCGGCGTGGGCTTCATGCCGAGCGCGACGCCCGGCGGCGTCCCGGTCGTGATGAGGTCGCCCGGCTCGAGCGTCATGTACTGCGAGACGTCGGAGACGAGCTTCGCGACGCCGAAGATCATCGTGCTGGTGTTGCCGGTCTGCCGGCGCACGCCGTTGACGTCGAGCCACATGCCGAGGTTCTGCGGGTCCCTGATCTCGTCGCGCGTCACCATCCACGGGCCGATCGGGCCGAAGGTGTCGCAGCCCTTGCCCTTGCTCCACTGGCCGCCGCCCTTCTTGATCTGGAAATCGCGCTCGGAGACGTCGTTCATCAGGCAATAGCCCGCGACGTGGCGCAACGCCGATTTCTCGTCGACATTGCGGGCGCGCTTGCCGATCACGACCCCGAGCTCGACCTCGTAATCGAGCTGCGTGGAGTCCTTCGGCTGCATCACCGGGTCGTTCGGGCCCTGGATGCAGTTGGTCGTCTTGAAGAACACGATCGGATGCGCGGGGATCGGCGAGCCGGTCTCCTTCGCGTGGTCGACGAAGTTGAGGCCGATCGCGACGAACTTGCCGGTGCCGGCGACGCACGCGCCGAGTCGCGGCCGGCCCTTCACGAGCGGCAGCTTCGTCGGGTCGAGCTTGCGCAGCGCGGCGAGCGAGGCGTCGGACAGCGTGTCGGGGCCGATGTCCTTCACCTTGCGCGACAGGTCGCGCAGCTTGCCGTCGGCGTCGATGAGGCCGGGCTTCTCGCGGCCGGGGGGACCGAAGCGAACGAGTTTCATGCGGAGCTCCTCGTGGGAAAAAGGCGGCGATAGGCGATGGGCGATGGGCGATAGACGATGGGCGATAGGCAATCGGCGATGGTAGCGCGCGGGGCCCTATCGCCTATCGCCCATCGCCGCCGTTCATATCGTCATGCCGCCATCGACCGAATACACGTTGCCCGTCGCGAACGCGCTCTCGTCGGAGGCGAGGAACACGACGACCGGCGCGATCTCCTCGGCCGTGGCGAGACGGCCCATCGGCTGGCGGGCGATGAACATCTTGCGGGCCTCGACGGGATCGTCGAACGCGTTGATGCGCTCGCCGAGCGACGGCGTGTCCACGGTGCCCGGCGCGATGCAGTTGCAGCGGATGCCCTTCTGGACGAAGTCCGCGGCGACCGACTTGGTGAGCCCGATCACCGCCGCCTTCGACGCGCCGTAGGCGAAGCGGTTCGGGATGCCCTTGATCGAGCCCGCGACGCTCGCCATGTTGACGATGCTCGCCCACGTGCCGTGCTGGCGGTGCTTCTCGAGCATCGCCGGCAGCGCCGCCTGGATCGCGACGTACATCGCGCGGGCGTTGAGCGCGAAGCTGAAGTCCCAGTCCCTCGGCTTGCAGTCCAGCACCGTGCCGTGGTGCACGTAGCCCGCGCAGTTGAACATGACGTCGAGCGGCGGCAGCTCGCCGATCGTCTTCCGGACCGCGTCGTCGTCGAGCACGTCGAGGACGCGCGCGGTGAGGTTGGGCGTTCCCTTCAGCGCGTCGACGAGCTTCGGGTTCACGTCGGTCGCGATCACCTGCGCGCCCTCGCGCGCCATCGCGATCGCGCTCGCGTGGCCGATGCCCTGGCCGGCGGCGGTGACGAACGCCGTCTTGCCGGCGAGTCTTCCAGTCATGGGGCGGGGCTCCGTGGGGATGCGGGATCGGGGGCCGTCAGCGGCCGAGCGAGGGCGTGCGCGCGTCCGCGGGATCGGCCCACTGGCGGTTCGGGACGTGCGCGAACCAGCCCGGCCGGCCGGGGTCGCGGTCGTAAGGATAGCCGCCTTTCTCGCGGAACAGCTCGTGGTAGCGCAGGAGCTTCTCGCGGTCCAGCGAGACGCCGAGGCCGGGCGCGTCGGGCACCCGGATCGCGCCGCCGTCGTAGCGCAGCGGACCGCCGACGATCACGTCGTCGACCAGGTGGTGGTAGTGCGCGTCGGCGGCATAGCCCAGGTTGGGCAGCACGGCGCCGAGGTGCAGCATCGTGGCGAGCTGGATGCCGAGCTCCCCGGAGCTGTGGACGGCGACCTGCACCCCGAGCGTCTCGCACACGCCCGCCGCCTTGACGCACGGCCGGATGCCGCCCCAGAACGTCGTGTCGAGCAGCACGACGTCGACGGCGCGCGACATCGCGTTCGCCGCGAGCTGCTCGAAGTTGACGACGATCGTGTTGGTCGCGAGCGGGATGCGCACGAAGTCGCGCAGCGCCTTCATCGGCGCGATCCCGTAGACCGGGTCCTCGAAGTAGTCGTTGCGCAGGTCCTCGATCGCCTGCCCGAAGTGCACGGCGTCGTCGAAGGGCAGCGCGCCGTTCGGGTCGAAGCGCATGCCCTCGCCGGGCAGCGCCTGCGCCACCGCGCGGTAGCACGCGAGCTCGTGCTTCGGCGGGAACACGCCGCCCTTGAGCTTGTGCGAGGAGAACCCGTGCCTCGCCTTGAGCTCGCGCGCGTGCGCCACGAGCTGCTCGACGGTGCGCACCTCGCCCTTGCCGGTCGCGGGATCGGCGTAGCGGAAGAACAGGTAGCTCGCGAAGGCGACGCGATCGACGAGCTTGCCCCCCAGGAGGGCGTGCACCGGCACGCCGAGCTTCTTGCCGACGATGTCGAGGCAGGCGAACTCGATCGCGGCGTGGATCTGCGTGCGATTGTTGTAGAGGCTCGCCGTCGGGTTGCAGATCTTGAGGCGCAGCGCCTCGAGCGCGAACACGTCGTGACCGGCGAGGTAGCCCTCGAGCGCGGCGAAGGCGCGTGTCGCGTCCTCGCCGCCGCCTCCCATCTCGCCGAGGCCCACGTAGCCGTCGGCGGTCTCGACCTCGACGACCGTGCGCACGAAGCGGCCCCAGTGCGCTCCGTTGCTGTGGCGCAGCGGCGCCTCGAGCGGGACGGTGACGGGCGTGGCGCGGATGCGTGCGATCGTCGTGGCGGGCATGGCTCGGTCGGCGGGAGGGCGCGGCGCAGGCGAAGGCGAAGGCTCGGGCGGCCGGACCGGCGGGGATCGCGGGATTGTAACGCCCGCGCCGCGCGCGGCTCACATGAGCAGGTTGGGCAGGAACAGCACGATCTGCGGCGTGAACGCCATCACGAAGATCAGCGCGACGACGGCGAGGATCAGCGGCAGCGCCTCGCGCGTGTACTCGTCCATCGGCGTGTCGAGCAGCCCGCACACCGTGTACATCGCGACGCCGACCGGGGGCGTCATGCCGCCCAGCGTCGTCGCCGTCATCATCACGAGCCCGAAGTGGACGGGGTCGACGCCCGCCTTGGTCACGATCGGCACCAGGATCGGCGTCAGCAGCAGCACGATCACCGTGCTCTCGAGGAACATTCCCAGCACCAGGATGAACACGACCAGGAGCGAGACCAGCACCTGCCGGTTCTGGGTGACGCCGACGATCCACTCGGCCGCGTTCTGCGGCACGCGCTCGAGCGCGATCACGTAGCCGATCATCGCCGAGAGCATGATGATCAGCATGATCATGCCGATGTCGTGCACGCTGTGGCGCAGAGCGTCGTTGAGGCGGCGCCAGTCGAGCTCGCGGTACGCGAACACGCCGACCGCGATCGCGTACGCGACCGCGAACGCGCCGACCTCGGACGGCGTGAAGATGCCGAAACGGATGCCGACGACGAGGAACACCGGGAACAGGAGCGCCCACTTGCTGCGATTGGTCTGGCGCAGGACCTCGCGCCAGCCCGGGAACGCGGTCATGTCGCTCACGTAGCCGCGGCGGCGCGCGATGCCCCACGTCGTCCCCATCAGCAGGAACGTCATCAGGATGCCGGGGACGACGCCGCCGAGGAACAGCCGCCCGATCGAGACGTTGCCGAGGAAGCCGTACAGGATGAGGCCGATCGACGGCGGGATCGTCGCGGTGATGAGCGAGCCCACCGAGATCACCGCCGAGCTGAAGCCGCGCGAGAAGCCGTGCTTCAGCATCGCGGGCCCGAGAATGCGGGCTTCCATGGCCGCGTCCGCGACCGCGGATCCCGAGACCCCGCCCATCAGTGCGGACACGACGATCGCGACCTGCGCGAGCCCGCCGGTGATCCAGCCGGTCAGCACCTTCGCGAGCGCGATGATGCGGTCGGTGATGCCCGACGAGTTCATCAGGTTGCCGGCCAGCACGAACAGCGGCACCGCGAGCAGCGGGAACGACTGCGTCGCCGTCGCGATCCGCTGGATGCCGATCTGCGCCGGGATCGTGTCGGAGGCGAGGTAGAACACCAGGCTCGCGACGCCGACCGCGAACGCGACCGGCATGCCGAGGAACATCAGCGCGAGGAACAGGAACGACAGCGCGAGCGTCATAGCGGGCTCTCGGTAGCGCCGAACGCGAGCTTCGGGTTGCGCCAGAACTCGACGAGCTGGCGCATCGCGGTGAACGCCATCAGGAGCGAGCCGATCGGGACCGCGGCGGTGACGTAGGCGTACGAGATCTCGGTGTCGCCCATCGGCCGCTCGACGTTGAGCATCGTGAGCTCGGTGCCGAGCACGACCAGCGTCAGCAGGAACGCGACGATCAGCGCCCAGTGGGCGATCAGGAGCGCCCGCTGCACCCGTTGCGGGAACATCCGCACGACGATGTCGATGATGATGTGCTGCTTGGCGCGCAGCGCGGCGTCGGCGCCCAGGAACGAGCACCAGATGAACAGCAGCATCGCGACGTCGATCGCCCAGAGGATGGGCGAGCCGAGCGCGCGCGACACCGCCGCGACGAACACGAGGATCGAGCAGCCCGCGAGGCAGGCGCGCGCGGCCACGTCCTCGGCGCGCCGCAGCGCGGCGATCACGTTCTTCATCGGTCCTCCGGGAACGGCGGGGCGGCGGATCGCCGCCCCTTCGCCCGCGAACGCCTACTTGCCGAGCGCCTTGTCGACGTCCTTGCGCAGGTCCGCGTAGCCGAGCGTCTGGTAGACGCCCGCCGTGGCGGCCTTGAACGGCGCCTTGTCGATCTCGGCGATCGTGACGCCTTTCTCGCGCAGCTTCTTCTCGTAGTCGGCGAGCGAGGCGATCGTCGCCTCGGACGCCCACTTGCCGGCGGCGAACGATTCCTCGGTCAGGATCTTCTGCTGGTCGGCCGGCAGCTTGTCGAACCACGCGCGGCTCGTGACGATGCCGGTGATCAGGTAGATGTGCTCGGTCTTGGTGATGTGCTTGACCACCTCGTAGAGCCGGGCGCCGTAGACGGCGGGGTGCTGCGCCTCGGCGCCGTCGATCACCTTGGTCTGCAGCGCGGAATAGACCTCCGACCACGGCATGCCGGTCGGCGTCGCGCCCATCGCGCGGACCGTTTCCAGCCACACCGGCGCGCCGGGCGTGCGCATCCGGATGCCCTTCAGGTCGGCGGGCGTCCTGACCGGCACGTTGGTGAGCACGTGGCGGTGGCCCTGGAACCAGTCGAACGACAGCACCTGCAGGTTCGCGGCGCCGCGCAGCTTGTCGACCCAGCCCTTGAACAGCGCGCTGTTCTCGAGCCGCAGCACCTGGTCGAAGTTGTCGACGAGGTAGGGCGCGCCGAGGATGCCGAAATCCTTGACGAACGGCGCGAGCCGCCCGCCGTCGACCAGCACCGCGACGTTCGCGCCGGCGCGCGCCTGCTCCAGCACGTCCTCGTCCTTGCCGAGCTGCGAGCCCGGGAAGATGCGGATCGTGAGCTTGCCGGCGCTGCGCTGCTCGACGTTCGCCTTCATGCGCTCGAGCCCCGCGTACATCGGGTCGTCGGTCGTGAGCGCCGTGTTCACGTTCAGCACGGTCTGTGCGGCGGCGGGCAGCGCGATCGCGGCGAGCGCGATGGCGAAGCCGCGCGCGGCGGCTCGCAGGACGGATTTCATGGTTGCCTCCTGGCCGTGTCGGCCTGTCGTGGTGCTGCGGGGGCGGGGCCCGGGGGTCGTGCCCCCGCGCCTCCGCGGAAATAGCCCGGTTCGCGTCCCGCGATCGCGTCGATGGACGCGAACACGCTCCGCAGGTGCGCTTCCATCGCGGTCGCTGCGGCGTCGCCTTCGCCGGCGAGCACGTGCCGCACGATCGCCTCGTGCTGCGCGAGGATCGTCGCGAGCCAGCCCGGGTCCTCGAGCGACAGCACGCGGACGCGGTCGAGTTGCGCCTTCACGTCCTCGATGGCGCGCCACACGTTGGGGTGCCCTGCCATCGTGACGATGTGCTGGTGCATCCGGTCGTCGAGGACGAGGAAGCGGGCCTGGTCGTTCCGGGCGACGGCGCGGCCCTGCTCGCGCAGGATCGCCTTCAGCTCCCGCGCATCGGCCGGCCGGACGCGACCGGCGGCGAGGCGCGCGGTGCGCGATTCGATCGCCTCGCGCAGGAATTGCCCGTCGGCCACCTGGTCGACATCGATCGGCGCGACGACGGTGCCCACTTGGGGCCGTACGTTGAGTAAGCCCTCACTTTCAAGTCGGATGATGGCTTCGCGCACCGGCGTCCGGCTGACGCCCAGCTGCGAGGCGACCTCGTTCTCCGAGAGCGTCTGGCCCGGCCGCAGCCGGCCAGCGAGGATCTCGCGCCGGAGCCAGGTGTAGGCGGCGCCGGCCGCGCCCCGGCGGGCGGCGGGGGCGACGTCGAGCAACGCGGGGTGGGGGGCTCGGGCGGCAGTCATCGGGCGACCATTGCTACACTAGTATACAAGCACGATCGGCCGGTCGTCGTCAATTGGTCGGACCAGTTGACCACTCCGCACGGGGAGATTAGGCTCCGGGATCGCCGCATGCCGGAACGCGGCGCCCCCTCCTGCCGTCGCTCCCATGCCGTTCCAGAGCATCGAGCCCCGCCGGCTCTATCGCCAGATCGCCGACCAGATCCGCGGCCTGATCCGCTCGGGCGAGTTTCCCGCGGGCGCGCGCCTGCCGCCGGAGCGCGACCTCGCGAAGCAGCTCGGCGTCTCGCGGCCGTCGGTGCGCGAAGCGCTGATCGCGCTCGAGGTCGAAGGGCTCGTCGAAGTACGCATCGGCTCGGGCATCTACGTGCTCGCGCCGGGCGGCGCCGGCGACGTGCCGGGCGCGAACGAGGCGGCGGCGGGACCGTTCGAGCTCCTGCGGGCGCGATATGTAATCGAGAGCGAGTGCGCCGCGCTGGCCGCCAAGTCGGCGCGCAAGTCGCAGGTGGCGGCGATCGAGGCGGCGCTCGACGAGATGGACCGCGAGCGGCGCGAGGGCCGGCAGCCGCTCAACGGCGATCGCATGTTCCACATGCGCATCGCCGAGGCGACCGGCAACGGGGCGCTCGTGCAGGTGATCAAGATGCTGTGGGACGAGCGCGTCGGCCCGCTGTACAAGCAACTCGAGCATCATTACGACTCGCCGGAGCTGTGGACCGCCGCGATGTCGGAACACCGCTCGGTGCTGCGCGCCATTGCCGGCCACGATCCGGCAGGCGCGCGCGCCGCGATGCAGCGTCACCTGAACCAGGCGTACAAGCGTTTCAGCAAGGGCTGGGACACGCTGCAATAGCGTCCCGCCGACCGAGAGGAGAGGACCATGCTGGCGTGCCGGATCCACGCGAAGGACGACCTGCGGATCGAGTCGATGGCCGCGCCCACGCCGGGGCCGGGCGAAGTGCTGCTGCGCCTCGGGGCCGGCGGCATCTGCGGCTCCGACCTGCACTACTACTACGAGGGACGCAACGGCAGCTTCGTCGTGCGCGAGCCGCTGATTCCCGGCCACGAGGCCTCAGCCGTGGTCGAGGCGATCGGCCAAGGCGTCACGCGCGTGAAGAAGGGCGACAAGGTCGCGGTGTCGCCGTCGCACGCCTGCGGGCGCTGCGAGGGATGCCGCGAGGGCCGCGAGCAGCTGTGCAGCAACATGCGCTTCCTCGGCAGCGCGAGCCTGTACCCGCACGTGCAGGGCATGTTCCAGGAGCTGTTCGTGATGGGCGAGCGCCAGTGCTACCCGGTCGCCGGCGACATCACGCTGGGCGAGCTCGCGTTCGCCGAGCCGCTCGCCGTCGGGCTGCACGCGGTCCACCGCGGCGGCGACCTGCTGGGCAAGTCGGTGCTCGTCACCGGCGCGGGCACGATCGGCTGCCTGACGGTGATGGCCGCGCGGCTCGCCGGCGCTCGCAGGATCACGGTGAGCGACGTGCTGGATCGCCCGCTCGAGCAGGCCGCGAAGGTGGGCGCCGACGTCACGCTGCGCGCCGACCGCGACGCCGCGAAGCTCGCTGCGCCGCAGTTCGACGTCTGCTACGAGGTGTCGGGCAACTTCAACGCGCTCAAGTCCTGCGTCGCCGCGGTCAAGCGCGGCGGGGCGGTCGTGCAGGTGGGCACGCTGCCGCACGAGCCGCTGCCCTTCGTCGTCAACGAGGTGATGACCAAGGAGATCGACCTCCGAGGCGCGTTCCGTTGGGGCATCGAGTTCGACTGGGCGGTCGACTACCTGTCGACGCGGCGCGTCGACGTGCGTCCGCTGCTGTCGGGCCAGTATCCGCTGCAGGACGCCGTCGCCGCCTTCGCGGCCGCGGCCGACAAGAATCGCAGCACCAAGGTGCAGGTCGTCTGCGCCTGAACGGGCAAGGCGCGTCGCGCGGCATTGAGCGCGATGCGCCGGAAGCAAGGCACCACGGCGGCGCCGGCCAGGCCGCCTCACACTCCAGGAGGAAACGATGCGACTGATCTCACGATTGACCTTCGCCCTGCTCGCGACGGCCGCGCTCGTCGCGGGCGGTCCCGCGGCCGCCCAGCAAAAGCTCAAGTGGGCGCACGTGTACGAGACGAGCGAGCCCTACCACACCGAATCGGTGTGGGCGGCCGCCGAGATCAAGAAGCGCACCAACGGCAAGTTCGACATCGAGGTGTTCCCGGCCTCCTCGCTCGGCAAGGAGACCGACATCAACCAGGGGATGCAGCTCGGCACGGTGGACATGATCATCAGCGGCCCGTCGTTCGCGGCGCGCAGCTACCCGCGCCTGGGCATCGCGTACTACCCGTTCATCTTCCGCGACGCCGACCACCTGATCGCCTACTCGAAGAGCCCGGTGTTCGCCGAGATGGTCAACGAGTTCCGCGCGAAGACCGGCATCCAGATCACCGCGTACACCTACTATGGCGCGCGGCAGACCACGTCGAACCGTCCGTTCACCGACTGCGCCGGCATGAAGGGCCTGAAGATCCGCGTTCCCGACGTGCCCGCCTACATGGCGACGCCGAAGGCCTGCGGCGCGAACCCCACGCCGATCGCGTTCGCCGAGGTCTACCTGGCGCTGCAGAACGGCACGGTCGAGGCGCAGGAGAACCCGCTCACCACGATCGAGGCGAAGAAGTTCTACGAAGTGCAGAAGGCGATCATGTTCACCTCGCACATCGTCGACGGCCTGACGACGCAGGTCGCGCCGCACGTGTGGAACAAGCTGACCGACCAGGAGAAGCAGATCTTCACCGAGGTCACCCGCGAGGCCGCCGCGCGCGCCACCGCGCAGATCAAGAAGCGCGAGGCCGAGCTCACCGAGGAGTTCCGCAAGAAGGGCCTGCAGATCGTGCAGGTGAACAAGCAGAGCTTCATCGACGCGGTGCTCAAGACCACGACGCCCGAGTCGATGGGGTTCCTGCGTTCCGACTACGACAAGATCGTCGCGATCAAGTAGCGTCTCGACGGACCGGCCGCGCTCGCGCGGCTGGAGCACGAGGCCCCCGGCGTGCGCGCGACCGGGGATTTTCCCCGATGCGCGCGCCAGCGCCCTCCGGTTCGACCGGGGGCGGGCAGACGACGAGGACGCGATGAGCGCCACGCCCGACAGCGAGCAGGTCCTCGACGCCGAGGGTCACTTCCACGCGACCGACGCGCCGATCGACATCTCGCACTACGGCTGGGAGGACTGGTTCACGTTCGGTGTGTTCTGGTTGCTCGCCGGCGACGTGTTCTACCAGTTCTTCACGCGCTACGTGCTGGAGGATTCGGCGGCCTGGACCGAGGAGATCGCCCGCTACCTGCTCATCGTGGTGACCTTCGTCGGGGCGTCGATGGCGGTCCGCCGCAACACGCACATCCACGTCGAGTTCGTCTACCGCTACGTTCCGGCGGGCATCGCCCGCGCGATGTCGACGCTCGTCGACGTCGTGCGCGTCGCGCTGCTGGCCTATGGCACCTGGCTCGCGCTCCAGCTGGTGCCACGCATGCACAACCTGAAGATGACGGTCATCGACGTGCCGATGAGCGTCATCTACGGCGTCGTCGCCACCGGCTTCACGCTGATGACGCTGCGTGCCATCCAGGTGGCGGTTCGCCACTGGCGGCAGGGCTGGAGCGTGCTCGAGCGGCCCGGCGAGGCGGAGGCTTAGCGTGATCCCCCCGAAGCGAACTTCGTTCGCATCCCCCCGCGGGGGGGCGCGCACTTCGCTCGGCCGGGCGTGCGCGGTGATCCCCCCGAAGCGACCTTCGTTCGCCTCCCCCCGCGGGGGCGCGCGCACTTCGGGCGGCCGGGCGTGCGCGGTGATCCCCCCGACGCGAACCTCCTTCGCCATTCCCCGAGCGGCCAATTCGCACTTGCCGCGGATCCGCGTGCGGAGCGCGCCATGAACTCGATCCTGCTCGGCGGCTTCGTGGCCGCGATGGCCACCGGACTACCGATCGCGCTGGCGATGGTGCTGGCGTCGCTGCTCTACATCTGGTTCTCCGGCACCATCCCCCCGCTCACCGTCGTGCACAGGATGGTCGGCGGCGTCGACAGCTTCCCGCTGCTCGCGGTCCCGTTCTTCATCCTCGCCGGCAGCCTGATGAACTCGGCGGGCATCACCAACCGCATCTACAACTTCGCGCTCGCGCTGGTCGGCTGGCTCAAGGGCGGCCTCGGCCACGTCAATGTCGTGGGCAGCGTGATCTTCGCCGGGATGTCGGGAACGGCGATCGCCGATGCCGGCGGGCTCGGCACGATCGAGATCAAGGCGATGCGCGACCACGGTTACCCGACCGAATTCGCGCTCGGCATCACCGCCGCCTCGGCGACGCTCGGCCCCATCATCCCGCCGTCGTTGCCGCTGGTCATCTACGGCGTGCAGGCCAACGTGTCGATCGGGCGGCTCTTCGCGGGAGGCTTCGTGCCCGGCGTGCTGATGGCGCTGTTCATGATGGCGATGGTCGGCTACTACGCGCACGTGCGCAAGTACGGCAGCGACATCGCGTTCTCGTGGCCGCGCATGGGGCGCGCCTTCTTCGAGCTCGGGTTCGTCGCCGCGACCGCCGTCGGGCTCTACTTCCTGTGGTCGCACCCTGACCTCCCGGGCTGGCTGCGCTTCGGCGCGCTGCTCGTCGTGACGATGGCAGCCGACAAGGTGTTCCGCTTCGAGGCCTACATGGCGCTGCTCACGCCGGTGATCCTGATAGGCGGCATGGCGACGGGCCTGTTCACGCCCACCGAAGCCGCAGTAGCCGCAGTCGCCTGGGCCCTGTTCCTGGGCTTCGTCTGGTATCGCACGCTCACCTGGCGGATGCTGGTCAAGATCTCGATGGACACCATCGAGTCCACCGCGGTCGTGCTGTTCATCGTGGCGGCGGCATCGATCTTCGCCTGGGTGCTGACCACGACGCGCCTGACCGAGGCGATCGCGGTCTGGGTCCTGTCGATTTCCGATAACCCGATCGTCTTCCTGCTGCTGGTCAACCTCTTCCTGCTGTTCGTCGGCTGCTTCATGGAGACGATCGCGGCGATCACGATCCTGGTGCCGGTGCTGCTGCCGATCGTCGCCAAGCTCGGCATCGACCCGGTGCATTTCGGCCTCGTCATGATCCTCAACCTGATGATCGGCCTGCTGACGCCGCCGGTCGGCATGGTGCTGTTCGTCCTGCAGAAGGTCGCTCGGGTCTCGTTCGAGGCGACGGTGCGGGCGGTGCTTCCGTGGCTGTGGCCGCTGCTCGCCACCCTCGCGCTGATCACCTACGTGCCACAGCTGGTGCTGTGGCTTCCCGACCTCGTCTACGGCGCGAAATAGCCTTGCCGCGCATCGAGCGCATCGAGATCCTGCAGGTCGACCTCGCCCCGAAGGTCGTCCGCACCGATGCGATCCAGTCGTTCGTGGCGCAGGAGACGCCGATCGTTCGGCTCACCTGCGACGACGGCGCGCAGGGCGTCGGGTACAGCTACACGATCGGCACCGGCGGCTCGTCGGTCGTCGCGCTGCTGCGCGACCACCTCGCGCCGCTGCTGCTCGGCGAGGACCCCGAGGAGATCGAGCGCCTGTGGAAGCGGATGTTCTTCCACACGCATGCGACCGCGGTCGGGGCGATCACCTCGCTCGCGCTCGCGGCAGTCGACACCGCGCTATGGGACCTGCGCGGGAAGCGACTGGGCCTTCCGCTGTGGAAGCTCGCCGGCGGCGCCCAGCGTCGGGTCCCGACGTACACGACCGAGGGCGGCTGGCTGCACCTGTCGCGCGAGGCGCTGGTCGACGAAGCCGTCGCGGCGCGCGACAAGGGCTTCCGCGGCACCAAGATGAAGGTCGGCAAGCCGCACCTCTCGGAAGACGTCGACCGGCTCGACGCGGTTCGCTCGGCCGTGGGCGACGGATTCGAGGTGATGACCGACGCGAACCAGGGGTTCACCGTGTCGGAATCGATCCGGCGCGCCCGCGCGTTCGAGCCGTTCGGCCTCGCGTGGCTCGAGGAGCCGCTGCCGGCCGAGGACCTCGGCGGCCACGTCGAGCTCGCGCGCGCGGCGCCGATGCCGATCGCCGTGGGCGAGTCGATCTACGCGACCCAGCACTTCCGCGAATACCTGGAGCACGACGCCTGCTCGATCGTGCAGGTCGACTGCGCGCGCATCGGCGGCGTCACGCCGTGGCTCAAGGTCGCCCACCTCGCCGAGACGTTCAACGTCGCGGTGTGCCCGCACTTCCTGATGGAGCTGCACGTCTCGCTCTCCGCCGCGGTCCCGAACGGCGCCTGGGTCGAGTACATCCCGCAGCTCGACGATGTCACCTCGTCGCGCATGACGCTGCGCGACGGCTACGCCATCCCCCCCGACGAGCCGGGACTCGGCATCGACTGGGACCACGCCGCGATCGAGCGGCGCGCCGTCGCCCGCGCGACGGTTCGCCGCTGACGCCGCAAGGAGAACGCCATGCTCACGCGCGCCGCGCTCACCATCCGCCTCCATCCCGACGACGACGTCGTCATCGCCCGCCAGCAGCTGGTCGGCGGCACGCGCCTGATCGACGAGGACGTCACGATCAGCGGGCTGATCCCGCCCGCGCACAAGGTCGCGACCCACGCGATCGCGAAGGGCGCGCCGGTCAAGCGCTACAACCAGATCATCGGCTTCGCGTCGCGCGACATCGCGGCCGGCGAGCACGTCCACTTGCACAACCTGGCGATGGGGGCGTTCGCGCGCGACTACGCGTTCGGCGCCGACGCGAAGCCCACCGACTACGTCGACACGCCGGCGACCTTCCAGGGCATCGTGCGCGCCGACGGGCGCGTCGCGACGCGCAACTACCTCGGCATCCTGTCGACGGTCAACTGCTCGGCGACGGTGGCGCGCGCGATCGCGGACACGGTGACGCGCGGTGCGCTCGCGCGCTACGCGAACGTCGACGGCGTCGTCGCATTGACGCACGGCTCCGGGTGCGGCATGGACACGACGGGCGACGGGATGAAGCTCCTGCGCCGGACGCTGGGCGGGTATGCCCGGCACGCGAACTTCGCGGGCGTGCTGATCGTGGGCCTGGGCTGCGAAGCCAACCAGATCAGCTCGCTGATGGGCGCGACGGGCCTCGAGGAAGGCCCGCTGATGCGCCAGTTCAGCATCCAGGACACCGGCGGCACCGCGAAGACGGTCGCGCACGGCGTGAAGCTGATCGAGGAGATGCTGCCGCACGCGAACGAGGTCAGGCGCGAGACGGTCGCCGCGTCGAACATCGTCGTCGGGCTGCAATGCGGCGGCTCGGACGGCTACTCGGGCATCACCGCCAACCCGGCGCTCGGCGCCGCGGTCGACCTGCTCGTGCGCCACGGCGGCACGGCGATCCTCTCCGAGACGCCCGAGATCTACGGAGCCGAGCACCTGCTCACGCGACGCGCGGTGTCTCGCGAGGTCGGCGAGAAGCTGATCGCCCGCATCAAGTGGTGGGAGTCCTACACCGAGCGCGAGCAGGGCGAGATGAACAACAACCCGTCGCCGGGGAACAAGGCGGGCGGGCTTACGACGATCCTCGAGAAAAGCCTCGGCGCCGTCGCGAAGGGCGGCACGACCAATCTGGTCGACGTCTACGAGTACGCGGAGCCGGTGACCGCGAAGGGCTTCGTGTACATGGACACGCCGGGCTACGACCCGGTGTCGGCGACCGGGCAGGTCGCCGGCGGCGCCAACCTGATCTGCTTCACCACCGGCCGCGGGTCGGCCTACGGCTGCGCGCCGTCGCCGTCGCTCAAGCTCTCGACCAACACGCCGCTGTGGGTCAAGCAGGAAGAGGACATCGACCTGAATGCCGGCGATATCGCCGACGGCAACGCGTCGGTCGAGGACACGGGCCGGCGCCTGTTCGACCTGATGCTCGCGACGTGCTCGGGCGAGCGCACCAAGAGCGAGCGCCACGGCTACGGGCAGAACGAGTTCGTCCCCTGGTACGTAGGCGCGGTGATGTGATCGGGCACATGCGTTGACACTGGAAAGGGGCGCCCGTAGGCTGCCGTCGAGTCGCTCGCGACGGCCGGCACGACGGCCGCGGACGGGTTTCGACATTCACGAGGAGGGGCAATGAAGGCTTGGACACGGTTGGGGCTCGCGCTCGTCGCGGCCGCGGCGCTCGTCGCGTCGGGCCAGGCGATGGCGCAGGAGAAGCTCGTCGTCTGGTGGGTCAAGGGGTTCTACAAGAGCGAGGACGACGCGCTCTACGAGGCGATCAAGAAGTACGAGGCGAAGAGCGGCGTCAAGGTCGAGCTGTCGCAGTACGCGGTGCAGGACGGCATCCCGAAGACGGTCTCGGCGCTCGACGCCGGCACGCCGCCCGACGTCGCCTACATCGACGTGTTCGACTTCCAGGTCACCGGCAAGTGGGCCTACGAGGGCAAGCTCGAGGACCTCTCCGACGTGCTCGCGCCGATGAAGGCCTCGTTCCTGCCCGGCGCGCTCGAGACGACCTACCTCTACAACGACAAGACCAAGAAGAAGGCGTACTACGCGTTCCCGCTCAAGCAACAGACGATGCACATCCAGTACTGGAAGGACATGCTGAAGGAGGCGGGCTACTCGGAGTCCGACATCCCGGCGACGTGGAAGGAGTACTGGTCGTTCTGGTGCGACAAGGTGCAGGCCGGCTATCGCAAGAACACGGGCAAGCGTGCGTTCTCGACCGGCTTCCCGATGGGCGTCGACTCGTCGGACTCGTACTACTCGTTCCTGACCTTCATGGACGCCTACAACGTCAAGCTGGTCGACGACAACGGAAAGCTCCTGGTCGACGACCCGAAGGTGCGCGCGGGCCTGATCAACGCGCTGCGCGACTACACGAGCGTCTACACCAAGGGTTGCACGCCGCCGTCGGCGACGTCGTGGAAGGACCCGGACAACAACGTCGCGTTCCACAACAAGACGATCATCATGACGCACAACGCGACGATCTCGATCGCCGCCAAGTGGTTCGACGACATGAACAACCCGGCGAACAAGCCGGAGGACCGTGCGACCGCGAAGAAGAACTACGACGAGCTGATCGCGACCGCGGGCTTCCCGCGCAAGCCCGACGGCTCGCCGATGACCTACCGGGCCGCCGTCAAGACGGGCGTCGTGTTCGATCAGGCGAAGAACAAGCGACGCGCCAAGGAGTTCGTCGCGTTCCTGCTGCAGGACGAGAACCTGATCCCCTACGTCGAGGGCTCGCTCGGCCGCTGGTATCCGGTCACCAAGTCGGGGGCCGCGCGGCTGTCGTTCTGGCTCGCCGACCCGCATCGCGCGTCGGTGCAGCGGCAGTTCGTCGCCGGCACGACGCCGTTCGAGTTCACGAAGAACTACAAGTTCACGACGCTCAACAACGAGAACGTGTGGGCGAAGGCGATGAACCGCGTGCTCTCGGAGAAGGTGCCGGTCGAGAAGGCGGTCGACGAGATGATCGCCCGCATCAAGCAGGTCGCGGGCTGACGGGCTGACGCGA
>DASTCK010000357.1:0-2622 GCA_035711225.1 Casimicrobiaceae bacterium
ACGCGCGTGCCGTCGTGGCTCGCGACCTCGGTGCGCGTGACGGCGACGCCGGCGTACGCGACCGACGAGCGGGGCAGGAGCCCGGTGCGCGTCACCGCGCCGCTGACCGGCGCGACTGCGAAGTAGCCGGGCGGCTCGGTCCAGCCCGCGAGCCGCACGAGCGCGCCGGCATGCAGCGGGTCGACGACCAGGTCGGACAGCGAGCCTGCGAACGGTAACGCGATCGCGGTCGCGCGCGCGACGCCGGCGGGCTTGGGCAGCGCGGCCGGCGGCGCCTTGCCCTTCGCGCGCCGCGCGGGCGGCGGCGCGACGGACTTCACGTTGAACTCGAGACGCGTCATCCGCGCGACGCCGGCGTCGCGGAAGTGCAGGTAGAGCGCGTCCTTCGCGACCGCGAAGCCCGACAGGATCGCCGCGCCCTCGGCCTGCACGACCTCGGCGGCGTCGACGCGGTAGGCCCCGGGGGATCTGAGCGGCCAGCGCACGAGCTTGAAGCGCGGCGCCCCTTCACCGGTGCGCAGGTACAGCCACTCGCCGCGCAGGTCGACGCGCTCGACGAGCTGCGAGCGGTCGACGACCTTGCGCCACGGCGTGTCGGGCCCGCGTAGCGCCGTGAGCGGCACGGCGAACTCGGTGAGCTCCCGCGCGACCCCGTGGTGGACGATGCCGAGCGCCCACGACGATACCGGCGAGACGACGACCTCGGGCGTGTCGTCCGGCCCGATCGGCAGGCCGTGGCCGACGGTGCGCCCCATCACGACGACGTCGGCGCCGGGCACCCCGTCGCGGAACTCGCGCATGCGCGCCACGCTGTCGCGGTACTTGTCCGCCGGGTCCGCGTCGGGCGGCAGGTCGCGACCCTGGCGGTAGTAGAGCACCGCCGAGTCGAAGCGCCACGAGGCCGATCCGAAATCCGCGCGCGGGATCGGCGCGCCGACCTCGGCGCCGCTCTCGACGTCGATCACGTGGATCGTCGCGGCCTCGCTGCCGCCGAGCGACACGGCCGCGGCGACGAGGCGGCCGTTGGGCGCGGGCGCGTAGTAGTCGATCGCCGCGGCCTCGTCCGGCGTGCGAAAGCGCGCGGGATCGAGCACGACACGCTCGGGGCCGTCGAGACCCTGCCGCATCATGAGCTTGTACGACGGCGCCCCGGGCTCGCGCTTCAGCAGGAACGCGCGCTCGCTTGCGCGACGCACGTCCCGGACGTCGGCGCTCGCGGAGAGCAGCGTCGCGACCTCGCTGCGAAGCGCCGCGCGGCCGGGCAGCGCGTCGAGCATGCCGCGCGCATAGGCGTTCTGCGCCTCGAACCACGCGCGCGTGCCCGGGGAGGCCGTGTCCTCCAGCCAGCGGTACGGATCGGCCGCGAACTCGCCGTGGTACGACTCGACGACGGCGTCGACCGGCGTCTCGGGCGGCGGCGCCGCCGCCATCGTCAGCGGCGCGAGCGTCGCCATCAGCATCGCGATCAGGCGCCGCGACGCGCTCATGCGAGCCATCGCTCCCGCAACGCCGCCGCCTGCGGCGAGGCGTCCGCGTCGAGCGAGAGGAACGCGGTGTCGTCGGGCGCGGCGTCCAGCACGAGCGTCGCCTCGATCAATTCGTCGCGCCGGAACGCGTGCACGGCGATGCGGTCGCCCGGCTGCGCGTCGCGGGCATAGGCATCGAGGCGGTCGGCGGTGGCCTTGAGCCCGTCGAGCGCGACCAGCGCGTCGCCGGCCGCGAGGCCCGCCCGCTCGGCCGCGCCACCGAGGTGGACATGCTGGAGCTTGAGATCGGGGCCGACGGTGGCGCCGAGCGTCACGCGCGGCAGGTCGCCGTTGGCCCGCTTGCCGCCGCGATCCTTCACGCCCTGCGTGGGGCGGAGCCCGAGCGCGACGCCATGGGTCGCGAGGAGCTGCGCGAGCGGGAGCTCGTCGGTGCCCTCGACATACGCGTCGAAGAACGTCGCGAGATCGCGGCCGGCGAGCGCTTCCGCGATCGCGCGCAGCCCGTCTTCCGGCACGCCGATGCCCGTCTGGCCGTGGCGCCGCCACAGCTCGCGCATCAGCGCATCGAGCGAGCTGCCGTGGTTGCGCAGCGTCAGGTCGAGCGCCAGCGCGACCAGCGCGCCCTTCGCGTAGTAGCTGATGCTCGCGTTGGGCGTGTTCTCGTCGGGCCGGTAGTGCTTGATCCACGCGTCGAAGCTCGCGTCGGCGAGGCTCTGCAGCGCGCGCCCGGGCGTGCGCAGAACGGTCGTCGCGGTGCGGCCGACGAGCTCGAGCCAGCGCTCGACGTCGACGACGCCGCTCTTCAGCAGCGCCAGGTCGTCGTAGTACGACGTGATCCCCTCGAACGCCCAGAGCTGGCGCGTGTACGCCTCGCGCGCGAGGTCGTAGGGGATGAACGCCGCCGGCTTGATGCGCTTCACGTTCCAGCTGTGGAAATACTCGTGGCTCGCGAGGCCGAGGAAGCCGACGTAGTCGTCGGCCGGCTTGCCCATCCCGGGCGCCGGCAGGTCGCGGCGCGCCGCGACGAGCGACGTGCTCGCGCGGTGCTCGAGGCCGCCGTAGCCTTCGCCGACGGCGAGGCCGAGAAACAGGTAGCGATCGAACGGCGCGAGCTCGCCGAAGAACTCGATTTGGG
>DASTCK010000358.1:0-4850 GCA_035711225.1 Casimicrobiaceae bacterium
CGCGCGGCGCTCGCCGCGCGCGAGGACCTCTGCGCCCGCGTCGCGTCGGAGGCCGACGCGCTGCGCGTGCGCGAGGCGGACCTCCTGCGCGAGCGGGACACGCTGCGCCGCGAGCGCGACGAGGCGGTCCGCGCGCTCGAGCACGCGAAGCGCGAGCACGACCAGCGCTCGATCGAGCGCGAGTCGACGCTGCACCGCGCGACCGGCGAGCTCCGCTCGGCGATCGAGGAGCGCGACACCCGGATCACCGCGCTGTCCGAGGAGGCCGACCGGATGGCCGATGCGATCACCGAGGCGGCAATCCGCTCGGCGGGGCTCGAGGAGCAGCTCGAGCTGCGCACCGCCGAGGTCGCGACCCTGCAGGCGCGCCACGACGAGCTCGCGGCGCGGCTGCGCACGCTCGAGAGCCGCTCGCTCGTCAAGGCGGCGAGATGGCTGGGGGGCGAGAAGGCCGCGCGCGAGGGAACGTCGGGCTGACGCGACGGCACCTCACCGCGCGAAGTAGCGCGACGCGTCGAACGTCGCCACCCATGCGGGACGGTACACGGCGGCGAGCGTGAGCGCCATGCCGCTCAGGATCGCCTCGCCGAACGCCAGCGTGATCACGAGCAGCAGGTACTCGCCGAAGGCGAGCGATGCCGTCACGTCGGAGCAGGCGACCATCAGGGCGAGACCCGCCGCACCGGCCGCGACGTACGAGAGCCCGGCGCCGAAGAACGCGACGGCGAACACGTAGACGAAGAAGTTGGCGGGCAGCATCCGCTCGACCGCGCGCAGCACCGCCACGATCACCGCGACCGGCGCGGCCACGGCGACGAGCCACGTCGCCGCGGCGTTCGCCCACGGCGTGCCGCCCAGCGCGAAGGTGCACGCGACGACGGCGGCGCCGCCGACGAGCGCCAGCGACGGACCGGTCAGGAGCGTGAGCGCGGCGATCCCGTAGAGGTGGAACGCGAAGGGAGGTGCGGCGTGGCCGCGCAGCGTCCAGAGCACGACCAGCGCGGCGAGCGCGGCCGGCCACACGCGCGCCGCCGGCCCGCCGGAGGCGTCCCGCCAGCGTGTCCGCGCGAGCGCGATGCCGAGGATCGGCGCGGCCACCAGCCACGCGCCGAGCGCAACCGCTCCGGGGAGCGTGAGGGAGGACGGATCCATGCGGCGAGGACGGTGCGCGGCGCGACGCCCTCCGCCATCCTCGCACACGCGCCGCACCCGGTGGTGCTGCGCGTGGCGTCAGCCGTAGACCGGGCCCTTGCGTACGCCCAGGCGAACCAGGATCGCCTCGAGCAGGCAGAAGCGCGTGATTCCGCTCAGCAGCAGGTTCGCGCCGACGAACGCGGTGAACCAGAGCCAGTGCGCGCTGACGAAGAACGGGCTCGCGCTCGCGCCGAGCGCGAGCGACACGAGGACGAAGAGGCCCGCGGCGATGCGGACGATGCGTTCGGTGGTCACGGTGTCGCTCCTTGCGGGGGGATGGCGGCGGCCGTGCCGCGATCGTCGGCCCGGCGGTGGACGGCGTAGTACAGAACCGGGATGACGACGAGCGTGAGCAGCGTCGACACGAGGATCCCGAAGACGAGCGAGATCGCGAGCCCGTTGAAGATCGGGTCGTCGAGGATGAACGTCGCGCCGGCCATCGCGGCCAGCGCCGTCAGCGCGATCGGCTTGGCGCGCGCCGCGGCCGCGGCGACCACGGCGCGAGCGAGCGGCTCGCCGCGCGCGACCTCGGACATCGCGAAATCGACGAGCAGGATCGAGTTGCGCACGATGATGCCGGCGAGCGCGATCATGCCGATCATCGACGTCGCGGTGAACGGCTTGCCGAGCAGCGCGTGCCCCGGCATCACGCCGATGAGCGTGAGCGGGATCGGCGCCATGATGACGAGCGGCGTCACGTACGAGCCGAACTGCGCGACCGCGAGCAGGTAGATCAGCACGAGCCCGACCGCGTAGGCGAGCCCCATGTCGCGGAACGTCTCGTAGGTGACCTGCCACTCGCCGTCCCACTTGAGCGACCACGCGCGCCACGGGTCGGACGGCGGCGTCACGAAGCGCTCGTCGACCGGCCCGCCGTGCGGCGCCGCGACCTCCGCGAGCGCGCCGCGCATCGCGAACATCCCGTAGAGCGGGCTGTCGGCGCCGCCGGCGACGTCGCCGATCACGTAGGTGACCGGCAGGAGGTCCTTGCGATAGCGCGTGGTCTCGCGGAGCGACGACTCGACGCGGACGATCTCCGAGAGCGCCACCGCGTTGCCGCCCGACCCCCGCACCGTCAGCGCGAGCGCCGACTCGAGGCGCGCCTGCCGTTCCGGCGCGAGCGTGAGGCGCACCGGCACCTCGAACTTCGACTGGCCGTCGAACAGCGCCGTCGCGTTCTCGCCGGAAAGCGCGGCGCGCAGCGTCGCCACGGCGTCGGCCGGGGCGATGCCCGCGAGCGCGGCCTTGCGCTGGTCGATGCGCACGACCAGCCGCGGCGCGGGGTCCTCGATCGAATCGTCGACGCCCACGACGTGGGGGGTGCGCGCGAACACCTCGCGCACCGCCTTGGCGAAGGCATGGCGCCCCGCCTCGTCGGGACCGTAGATCTCGGCGACGATCGGCGAGAGCACCGGCGGCCCCGGCGGCACCTCGACGACCTTGACCTTCGCGCGATGCCGTGCGCCGATCGCCTCGAGCGCCGGGCGCACCGCAAGCGCGATCGCATGGCTCTGGCGCGACCGCTGGTGGCGATCGACCAGGTTCACCTGCAGGTCGCCCTGCTCGGGGAGCGCGCGCAGGTCGTACTGGCGAAGGAGCCCGTTGAAGTTGATCGGCGAGGCGGTCCCCGCGTAGGCCTGGACGTCGGTCACCTCGTCGAGCAGCGCGAGGTGCGCGCCCAGCTCGGAGAGCGCGCCGGCGGTCGCCTCGACCGGCGTCCCGGCCGGCATGTCGACGACGACCTGGAACTCGCTCTTGTTGTCGAACGGCAGCATCTTGAGGACGACCCATTGCAGCGCCGCGAGCGAGACCGCGACGGCGATCGCGACCGCGATGCCGACGCCCAGCCACGCGCGCCGCCGGGCGCCGCCGGCGGGCTCGACGAACGGCGCGAGCAGCCGCGCGAAGCCGGTGGCGAGCGCGCGGTCGAGCCGGCCGGGGCCGTGTCCGGCGTCCGTCCGCTTCGGCGCGAGCTTCAGCGCAAGCCACGGCGTGATCGAGAACGCGACGACGAGCGAGATCAGCATCCCCATGCTCGCGTTGATCGGGATCGGGCTCATGTACGGCCCCATGAGGCCGCTCACGAACGCCATCGGAAGCAGCGCGGCGATGACGGTGAGCGTCGCGAGGATCGTCGGCCCGCCGACCTCGTCGACAGCCGCGGGGATCAGGTCCGCGAGCGGGGCCTCCGGCGCGAGCGCACGCCGGCGATGGACGTTCTCGACGACGACGATCGCGTCGTCGACGAGGATGCCGATCGAGAAGATCAACGCGAACAGGCTCACGCGGTTGAGCGTGAAGCCCCAGGCCCACGAGGCGAACAGCGTCGCGGCGAGCGTCAGCATCACTGCGATGCCCACGACCGCGGCCTCGCGGCGCCCCAGCGCAACGAACACGAGCGCGACCACCGACAGCGTCGCGAACAGGAGCTTGCCGATCAGGAGCTTCGCCTTGTCGTCGGCGGTTCGGCCGTAGTCGCGCGTGATCGTCGCCGCGACGCCCTCCGGCACGATCGCGTCGCGAAGCTCGTCCAGGCGCCGCTCGACGCGCGCGGCGACGTCGACGGCGTTCTCGCCCGCCTTCTTCGTGACCTGGAGCGTGACGGCCGGCTGCGCGACGCCCACCTCCGCGGGGTCGCCGCCGCCGGCCTTGCCGGGGATGTGCCAGGCTCGGGCGCCCGACGGCGGAGGCCCGTCGACGACGTCCGCGACGTCCGCCAGGTAGACGGGCCGGCCGTTGCGCACCGCGACGACCAGGTCGCGGACATCGTTTGCCGATGCGAGGAAGCCGCCGGCATCGACGCGCACGGTCGCGTTGCCGCGCACGAGGTCGCCGGCCGCGAGCGCCGCGTTGGCCGCCTGAAGCGCGCCGCGCACGGCCGGCACGTCGACGTCGTGCGCCGACAGCCGCGCGGCATCGAGCTCGACGCGGACCTCGCGCCCCGGCGACCCGATCGTGCGCACGTCCCGAGTGCCGGGAACGCGCTTCAGTTCCGCCTCGATCGCGTGGGCGACGCGCTCCAGATCGCCCGCGCCGCTGCGCACGTCCTCTGCGTGCAGCGTGACGGCGACGATCGGCACGTCGTCGATCCCCTTCGCCTTCACGATCGGGTCGCCGACGCCGAGCTCCGGCGGCAGCCAGTCGCGGTGCGACAGTACCGTGTCGTGGAGGCGCACCACGGCCTCGTCGCGCTTGACGCCGACGAAGAACTGGACGGTGACGATGGCGCCCCCCGGCGACGAGACCGACCAGACGTGCTCGACGCCGCGCATGCCGGAAAGCACCTGCTCGGCCGGGATCGCCACCAGCCGCTCGACGTCGGCGGCCGAGGCGCCCGGGAACGGCACCAGGACGTTCGCCATCGTCACGTCGATCTGCGGCTCCTCCTCGCGCGGCGTCACGACGACCGCGAACACCCCGGCGATCACGATCACGATCGCCAGCAGCGGCGTCAGGCGCGAGCCGAGGAAGAAGCGCGCGAGGCGCCCCGAAACGCCGAGCGAGGCGGAATGGCGCACCGCGCTACCTCGCCGCCGTGCGCATGCCTGCCGCGACCGGGTTCGCCGCGATCGTCTCGCCCGCCGACAACCCGGCGAGGATCTCGATCGCGCCGCTGCCGACGCGCTCGCCGGTGCGCACCTGGCGCAGCCGCACGG
>DASTCK010000359.1:0-3983 GCA_035711225.1 Casimicrobiaceae bacterium
CCGTCCAGCCCGATACGGGACCGTCCATGCGCCTCAAGAAGGTGATCGACGCCGACGACGCGGTCGCGGTCGTCCGCGACGGCGATGTCGTCGCGAGCACCGGCTACGGAGGCAACGGCACGCCCGAGGAACTCTTCGTCGCGCTCGAGCGGCGCTTCCTAGCGACCGGGCATCCGCGCGGCCTCACGCTAATGTTCGCGGGCGGCCAGGGCGACGGCGGCGAGCGCGGGCTCAATCGCCTGGCGCACGAGGGGCTCGTGCGGCGCGTCATCGGCGGGCATTTCGGCCTGATGCCCAAGCTCGAGCAGCTGATCGCGAGCGGCCGTGTCGAGGCCTACAATTTCCCGGAGGGGGTCATCACGCACCTCTACCGCGACATCGCGGCAGGACGCCCGGGCACGCTGACGCGCGTGGGCCTCGGCACCTTCGTCGACCCGCGCCAGGAAGGCGGGCGCATGAACGCGGCCACGGCGGAGCCGCTCGTGCGCCTGGTCGCCGTCGACGGGCAGGACTACCTGTTGTTCAAGGCGCTGCCGATCAACGTGGCGCTGATCCGCGGCACGACGGCCGACCCCGATGGCAACGTGACGATGGAGCGCGAAACGCTGACGCTCGAGAACCTCGCGCTCGCGATCGCGGCGCGCAACTCCCGCGGCGTGACGCTCTGCCAGGTCGAGCGCGTCGGCATCGAGGGGTCGCTCGACGCGCGGCGCGTCGAGGTGCCCGGCATCCTGGTCGACGCCGTCGTGCAGGCGAAGCCCGAGAACCACATGCACACCTACGGCACCGCGTACAACCCGGCGTTCTCCGGCGAGGTGCGCGTGCCGCTCGCGACGCTCGCCCCGCTGCCGCTCGACGATCGCAAGGTGATCGCGCGGCGCGCGGCGCTCGAGCTCGCGGCGAACACCGTGATCAACCTCGGCATCGGGATCCCCGACGGCGTCGGCCGCGTCGCCGGCGAGGAGGGCATCCAGGACCTCCTGACGCTCACCGTCGATCCGGGCGTCATCGGCGGCGTCCCGATGGGCGGCCTCGATTTCGGCGCGGCGGTGAACTATCAGGCGGTCATCGACCACGGCTCGGAGTTCGACTTCATCGACGGCGGCGGCATCGACACGGCGTTCCTCGGGTTCGGCGAGTGCGACGCGCGCGGCAACGTGAACGCCAGCCGCTTCGGCGACCGCCGGCCCGGCTGCGGCGGGTTCATCAACATCGCTCAGCACAGCCGCAAGGTCGTCTTCGTCGGCACCTTCCTGGCCGGCGGCTTCCGCGCCGCCGTCGAGGACGGCCGCCTCGCGATCCTGCAGGAGGGCCGTCACCGCAAGTTCGTGGACCGCGTCCTGCAGGTGACCTTCAACGGCGAGCTCGCCGCCTCGCAGGGGCGCGCGGTGCTGTTCGTCACCGAGCGCTCCGTGTTCCGGCTGGGCCCGCGCGGCATCGTGCTGACCGAGGTGGCGCCCGGCGTCGACCTCGAGCGCGACGTGCTCGCGCACCTGCCCTTCGTCCCGCCGATCGACGGCCCGCGCCCGATGGACCCGGCGCTGTTCGCACCGTCGCCGCTGAAGCTCCGCGAGCGCCTGCTGGACGTGCGGATCGACGACCGGCTCACCTACGACGACACGACCAACACGGTCTTCATGAACTACGCGGGGATGCGCGTGCGCAGCGAGGCGGACATCCAGCGCATCGTGGCGTCGGTGGACAAGCTGCTGGCGCCGCTCGGTCACCGCGTCAACGCCATCGTCAACTACGACGGCTTCCGCGTCGACGACGACGTGATGCCGGCCTACATGGACGCGGTCAAGTACGTCGCCGAGCGCTACTACGTCAACGTGACGCGCTACGCGCACAGCGGCCTGATGCGCCACCTGCTCGGCAGCGAGCTTTCGCGCCGCGCGCTCGACGCGCACGTGTACGAGACCGAGGACGAGGCGCAGCGGAGGTTGGGGGCGGCCGACTGAAGCGGCGCCACCGCCGCGGCCCTCAGTCCCAGTTCGGCTTGCGCTTCTCGATGAACGCGCCGACGCCCTCGGCGGCGTCGGGGCCCAGCATGTTGCGCGTGATCGCCTTGCCGGCGAGGCCGTAGGCCTGCGCGAGCCGCGCCTCGAGCTGCTCGTAGAACAGCGCCTTCCCCGCTGCGATCACGTCGCGCGGCTTGCTGACGATCATGCCGATCAGGCGGTCGAGCTCGGCATCGATCTCGGCGGGCGCCACGACGCTGTTGACGAGTCCCCAGTCGAGCGCCGTCGAGGCGTCGATGAACTCGCCGGTGAACAGCATCTCGAACGCGCGCTTGCGCGACACGTTGCGCGACACGGGCACGCCCGGCGTCGCGCAGAACAGCCCGAAGTTGATGCCCGACGTCGCGAAGCGCGCCTCGCTCGACGCAACCGCGAGGTCGCAGGCGGCGACGAGCTGGCACCCGGCCGCCGTCGCCGTACCGTGCACGCGCGCGACCACCGGCTGCGGCAGCGCAGCCATCGTCAGCATCACGCGGCTGCAGGCGTCGAACAGGCCCCCGATGAACGCCTCGGTGCGGCACCCCATCATTTCCTTGAGGTCGTGGCCGCCCGAGAACGCGGGCCCATTGCCTGCGATGACGACGGCACGGACCGCGCGATCGCGCGCGATCGCGTCGAGGGCGTCCTGCATCGCGTCGATCATCTCGCGGGAGATCGCGTTGTACTGCTTCGGCCGGTTCATCGTGAGCCGCGCGATGCCGGCGTCGACGGCGACGACCAGCGCGGGCCCGGCGACCTGCTCGGGGGTGGCGGGGGCGTTCACGGCATCCTCCTCGCGTGGGCTATTCGATGGCGGAGCTCGACCGTGCGCGCTCGCGCAGCACGAACTTCTGGATCTTGCCGGTCGACGTCTTCGGCAGCTCGCCGAAGACGTAGCCTTTCGGGACCTTGAAGCCCGCGAGCAGCGACCGGCAGTGCGCGTTCAGCTCCTCGGGCGTCACGGCGGAACCCGGCTTGAGCTCGACGAAGGCGCGCGGCGTCTCGCCCCACCTGGCGTCGGGCTGCGCGACGACCGCGGCGGCGAGCACCGCGGGGTGGCGGTAGAGCGCGTCCTCGACCTCGAGCGAGCTGATGTTCTCGCCGCCCGAGATGATGACGTCCTTGCTGCGATCCCTGATCTTAACGTAGCCGTCCGGCTGCATCACCGCGAGGTCGCCGGTATGGAACCAGCCGCCTGCGAACGCCTCGGCGGTCGCCTTCGGGTTCTTGAGATAGCCCTTCATCGTGATGTTTCCGCGGAACATGATCTCGCCCATCGTTTCGCCGTCGCGCGCCACCGGCGTCATCGTCTCCGGGTCCATCACGGTCATGCCTTCCTCGAGCGTGTAGCGCACGCCCTGGCGGCCGTTGCGCTCGGTGCGCGCGCCGATGTCGAGCGCCGCCCAGTCGCCGTGCTTCGCGCACACCGACGCCGGGCCGTAGGTCTCGGTGAGGCCGTAGACGTGCGTGATGTCGAACCCGATGCGCTCCATCCCCTCGATCATCGCGGCCGGCGGCGCCGCGGCGGCGACCAGGCCGGCGACGCGGTGGTCGATGCCGCGACGCAACTCGTCGGGCGCGTTGATCAGCATCGAGTGCACGATCGGCGCCCCGCAGTAGTGCGTCACGCGGTGCGCGCGGATCGCGTCGAGCATCGCCTTCGCCTCGACGCGCCGCAGGCACACGTTGGTGCCGGCGTTCGCCGCCATCGTCCACGGGAAGCACCAGCCGTTGCAGTGGAACATCGGCAGCGTCCACAGGTAGACCGAGTGCCTCGGCATCGACCAGTCGACGATGTTGCTGATGGCGTTGAGGTAGGCCCCGCGGTGGTGGTAGACCACGCCCTTGGGGTTGCCGGTCGTGCCCGAGGTGTAGTTGAGCGAGATCGCTTCCCACTCGTCGGAGGGCGGCGACCCGGCGTCGTCGGGATCGCCGCCCGCGAGAAAGTCCTCGTACTCGATCTCGCCGAGCCGCTTGCCGCCC
>DASTCK010000360.1:0-15315 GCA_035711225.1 Casimicrobiaceae bacterium
GGCGCTACCGCGCGACATCCCCGAGATCGAGGTCGCCGCGCCGCAGCTGCGCGGCGGCGGCCAGGTCGTGTTCGGCAACAACAACTGGTCGACGCAGATCCTGGGCGTGACGACCGACTACCTGGTGGCGCGCGAGTGGACGCTGGAATCCGGCCGCGAGTTCACCGAAGCCGAGGCCGACGCCGCGGCGAAGGTCGTGCTCATCGGGCAGACCGTGGCGCGGACGCTCTTCGGCGAGTCCGATCCGGTCGGCGAGACGATCCGCATCCGCAACGTCCCGCACGAGGTCGTCGGCCTCCTCGCGCGCAAGGGCCAGAGCATGATCGGCCAGGACCAGGACGACGTCGTGCTGATCCCGATCGCGACCGCTCGCAAGCGCGTGCTGGGCGGCCAGCAGGTGAAGGCGCGCAACGTCCAGTCGATCACCGTGAAGGTTCGCCAGGGCGCCGACGTCGCCCACGCCGAGCAGCTGATGCGCGATCTCCTGCGCCAGCGACACCGGCTCCAGGCGAACCAGGAGGACGACTTCTTCGTGCGCAACCTCTCCGAGGTGCTCTCGGCGCAGGAAGCGAGCTCGAAGGTGCTGACGGTCCTGCTCGCCGCGATCGCGTCGGTGTCGCTGCTGGTCGGCGGCATCGGCATCATGAACATCATGCTGGTGTCGGTCACCGAGCGCACGCGCGAGATCGGGCTGCGCATGGCCGTCGGCGCGCGCGGCCGCGACATCCTTACGCAATTCCTGGTCGAAGCGGTCACGCTCTCGCTGATCGGCGGGCTGGTCGGCATCCTGCTGGGCGCGATCACGTCGGTCGCGGTCGGCGAGTTCGCCGGCTGGCGCACCGAGATGGGCGCCGGCGCTGTGCTGCTCGCGTTCGGTTTCGCCGCGGCGGTGGGCGTGTTCTTCGGCTTCTACCCGGCGCGCAAGGCCGCGTCCCTCGCGCCGATCGACGCGCTGCGGCACGAATAGGCGACGGCGCGCGCGGCGGCGGGTCAGCGGGCCGGCGCGCTCGCGTGGTCGAGCAAGCGCAGCGCCTCGCCATCGAGGTTCAGGCGCGCGGCGCCCATCAGCTCCTCGACCTGCGCAACCGAGGTCGCGCTCGCGATCGGCGCCGTGACGCCCGGCTGCCTCATGAGCCAGGCGAGCGCGACATGCGCCGGCGACGACTGCAGCCGTCCGGCCACGGCGTCGAGCGCGCCAAGGATCGCCATCCCGCGCGCATCGAGGTACTTCTTCACGCCGGCCCCGCGCGGGCTCTTCCCGAGGTCCGCCTCGCTGCGGTACTTCCCGGTGAGGAAGCCTGCGGCCAGCGAGTAGTAGGGAATCACGCCGAGGCCCTCGTCGACGCACAGCCGCTGCAGTGCGCCTTCGAACTCGTGGCGCACGACGAGGTTGTAGTGCGGCTGCAGCGTCTCGTAGCGCGGCAAACCGTGCGCGCGGCTGGTCGCGAGCGCCTCGGCCAGGCGCTTCGCGTCCAGGTTGGATGCGCCGATCGCCTTCACCTTGCCCTGCCGGATCAGCCTGTCGTAGGCCTCCAGCGTCTCGTCGAGCGGCGTGTCGGGGTCGTCCCAGTGCGACTGGTAGAGGTCGATGCGCCAGACGCGCAGGCGGCGCAGCGAGTGCTCGGCCTCGGCGACGATGTGGTCGCGGCGCAGGCACTTGCGACCCAGCCCCATGTCGGAGCCGACTTTCGTCGCGATGACCACGTCGTCGTGGCGCCCGCGCCGCGCGATCCAGTTCCCGATCACGGTCTCCGACTCGCCGCCCTGGTGGCCGGCGACCCAGCGCGAATACGAGTTCGCGGTGTCGATCAGCGAGAAGCCTCCGGCGACGAAGGCATCGAGCACGGCGAACGACGTGCGCTCGTCCGCGGTCCATCCGAAGACGTTGCCGCCCAGCGCCAGCGGCGCGACCGTCAACCCCGAACGTCCGAGCGCCCGCTTGTCCATGGGCCCATTCTAGCGAGCCGCGCGCTGCGCGGCATCGACGAAGAAACGGCCGCGCAAGCGCGGCCGCTTCGTCGCTCCCGGTAGCCGCGTTTACTTCCCGTCGCGGTCCGAATCGCCGGGGATCGCCCGCTCGATGTTGTCGGACAGCCGCTGCCACGAGTCCTTCGCGGCGAGGCGCGCACGGTCCCACGACAGGTCCGAGTCGCCGCGGCGGTAGTCCCACTGCGAGCGGAGTTGCGGCTCGGCTTCCTCGAACGGCGTGCCCGCGAACTGGGGATAGGTCTCCCAGCCGTAGCGGTACGCCGGCTCGAAGTCGTCGTACGCCGCGCCCGACGCGTAGGGCCGGCTCGCGAAGTTCTCGCGCCAGTACGTCCCCTCGACGGTCGGGTCGATCATTTCCGCGACGCCCTTGCCGGCAAGGCCGCCGGCCACGCCGCCGACGACCGCGCCGACGACCGCGCCCACCGGGCCGGCCGCTGCGCCGACCGCCGCGCCCGCCGCTGCCCCGCCCGCCGCACCGAGGCCGGTGCCGACAGGATGCGAGCCCGGCGCGCCGGTGATGGGATCGAGATTGGCGCGCTCGCGCGCGGTGTCTTTGCTCATGTTCGCCATGGTTGTTCTCCTTCGGGTGGAAGCGTCGCCCGACTGCGCAGGCGGCGCGGACGAAGGAGTGTCGCGCGCCGGCGTTTCGCGCGGCATCGGTGGCGGGGCCGAGGCGATGTAGGCGCATTCCGGCAAGCGCGTCGTGCGCACGACACCATGCGCAACGGCGCACGTTCGCTCGTCGAGGCGACGACGCCAGGCCCCGCGCCGCCGATGCAGGGGCGACCGGGCCGGCGAGACGGCTACGGCACCGGCTTGAATCCGCCGATCATCATCAGGTCGCTGCGGGTCGCGGTCGGCGCGACGGCCGCGAACTGCCTGATCGTGGGCTCGTAGTAGGCGACGCCGACGATCGTCGCCATCCCGAGCAGGCACGCTCCGCCGCCGAACGTGAACGACACGTCGAACAGGTTCACGCTGCCGCGCGGCGTCGCCGTGCCGGTGAACGTGCAGCCGCTCGCCCCGGTCCCGGCGATCGCGCCCGCGGCCGAGATGGTCAGCGTGCTGGGCTCGATGCCGTGCGTCGTCATCACCAGCGCCACCGAGTACTCGCCCGCGGCTTCGGCGAGGCTCGCCGGATGGTCGTAGCCGGGATTGTAGGTGGCGGTGAACGACTCGCCGCCCGTCGAGGGCGCCAGCACGCCCGACATCGAGCCCATCGGGACGTAGGTGGCGGAGACTGCGCCCGGTCCGACCGACTGCGTCACGAAGCCGAAGTCCTTCCCATCCGACGATGCGAAGGCAGCGCCGTCGGCGGTGCTCGACCCCTGGATGACGCCGGCCACCGCGACCGACGTCTGCGGCACCGTGTAGATCGCTGCGAACGTGCCGTCGTCGAGCACGACGACGACGACGGCGCGCCCGCCGGGCGTCGAGCCTATCCAGAGGCCCTCGGCCGACGTGCGCGTGGGCGGCGCGTTGCCCGACGCGACGCACACCGTGTTGTCGTCCTCGGCGACGAAGCCGGCGGCGAGCATCTGCGCGCGGATCGCGAGGCTCGTCGTGTACCGGTGGTTGGGCGCACCCGTGAGGCCGCTGTTGAAGAGACGGTACAGCGGAACGCCGACCGGGCAGCTGCCGTCGGGGGCGGGCAACGCGACCTTGAAGGCGATCTTCTCGTACTGCCACACCGGGTTCTGCTTCACCAGTTCGCATTCGGCGGCCCGCGCCGTGTAGAAGTGGGAGCTCTTCGGCGCGAAAGCCGTCGTGAAGAAGCGGCACACGTCGGCGAGCCCGCTGCCCGAGGCCCACGCATCGAACGTCTGGCCCGTGCGCGTCCAGCCGCTGATCAGCCCCGCATCGAGGCCCGCGATCTCGTCCGCCTGCGCGGTGACGAAGTAGTGCCCGAACCCGGCGTGGAAGTACTCGACCGCGGTCACCGGCGTACCGGGCACGGGGACCTGTGCGTTCACCATCGCGCACCAGCACGCGACGACGATTCCCGGCAGCCAGCGCTTGCGCATTGTTCCCTCGTTTCCGGTAGCCCTGACGATACGGCGAAGCATGCCGCGAGTCGGGCGCGCGATCAATGGCCGCGCGGGGGCGCGTCGAGGCGCCGGGGTCCGGTCGTCGTCCTGAGCGCCATCCCGGGTGCGGTGAGCCGGGGGAATGAACGCGAGCGTCGATCCTCTGCGGGTGGGCTCGTCCGTTCGTCGTAGGTCGACGGACGATCCGCGCTCGTGCGCGAGGGCACGAAGCCCTGGTGCCAACCGGTTGAAGTGTCACGCGAATCGGCGCGCGCGCCCTCGGGGCGGCGTCGCGCACCCCTGTCAAAACTGACAGGTGCGCCTGCGGCGAGCGGAACCTAGAGTCCGGCTCGCGTGCTCCACCGCGCGCATCCGCCGGAGATTCCGATGAAGATCCTCGTCGTCGACGACCACCCGCTGATCCTCGAGGCGCTCGAACGCTACGTCGCGATCGCGGAGCCGCGCTGGACGCTCCTCACCGCGCGATCGCGCGACGACGCACTGCGCGTGCTCGCGCTTCACGCCGATTGCGACGCGGTGCTGCTCGACCTCGCGCTGCCCGGCACGCGCGGCCTCGCGTTCCTGGTCGAGCTCCGGCGCGACCGGCCGCGCCTGCCGATCATCGTGCTCTCCGCAACGCACGACCGCGCGACGATCGACGGCGCGATCGCGGCGGGTGCGCGCGGCTACGTGGCGAAGCGGGCCGACGCGGCCGAGGTCGCCGCGGCGGTACGCTCGGCGCTGCGTGGCGGCCGCCCGGTGGCCAGCGCCTCGGACCCGCGCTCGCGGCCCGCCGACCCGTGGCCCGTCGGCCTGCCGATCGCCTTCACGCAGCGGCAGTCCGAGGTGCTGCGGCTGCTCGCGCAGGGCAAGCCGAACAAGCTCATCTGCCGCGATCTCGCGCTGTCCGAGGGCACCGTCAAGGTCCACGTCAGCGCGATCCTCAAGGCGCTCAACGTGCACACGCGCACGCAGGCGATCGTCGAGCTCGCGCGGCGCGGCGTCGACGTCGACGCGCTGCGGCCCTGACGCCGACCATGGACGCCGACGGCGCCGGCACGCTGGCGCTCCCCGCGCCGCTCGCCCGCGCGCGCGCCGACCAGGTCGCGACGCTCTACGCGAGCTGGCCGCGCACGACCGCCTCGATGCTGTTCGGCGCGGGCTTGTTCTGCGCGGCGATGGGCGGCGAGGCGGCGCCGGCGACGATGGCCGCGTTCGTCGCGCTGGTCGTCGCGAACCAGGCGTGGCGCGCGCTGCTGGTGCGCGCGTGGCGCCGCGCACGCCCGGGGACGGCGGCGGTGCGGCGCTGGGGACGCTATTGGTCGATCGGCTCGGCGACGGCGGGCGCGCTGTGGGGCGCCGCGGCGGTGGCGATGTTCCCGGCCTCCGCCGCTCACCAGGCGCTGTCGATCGTATGCTTGTTCGGCGTCGTGCTGGGCGGCCTCAACCTGACCGCGGTCTACAAGCCCTCGTTCTACGGCTTCGTGCTGCCCGCGCTGGTACCGCTGATCGTACGTGTCGGCGCCGAGGGCGGTCCGGTGCACCTGTTCACGGCGCTGGTGATGACGGTCGTCCTGGGCTTCGTGCTGGCGTTCGGCCACCGGCTCAACGACGTCCTCACCGACGCGCTCGCGACGCGGCACCGCAACCTCGACCTGATCGCCGAGCTGAAGGCGCGCACGCGCGCCGCGGTCGACGCGCGCGCGGCGGCGGAGGCCGCGAACCGCGGCAAGAGCCAGCTCCTGGCCGCGGCCAGCCACGACCTGCGCCAGCCGCTGCATGCGCTCGGCCTGTTCGTCGCCGCGCTCGGCAAGCGGGCGCGCGACGGCGAGCTCGCCCCGCTGGTCGCGAGCGTGCGCGGCGCCCTCGTCGCGCTCGAGGCGCAGTTCGCGCAGCTGATCGACCTGTCGCGGCTCGAAGCCGGGGCGCTCGATCCCGCGCGCGAGCGCGTGCCGCTTTCGCCGCTGTTCGATCGGCTCGCGCGCGAGTTCGGCGTCGAGGCCGCCTCGCGCGGCCTATCGCTGGCCTTCGTCCGCACGCGCCTCGCCGTCGACTCCGATCCGCTGCTGCTCGAGCGCATGCTGCGCAACCTCGTCGCCAACGCGCTGCGCTACACGCGTCGCGGCGGCGTCGTGGTCGGCGCGCGGCGGCGCGGCACGCGCGTCGCGATCGAGGTGGTCGACAGCGGCGTCGGCATCGCGCCCGAGCACCGCGAGCGCGTGTTCGACGAGTTCTTCCAGGTGCCGCGCCGTGGCGACCAGCCGCGGGCAGCCGGCATGGGGCTCGGGCTGGCGATCGTCCGCCGGTTCGCCGCGCTGCTCGGCCACGGGCTGACGCTCGCGAGCGAGCCGGGGCACGGCTCGCGGTTTGGCATCGTCGCGTCACGCGCCTCCGATGCCACGCCGCTGCGCGTGCGCCGCGCGCCGGCGCAGGCGTCGCTGGCGGGTGCCTGCATCGCGGTGATCGACGACGATCCCGCCGCGGTCGAGGGCGTGCGCGCGCTGTTCTCGACGTGGGGCGCCCAGATCGCCGGTGGCGCGCACGCGGAAGCCGTGCTCGCCGCGCTGGGCGAGGCCGAGCGCTACCCGGACCTGATCGTCGCCGACCTGCGGCTCTCCGACGGCGAAAGCGGGCTCGCCGCCATCGCGCGGCTGCGCGACGAACTGGGCGAGCGCGTGCCCGCGCTGGTCGTCAGCGGCGACCTGGGCGCGAGCGCCGAGCGCGAGGTGCGCGACGCGGGCTTCCTGCTCCTGCCCAAGCCCGTGATGCCGGCGTCGCTCGAAGTCGCCGCGTCGACGCTGGTGGCGGGCGCTCGGCCCCAGCAGGCTTAGGCAGGTCGTTGCCGCGCGCCACCCTTCGACGCACGGCCGGTCACCCGACGCCGTGAAGGCTCCTAGGTCGACGCCCCCCAGCCTTTGCGCAGCTGCTTGCCGACCGCCAGCAGGAAGCGAAGCGTGTCCTGCGCTTCGGGATCGCGCATCAGGCGCCAGAGCCCTCCCACGCCGCCGGCCGAAGGCGGGGACGCGCGGCTCGCGGCCGCCGCGGCGTCGATGGACTGCAGAACCTCCTGCACGGTCGCGAGCCGTTCGGCGAGCTGCGGCAGCATCGCCGCGAGCCGCTCGAGCGCTCCGCTTTCGTGCAGGCCCTCGAGCATCTTCACGACGTGCTCGGCGCCGCCGCGGCTGAAGCGATCGAGCAGCGACAGCCCGTTGCCGACGGTTTCCGTCAGGCGGCCCACCATCTCGTCGGTCAATGCATCCTCGGCCGAGCCGTAGACGCGCGCCAGCTTGACGAGCCGGTTGAGGTCGCCGTTGTTCACCATTTCCGCCAGCGCGGGAATGGCGCGGTCGAGCCCCGCGCGGTTGACCTGGTCGAGCAGCGAGAGCCCTTCGCCGACCGCCTGGCTCAGCCGCGTCACCATCTCGTCGGTCAGCGCGTCCTGCGCCGAGTGGTAGAGCCGCGCGACCTGCGCCAGCCGCTCGAGGTCGCCGTCGTTGACCATCTGGGCCAGCGGTGGAATCGCACGCCCCAGTCCGGCGCGGTTCACCTGGTCCATCAGCTCGACGGCGTCGCCGGCGGTCGACGCGAGGCGCGCCACCATCTCGTCGGTCAGCGCGTCGCGCGCCGCCGCGACAACCCGCTCGACCTCCATGCCGACGGCCCGGGACTCCTCCGATTGTCCGCTCATGTCCGCCCCCTTCAGAGCAGCCCGCGCGCCGACACCCAGTAGAGCTTGTTGTAGGCCATCTTGAACCAGTGCACGGCCTTGGTCGGCGGCTTCGGGTCGGGCGGATTGAGGTAATCGAACATCGCGTAGGTCGCGCGGTCCTTCCCCGCCTCGATGAAGCAGAACACCTTGCCGTCGTATTCGCGGACGGGCGAGCCCAGCTTCACCATCGCGGCGATGTTCTCGCCCAGCGCCTCGGCCTCGAAGTGCGCGGTCGAGCCGGCCTTGCTGATGGGAATGTTGGTCGTGTCGCCCAGCACGAACACGTTCTTGCGCCCCTCCATGTTGAGATGCGCGCGGTTCGTCGGTATCCATCCGCCCGCGCCGAGCTTGTTCTTCTCGATCACCTCCATGCCCCTGTGCGCCGGAATGGAGATCAGGAGGTCGAAGGGCGTCTCGCCGCCCTCCTCGCTCTTCACGACCTTGGCCTTGCCGTCGATCTCCTTCACGTTGAACAGCGTCTCGTAGGTGATGCCGAGCCGCTCGAACTCGGGCGCCGCCCACTTGGCGACGTTCTCGAGCGAATGGACGCGCCCGATCGGGTAGGTGTAGTGCATCGCCACCTTGTCGCGGATGCCGCGATCCTTGAAGTAGTCGTGCAGCATGAACGCGATCTCGAGCGGCGCCATCGGGCACTTGTGCGGGACCCCCACCGCGATCACGACCTTGCCGCCCTGGAACGCCTGCAGCGTCCGGAACATCTTGAGCGCCGTCTCCTCCGTGTAGAACGTCTCGGAATGCTCGGCCAGGCCCGGGATGAGCTCGGGCACGGGACGCGACCCGGTCGCGATGGCGAGGACGTCGTAGTCGAAGGTCTTCCCGCCCTTGGTCTTCACGCGATTGGCGTCGAGCAGGAACTCCTCGACCGGATCGACGACCAGCGTGATGCCGGGCTCGAGGAGCGATGCCTGGTCCTTGTACAGCTCGTCGGGCGTGACGCGGCCGAACGCGAGGTACAGGAGCCCGGGCTGGTACATGTGCTTGTCGGACGCCGTAATCATCGTGATCCTGGCCTTGCCGGACTTGAGCTCCGACGTGAGCCGGCGCGCGAGATTGTTGGCCAGGATCGTCCCCCCCATGCCGCCGCCGATGATCAGGATCTTCATTGCCCCTCCTCGTGTGTGCGCAGACGATCGATGGCCGTCACTTGGTCTTCCTGACCGCGATGTGCCAGACACCCGCTTCCTCGCGTGTGCCGAGATACTCGTGACCGACCTTCTTCACCCATTCCGGGATGTCGTTGGCCGACCCCTTGTCGGTCGACAGCACTTCCAGCTCGTCGCCGACGTTCGCGAGCTTGATCCAGCCGATCAGCTCCATCAGCGGGCCGGGACAGAAGCTGCCCCTGGCGTCGACCACCTTCTTTTCGGACATGTCCCCTCCTTCCCGACTCGCGCGGCTCAGAACGTCCAGGCCTGGGCGCCCTGCGCGTCGTCCAGGAACTTGGTGAGCCCCATCGGCTCGCCGAGGTAGCTTTCCAGTTCCTCGCGCTCCACGCCGAGAACGTCCATCGCCATCGAGCACGGATACAGCTTCGCGCCGCCCAGCTCCACCGCCTGCTCGAACAGCGTGCGAAACGGCGGGACCTTCTTGCCGGCCATCGACCTTCCGAACGCCCCTTCCGGGGGCGCGGGCGTGTCGCTGCCCTTGACGAAATAGGGCATCGCGTTCATCGACAGGAACACGCAGACGTCGAAGCCGCTCACCGCGCCCACGGACGCGAGCATCGCCGCCATCTGCAGGCGCTCGAGCGCGCCGGAAACCACGATGATGCTGAGCTTGTTCGACGCCATCGGGGACCTTGTGCCTCCGGATCGACCACCCGTCGCCTCTCGCGACCCAATGAGGCAATGAGCTTCCTTTGGCGCCGGCCTGTCCTTGATGGGAGTCAAACAACGCCGTGGTCGGACCGTGGCGCACTCGTCCTTCCGCAGACGACGGGCAGGACCACGAGCCCCTTGCCGGCGGCGGCGTCGGCGCGACGTTCGCGCGTCGCCCACGATTCACGATCGAAGGCAGCCCCCCGAACGCCGCGTCTGCTGAAGGACAGGGGCCGTGTCGCCCGTGGGCCGGCCTCGCGCCATCCTTCGAAGCCGTCGAGAGTCGCGCAGGCGATCGCGGAACGCTCGCGGCGCCGGGGCAAGGCGCGAAGCGCGCGTCGAGGGGAACCCCCGGGCGCGGCACCGGCCGGACCTTCCCGGCCAGGTGCCGTGCAAGGTGCGGTCCTGCGCCGGCGTTGCAGGGGGGTGCTAGCCGGGAGGGGCTTGGATCGCAGGACCGCGGAAAGGCAGGACGTCGACGCCGGCCCGGCGCCCGCCGCCCCTGTCGTCGACGGGGGCGCGGGCGGGACGCGGCGGGGACGCCCGACTCAGATGAAGCCGATGTTGCGCGTGCCGGCCGACCAGTTCGCGAGGTTCGGGAACGCGTAGTCGATGTCGGCCGATGGCATGCCGAACCAGGTCGCGAGCGTGTTGCCGATCTGGTCGACCGAGGTCGTCGGCAGCCAGGCGCCGTTGCTGCCCGTGTCGTCCGGGCCCTTCAGCACGAGCGTCGGGTAGGTGCCGTAGACGTCGCCGCCCTTCACCGCGCCGCCCATCACGAGGTAGTTGCCGCCGTACGCGTGGTCGGTGCCGAGCGACTGGTTGCCGATGAAGGTGCGGTTGAAGTCGGACATCGTGAACGTCGTCACGCTGTTCGCGATCCCGGCGGCGACCGTGTAGTTGTAGAACGCGCGCATCGCCGGGCCCATCTGGTTGAACAGGTTGTTCTGGTTCGTCAGGATGTTCGAGTGCGTGTCCCAGCCGCCGATGTTCACCATGAAGAACTGGCGCTTGACGCCGAGCGCCGCGCGCGCCTCGATGAGCCGCGCCACCTGCTTCAGCTGGTTGGCGAGCCCGGTGTTGAGCAGCGCGCCGTTGATCGTGAACGCGTCGGTGATGACCTGCGGCAGCGCCGGGGTGAGGTAGGGGTTGGCGGCCTCGGCGGCGGTCAGCGACTCGTTGAGGATCGCCGCGGCGCCGTCGAACAGCTGGTGCCCGCCGCCGGTGCCGAGCAGCGCCTTCAGGGCGTTGTAGCGGGCCGTGCTCACCGCGTCCGCGCCCTGGCCCGACAGCAGCACGCCGCCCGACCCGGGGATGACGAACGGGACGGTGTCGCGTCCCGAGTTGAAGATCTGCGTGCCGGAGACCGACACCATCGTCGGGATCTTCTGCCCCGCGTTCTTCGCGACCAGCTTGTCGGCCAGGCGCCCGCCCCAGCCGCTCCGCACGATCTGGCCGGGCAAGAGACCCTGCCACAGCATCTGCTGGTCCGAGTGCGAGAACAGGTTGGGCGGCCGGTTCTTGCCTGCCCTGTAGTCGGCGAGCGTGATCGGCGCGAGCAGCGTGCCGGCGTTCGCGACGATCGCGAGCTTCTGCTGGTCGTAGAGCTCCTTCAGCAGCGCGAGGCTCGGGTGGAACCCGTACGACTTGCCGCCCTGGCGCGCGGCGGTGAACTTGAGGATCTCCGCCTGCGTCAGCGCGACCTGCGAGGCGGGCGTGCGCACCAGCCCGTACTGCGCGTAGTCGGTGTCGGGCACGATCATGTTGTTGCTGTCGGCCCCCCCGAACTGGAACAGGCACACCAGCGCCTTGTAGTCGGAGACCACCTGGGCGCTGGCCGACTGGATGCCCAGCCGGCCGAAGGTCCCGGCCATCGCCGCGCCGGTGAGCGCGCTCGTGCGTGCGAGGAATTGACGGCGGTTCGTGCTCATGGTCAGCGCTGGATCTGGTAGTGGTTCGACGACGCGATCAGGTAGACCGCCATGCGTGCGCGATCCGTCTTTTGCTGCGCCGTGGGCGTCGCCGACAGCGCGATCGCCTGGACGGCAGTCATCACCGCCGTGCGCGCCGCCGCGGGCAGCGGTCCGCCGAGCAGCATCTCCGAGACCTTGTCGGTCAGCATCGCCGCGTCGGTGGCGTACGGCTCGAACTGGATCGTGTTGAGCCGCGTGCCGGTCGCGTTGATCAGGTTGCCGTCCGGGTTCACGCCCGTGTTGACCAGCTGGTAGACGAGGTTGGTCCGCGCCACCGCCGAGTTGCTGTTGTAGATCGCGAACTCGGGGGCGAGGATCGACGTGCCGGGCACCGTCGCGTCGGGCTGGAAGTAGTTGAACACCGTCGGCGCGTAGTACGGGCGCTGCGCGAGGTTCGACGCGCGGTCGCCGAGACCGGCGCCGTCGGTCACGCCGTTCAGCGCGCGGACCAGGCCGGTGATCATCAACACCGGCTCGCGCAGCGTGCCGAAGGTCGGGTCGGCCTTTGCCGGGCCGCGCGCCTCGCTGTCGAGCAGGATCGCGCGCACGACCGCCTTCAGGTCGCCGCGCACGCCCGCGCCGTTGTTGTTGAACACCTGCGTCACGCGCTGCACGTAGCCCGGCGACGGATTGCCGGTCACGAGCCGCTGGATCAGCTGCTTGCTGACGAACGGCCCCGTGTTCGGATGGATGAATACGTTGTGGACAGCGCCGTCGATGTCCTGCGCGGGCGTCTGGCCCGCCGGCAGCACGACGCCGCTGAGCAGCGTCTTCGCGTCGGTGTCGTGGCCGGTCGTCGCGGTCCCCGGATACACGCCCATGTCGGCGCCGTAGTAGACGCCGTTCTTCTTCGTGATCGGGCTGCCGTCGGGGTTCGCGTAGGTGTAGCCGGTGAAGACCCGCGCGAACTGCTTGATGTCGTCCTGGTCGTAGGTCGGGATCTCCTGGCCCAGCGCGTCCAGGAGCGGCGTCCCGTCGCTCTTGAGCTCCACGAGACCAATGCTGAACAGCTGCATGATCTCGCGCGCGTAGTTCTCGTTGGGCACGCGGCCCTTGAGCGCGTCCGGCCGGTCGTTGTTGACCGAGTCGAGCCAGTTGCCCATCGCCGGCGACAGCGTGATGCGCTTCAGGATCGTCTCGAAGTTGCCGAACGCCTCCTCGAACATGATCTGCTGGTAGCGCGCCATCACGTGCGCCCGCGACAGGTCCTGCTCGACGGCCGAGATCACCAGGATCTGCGAGAGCGCCCACGCCACCCGCTGGCGCAGCTGGTCGGCCCCGGACACCGCGTTCGTGTAGAGGTCGCGCTGCATCATGTTGAGCGACAGGTGGTCGCGCACGCACGTCGCCTGCGGCGAGTTCGACGGGTAGTTCTGGCCGAGCGGGTCGCGCGTCGTGCAATCGGGAGTCTCGCTGAGCTGGATCCGGTTGTAGCGGCTCGACGGATAGCCCGAGACCGGCTTGTTGAACTGCGCGTTGATCCATCCGGCGACGCCGAGCGACTTCACGTTCGCCGCCTCCTGCTGCGACGCGCCGAAGGTGGCCTGGTTCATCAGGCGCCAGATGTCCGCGTCGTTCGTCACGACCGGCGGTGGGGTCTGCGCCGAGACCACCTGGGGGAGCGTCGTCCCGATGTTGCCGACATTGTCGGTCGCATCGGCGTGGTAGGCGGTCTGGCCGGCGCCGGCGATCGTGTCGGTGAAGGTGAACGGCGAGGCGAGCTTCTCGCCGATCTTCACGCCGTTGCGGTAGAACTGCACCTTCTGGACGGTGCCGTCGGTGTCCGAGGCGCTGACGGACAGCGTGATGGTCGCGGGCGCCATCACCAGCGTCTGGGACAGCGAGAGCGACACGGTCGGCGACTTGTTGAGCTGCTGCGCGTTGCCCGACGTGACGTCGATCTCGGCGGTCGACGTCGACGCGTTCTTGTTGTCGATCGCGATGGCCTTGAACTTGTAGACGCCCGGGACCGTCGTCGTGTAGTCGAACGTGTACGGCGGCGTCGTGACGTCCTTGCGCAGCGTGCCGTTCTGGTAGAACCGCACGCGCGCGATCGTGCCGTCGTCGTCGCTCGCCGTGGCGGTCATCGTCACCGTGCCGGGGAACGTGATCTGCGTCTGCGACACCGACAGCGAGACCTTCGGCGCGAGGTTGGTGAGCTGGCCCACCGACACGTTCACGTCGGCGGTCGAGGTGGACAGCCCCTTGTCGTCGGTCGCGATCGCGGTGAACTTGTAGATCGCCGTCGACGTCGTCGAGTAGGAGGTCGTGTAGGGCGGCGAGAGCACGTCGATGATCTTCGTGCCGTTCACGTAGAACGCCACCTTCGCGATCGTGCCGTCGTCGTCCGAGGCCGTCGCGCTGAGCGTGAGCGGGCCGGGCGCGGCCTGCGTCGACGGCGACACGCTGAGGGTCACCTTCGGCGCCACGTTGGTGAGCTGCCCGACCGTGACGCCGAACTCCGCCGACGGCGTCGACAGCCCCTTGTCGTCGGTCGCCACGGCGCGGAACCGGTAGATCCGCGCCTGCGTCGTCGTGTAGGTGGTCGTGTAGGGCGGCGTCGTCAGCGTCGCGATCAGGTTGTTGTTGCCTTCGTAGATCTTGACGTTGGCGATCGTGCCGTCGTCGTCCGTCGCGGTCGCGGTGAGCGTGACGAGACCCGGCGTCGCCTGCGACGTCGGCGTACCGGAGAGCGTCACCTTCGGTGCGAGGTTCTGCTGAAGCGTGCCTGCGGTGACCGGGACCGTCGCCGACGCGCCGGGCGCGCCGACGTTGTCGTAGGCGATCGCGCGGAACGCGTAGTTGCCCGCGAGGGTCACCGCGTAGTTCATCTGGTGCGGCGCGATCACGGTCTCGCCGATCTTGTCGGAGCCCGAGTAGTACTCGACGCGCGACACGGCGCCGTCGGGGTCGCTCGCGTCGACCGCGAGCGTCACGATCGCGGGCACGGCGGGAATGGTCGACGGCGAGACGGTCAGCTTCGCGATCGGGAGCTGGTTGCCAACGCTGCCGCCGCCGGTCGGATAGACCTGGTAGGCGGTGCCCTCGTAGGCGAAGAACGGCCAGCGCTGCAGCACCATGTCGCGCTCGGCCGTGTTGGTCGTGAAGAAGTGCGCGCCGGTGTTGGTGTTGTAGAAGCGGAACAGCGGCACGCGGCCCGGGCCCTCGGCGGCCGGCGCGTAGTACGCCGGGCCCTCGAACGCGAACACCGGGTAGGTCGCGAGGACGAAGTTCTTCTCCGCCTCCGACTGCGTGTAGAAGTGCGTCCCGGTGCGCGTGTTGTAGAACCGGTAGACCGGAAGGTTGCCCGCCTGGGGCTGCGGATACGCGTAATACGCCGGTCCCTCGTAGGCGAACTGCGGGTAGCGGACGAGCACGAGGTCGCGCTCGGCCTGCGCGATCGTGTAGAAGTGCGTGCCGGTCTGCGTGTTGTAGAACCGGAACACCGGCGAGGGCACCTGCGCCTCCGCGACGCCGGCGAACGCGGCGAGCGCGAAGGCGGCGAGGATCGGGAAGCGGTTCGCATACGAGCGAACCCGATGCGTGACTCGACGGATGGCGTGCATCGCTCCTGTCCTCCCCTGCCGTGGATGCTTCGAGGGCCGACGATCCCCGCGCGGACCCTGCGGCCGATTATTCCATCGGCATAACTTGGGAATCAAGCCCCGTTCGTCGCTTTCTGGCGACACGCCGTTCGCGAGTGACAGCTTTCACCACCGTTACGCGAACGAGATGACGTAAGACGCTGTTCTACCGCCAATAAATAGTTGTCTTCGCAC
>DASTCK010000361.1:0-18409 GCA_035711225.1 Casimicrobiaceae bacterium
TGCAACTCACTGTGGTGTATTCGTTGGTGGCGACTGCCCAGGCGTATGCGAGCGACCTGACTGCCGAGCAGCTCAAGGCCCTGGTCAGCGGTAGGACCTGGGCAATCCATTTTGGGAGCGAACCGACGATCACCGATCCGAGCCGGGCCGCCTACTGGGATTTCAGGGCGGACGGCTCGGTCTGCGGCCGGCTGCATGGCAGCAAGGCAGGAACCAAGTGCGCCGATACCGGCAAATGGAAACTGCAAGGCGATTTGCTCTGCTGGGACTTCACGTGGATGGGCGAAAGTCGTGACTACAAGGCGTTGTGCGCGCATGCGGAGAAGGCCGAAGGGAAGACCTACCATTTGATCGAGCAGAACGGGAAGTTGACGGTACCTTTCTATCCCGTGAATTAGTGCCGCCACTCTTCTCCATGCCTCGGAACCGAATTGGGCGTCGAGCGGCCCACCATGAGGAAACGCTAGCCGGGTGATCAACGTCCGCGTCGAAGGGACGACCTTGACTCGACTGCTCGACGCGAACGAGCGCGGTCTGTTTCCGCGCGGCGCGATTGACCAGCGGCTCACGCATGGGGGCGTCGTGCATTTCCGCGGGATTTTGCTGCGCCGACGAGACACATTCCGGAAGGGAGACGACATGAGGGCACTCGCCACCGCCTTGGTGCTCAGCTCGGCCAGTCTGGTCTATAGCGGGCCGTGTCTTGCGCAAACGAGCCCCGACCACTATCGCAAGGTCGACGAGATCATGGGTATCGCCCAGGAAAACGGCTGCGCATCAGCCGTGGCCATCCTGCGGGCGCGCTATGCGATCTCCGTCGCGAACGCCCAGTGCCAGCCGGAAATCCTGAAGACCAGCTTGCCTGCGAAGCAGCTGCTTACGTTCTCGCTTGAAGGCAGGCCATACAGCATCTACGTGCCGGTCAATGCAGCCCGTCGACGCGGCGAGGCGCGCACTCCGGATACTGTAACGAAGTAGCGGCTACCGGGCGATCGAACGCCGGCGCATCTCGCGGGTCTTCGCCCCGCTCCTGGTGACCTCGAGCTGGCCCGGTCATCCGCCTGCCCGAAAGTTCCCCCGGGCATCCAGCGTCCCGCATTGGCGACGCAGGGCGCGATAACCCTGCCGTCGTTGCCGTTGAACGTCGCGCACGTCGCCCCTATACTCGACGTGTGACCTTCGCGACAACACGACGCCTCGCCCTTCGCCACGCGCTTCCGATGCGCGCGTCGATGCTCGCGCATTCGTCGATGTCGTCGCTGTCGATCCGCCGTCACGACCAGGGCACGCTCGCCTGCCTCGGGAGCGCCCGGTAGCGGCAGGACGCTCCCGGACCTCCCCGAGGTCCTGGCGCGCCGCCGTTGCCGGGTTTCGTTCCTTCCCCGCCGTTCGCTCGCTCCTCCGGTAGCCGCCGGCGCGAGGGCGCGTCGGCTCGCCAACGCTCACACGCACCGGGAGGCTGCCGTGCCCGACCTTCACGACCTCGTCTTTTCCCCCCGCGACGCGGCGCTCCTGTCCGCCGTCGTCGCCGACTGGCCCGCACGCGATGCCTCGGAGCGTGCGGCGGCCGACCTGCTCGCCGACGCGATCGCGGGCGCACGATTGGTGGGCGACCGATCGGTCGCCGATGTCGTCGCGCTCGACACGACGGTGACCTACGACGAGATGCCCGCCGGGCAGCGACGCACGGTCACGCTCGTCCATCCGTCGCGCGCGAATGCGTCGCGCGCACGCGTCTCGGTGTTCGCCCCGGTCGCGCGAACGCTCCTCGGCCGCCGCGCGGGTGCCAGCGTTGCGGCGCGCCTGCCCGACCAAGCGATCCGCGAGCTTCGCATCGTGTCGGTCGAGCGCGACGGCGTCGCGCCAGGATGACCGGGCTTCCCGGGCACGACCGCTCGCACGAGACAAGCCGCAACGTCACGTTCCGTGCGTGACGACGTGACAACGGCCGGCCGCGGCACTCGCCGCGGGCGGCCGAGCGGCGTTCCTAGGCCTCGCGCGTCCGGCTCGCGTCGGGCGGGGTCGAGGAACCCTCGGCGGCCGGCGCGGCGACGCGCCCGGCGACCGGATGCGATGCGAGCGCGGCCTTCGCCCGCTCCTGCATCGACCGGTACGACGCCTCCCACTGCCCGTTGCGCGGCACCGTGCCGGCGAAGTGGCGTGCGAACGCGTGCAGCGCCGCGTTCTCGTCGCGCAGCCGCGCGTTCTCCGCTTCCGCAGCCTCGAGCTCCGACGCGTAGACGAGCTCGACCTTCCGGTCGCGGCACACGCCGATGCAATTCTGCGGGCCGTCGAGACGGCCGCAGCCGATGCACTGCCATGCCTTGAACGTGTCGATGCGAGGAACTCCGAAGGAACGGGTCGGAACCGTCGTTCCGACGCGTCAGCACTCGACGAATTCTACGACTCCGGAAGCGCCCCGCAACCGCTCGCGCCATTGCGCGCGTGCGCGCCGGTTGATGCGGGTCAAGCGAAGTCGCTCCGAGACAAGGCGGGCTTCGCCAGCCGAGCGCGCCACCCGGCGCCCGAGCGTCCTCCTACATCTTTCGTGGTAGTCGCCCCCCTCCGTCCGCATGACCTCCGCCGCACCGTCGGTGGAATTCACGCGCCCTCCTCTCGCAGGCACGATGGCCACGTCGCGACAGTCCGCGACGAACCATGATGGAGAGGACCATGAACCGCCAATCGATCGATCGTGAAGGCTCCATCCGCTCGGCGGCCGCGCGCACGCTGGTCGCCACGGCCTTCGTCGCGGGATTCGTCGCGCTCGTGTGGGCGCACGTCGATCTCGAGACCGGCGCGGTGCCCATCCTCGAGCACACCATGCCCGCTTCGTCGTGCGCAGCGAACGATTGCCTCCACGTGCCGGCCGGCGACCCGTCGGTACCGGCGGCCGATCGCGTGTTCGTCCCCGGCGGCGCGCAGGAGTCCGCGCCGCTCGTCCCGACCTTCTAGGACGACGGGCATGCGAGCGACCCGCCGTTGCCGCTGGACGCTGGCCGGCGCGCTTTTCGCCGGCAGCGCCGCGCCCGTCGCCGCGATCCAGGTCGTCGGCGACGCGGCCTGCGGCTACTACGACGTTGACATCGCGGCGTTCGCGACCTGCGTCGACGGGCGCGTCGTGAAGCCGGACGCCTCGCCGGTCCGCGGGCCGGCGCAGGCGAGCGGCACCGGCGCACATCCGGCGCCTTCGACAGGCGTCATCGAGCCGAAGCCGACCGAGCGCGCACGCCCGCGCGCGCTGGCGACGGCGACGCGACCCGCCGATCAGCCCAGGTAGCGCTGCGCCGCGAGCACCGCGGCCGTGCGGTTACGCACGTTGAGCGTGCGGAACACGGCGATCAGGTGGACCTTGACCGTCCCCTCGCTGACGCCGAGCGCGTTGGCGATCGACTTGTTCGGCAGCCCCTGCGCCAGCAGGCGAAGCACTTCCTCCTGGCGCGGCGTGAGGTCCGGCTTCGGCGCCGGCGCCGTGGCGCCGGTCATCAGGCGCGGCGGCACGTAGGTGCCGCCCGCGAGCACGAGCCGCACCGCGGAAACGATCACCGCGGGCGACTCGCTCTTCGGCACGTAGCCCGACACGCCGAGGGCGAGGAGCGAAGCGACGCAGCCCGGGTCTTCGTCGGCCGAGACCACGACGAGCGGGACCTGGGGCGCGCGCGCGCGAAGCGTCCGGATCGTGTCGGTCCCGTTGGCGCCGGGCATGCGCAGGTCGACGAGCAGCAGGTCGAGGTCCGGGTGCGCGTCGAGCAACGCCAGCGTCCCGGCCGCGTCGGACGCCTCGACGAATCGCGGGGCGCCGAGCGCCGCGAGCGCGGAGGCGAGCGCGCTGCGCATGATCGGGTGGTCGTCGGCCAACCCGATCTTCCACTGCGGGGCGCCAGGCTCCTCGCTCATCGATCCGGACCGCGGTGCATTGCGCATGCGTCACGCACGAGGGCATTATAGGTGCGGACGCGCCCCTCACCGATGCTCACGCACCGCGAATTTTCGTCACCGGGCGCGCGCCTCGTCGCCAGCCTCGCGCTCGCGTGCGCTGTCGCGGCGACCGGTGCGATCGCGGCGGTGGATCCGCCGTTGGTCGAGATCACGGCGGGACGCCTCGTGCTCGACGACTCGCCGCTGCCGCCCCCCGCGCCGGTCGCGGGCGACCCGATCGTGCTTCCCGACCCGTGGATCGTCAACCGTCCGGCCGCCAAGGGCTACGCCTGGTACCTGTTCGACTGGACGCTCGCCGAGCCGCCGGAGTCGGTCTACGCGGTCTACCTGCCCGGCACGCTCGTGCAGGCGCAGGTGTTCGTCAACGACACGCTGATCGGCGCGACCGGCGACCTCGGCGGGCGACTGCCGCAGAGCTGGGAGCGCTCGCAGGCGTTCGCGATCCCGTTCGCGCTCGCGCACCAGGGGATCAACCGCCTCGCGATACGGGTCAACGTGCCGTCGGCGCGGCTGGGCGGCCTCGACCCGATCGTCGTGGGTCCCTCGGCCGACGTGCGCCGCCTCGCGTTCGCCGGCCTCATGGTCCACGAGATCGGCCCGGCGCTGGTGTCGGTCACGATCGTCGTGCTCGGCCTCTTCATCCTCGCGCTGTGGACGCGCCGACGCGATGCGACCTACGCGCTGTTCGGCGCGAGCGCCATCCTGTGGGGCGCCCACACGCTGATCTCGGCGCTGCCTACCGACCCGATCCCGCCGCCTCACTGGGGCATCTGGTGGCACGGCATGTACCTGGCCTTCGTCTGCCTGCTGTGCCTGTTCTGCCTGCGCTTCACCGAGGTGCGCTGGCCGCTCTACCAGCGCATCGTCATCGGCTACGCGTTCGCCGTCGTCCCGGTCCTCTACGCCGCCTCGGCCGCCGACGTCCTCCTTCGCGCGGCGGTCGTCGTCCGCGCCGGCGGCATCCTGCTGGTCGGCATCGCGCTCTTCGCGGTCGCGCGCTACGCGACGCGGATGCGCAACACCGAGAGCGTGCTCCTGTTCGTCGCCGGCGCGGTGTCGACGTCGTTCGCCGTGCACGACTGGCTCGCCGCGAACGACCCCTACCAGATGCGCGAGCTGTGGCTCGTCCCCTACGCGGCGCTCGCGTTCCTGGTGCTGGTCGGCTGGATCCTGATCGACCGCTTCGTGCGCGCACTGAACGAAGCCGAACGCTCGAACGTCGACCTGGAGCGGCTCGTCACCGAGAAGAGTGCCGCGCTCGCGCTGCAACTCGCGCGGACGCAGGAGGCGCGCGATGCCGCCCAGGCCGCCGACCGTGCGAAGTCGCGCTTCCTCGCCGCGGCGAGCCACGACCTGCGCCAGCCGCTGCACGCGCTCGGCCTGTTCGCGGCGCAGCTGCCCGCGCACGTGCGCGACCATGAAGGCGTCCAGCTCGCCGATCGCATCCGCGGCTCGGTCGAGTCGCTCGAGAGCCTGCTGTCGGCGCTGCTCGACATCTCGAAGCTCGACGCCGGCGCGGTCGAGCCGCGTCCGCAGGCGGTCGCGCTCGACCCGCTCTTCGCCCGCCTCGCCTCGGATTTCGCGCCGATCGCGCTGGAGAACGGCCTCAAGCTGGCGATCGTGCCGACGCGGCGCGTCGTGCGCTCGGACCCGGTGCTGCTCGAGCGCATCCTGCGCAACCTCGTCGACAACGCGCTCAAGCAGACGCGCGCGGGCGGCGTGGTCATCGGCGCGCGGCCGCGCGGGAACGAGGTCGCGATCGAGGTGCACGACAGCGGGCCGGGCATCGCCGCGGGCGAGCGCGAGCGCGTGTTCGAGGAGTTCTACCAGATCGGCAATCCCGAGCGCGACCGCGCGCGCGGGCTGGGCCTCGGCCTCGCCATCGTGCGCCGGCTCGCCGAATTGCTGGGCCACCGCGTCGAGGTCGATTCGGAGCCCGGGCGCGGATCGGTCTTCCGGATCGTCGCGCGTCGCGACGACCCCCCACCCGTCGCCGTCCCCGAAGCCGTCGCGCCGCCGCCGGGGTCGCTCGCCGGGCGCCGCATCCTGGTCGTCGACGACGAGGCCGACGTGCGCGTCGGTACCGCGAGCCTCCTCGCATCGTGGGGCGGGGACTGCGTCGCCGCGGCCACCGTCGACGAGGCGCTCGACCGCGCCGGCGGACGCGCACCGGACGCGATGATCGTCGACTGGCGTCTCGCGGCGGGCGCGACGGGCTTCGACGCGGTCGCGCGGCTGCGCGCCGCCTTCGGTGCCGCCATCCCCGCGTTGATCGTGTCAGGCGCGAGCGCGCCCGACGACCTCGCGCGCATCAAGGCCAGCGGCATGCCGCTGCTGCACAAGCCGGTCGCGCCGGCGAAGCTGCGCAGCGCGATCGCCTTCCTTCTCGCGCCGGGGTCGGACTCCGGGCGCTGACTCCCGGGGCGGGGCCGCACTCCCTGGGGCCGGCGCCCATGCCCCGACCCCCGGAGAGGTGGCTACTTCCTCGCCCCCGGCATCGAGTGCTGAGCCATGCGGGTGAAGTCGCCCATCACCTTCTGCATCTGCTCGAACGCATTGCCGCCCGAGCCGACGACGCCCTTCATCGCGTGAACGACGTTCTCGAGCGACTTCAGGTCCGGCATCATCGCCATCGCTGCCTTCGCCTGCTTGACCCCCGGCATGCCTTCCGTCTGGTCCTCGATCAGCGTGAACACGCGCTTCTGGATCTCGCTGATCAGGTCGAACATCTCGCCCCAGTAGCGCATCGACTTCTCGAGCGCCTCCTGCGCCGCGTCCTGGCTCACCGCCATCAGCGACTGCGCGTCCCTCGCCTCCGAGGCGGACTTCGCGGTCTTCTTGTGGAACGCGCGCGCCGTTTCCTCGCCTTCCCACTGCAGGCGCCGGAGCTTCTCGGTGCTCTCGATCGCGGCGTTGATCACGTCGAGCGCCATGCGCGCGTTCGCCTTGTAGAGCTCGATCGCCTGCTCGGGCGTCAGCATGTTGGCCATCCTGGACATGTCGGCGTAGCTCGCGCCCGGCGGCATCGCGAACGACGGCGCTCCGAGCGCCTTCTGCGCCGGCGGACGCCGCTTCGCCTTCTTGCGGGCGGCAGTCGGCCTGGTCGCGGCCGGGGCGGAGGCTTTGGTGGTCTTTCGTGCCATGGTCGTCGCTCCTTGCTTGCGTGGGGAACCGCGGAATTCAGTTGACGCTAATCGTGGGGCATCGTCAAGACGGCCGCGCCCGCGACTCGCCCCGCCCTCAGGTCGTCGAGCGCCTCGTTGGCGCGCGCGAGCGGATAGGGCGTGACGTGGACGTCGAGCGGGAAACGGGCCGCCGCCGCGAGGAACCGCTCGCCGTCCGCCCGCGTGAGGTTCGCGACCGAGCGCAGCGACCGCTCCTGCCACAGGAGACGGTAGGGGAACGACGGGACGTCCGACATGTGGATGCCCGCGCACACGACGCCGCCACCGGGACGCGTGGCAGCGAGCGCGACGGGCACCAGCGCGCCGACGGGCGCGAAGATGAGCGCCGCGTCGAGCGGCTCGGGCGGCGGCTCGTCGCTCCCGCCCGCCCACGCCGCGCCCAGCGACCGTGCGAGCGCCTGGGCGGCGGCGTCGCCGGGACGCGTGAACGCGAGCACGCGACGCCCCTCGTGCACGGCGAGCTGCGCGACCAGGTGCGCGGCGGCGCCGAAGCCGTAGATGCCGAGGACCGGCGCGTGCCCGGCCATCGCGTACGCGCGGTAGCCGATGAGTCCCGCGCACAAGAGCGGTGCCGCATGGACGTCGTCGTATCCCGCCGGCAGCGGCAGCACGAAGCGAGCATCCGCGATCGCGTGCGTCGCATAGCCGCCGTCGCATGTGTAGCCGGTGAATCGGGCCGTCTCGCACAGGTTCTCGCGGCCGTCACGGCAGGCCCGGCAGGTGCCGCACGCCCACGCGAGCCACGGAACCCCGACGCGGTCGCCCGGGTGCAGCGTCGCGACACCGGCGCCGGCCGCGACGACGCGCCCCACGATCTCGTGGCCCGGAACCAGCGGAAGGGCGGCATCGGCAAGCTCGCCGTCGACGACGTGGAGGTCGGTGCGGCACACGCCGCAGGCAGCGACGCGAAGCAGCACCTCGCCCGCCGCCGGCACCGGCGCGGCGCGCTCGCGCGGCACCAGCCGGCCCCGCGGCGCCTCGAGCACCATCGCGCGCATCGCGCCCACGCGTTCCCCTGCAACCCCGCCGATGCCCGGATGCTAGCAGCGGGCCGCGACGGGACGTTGACTCGGGTCAACGCCGAGGGTCGGTCGCCGGTTTCGATGGGGTCGCACCCTGCTGAATGCTCGAGCAGGTCCGACGCCGATCGAGGCTACATCGTCGCGCCTGCGAACCGCGGGGCGATCACCTCGCCGGCGAGCGCCGGCTCCTTGACGGTGATCCGCCACAGCGTGCGCGGATCGTCGGGGTCGGTCAGCGTCGCCGAGTGCAGCAGCGAGGCGTTGTCCCAGATCACGACGTCGCCGACACCGTAGGCGAAGCGAAGCACGTACCTCGGCTGCGTCGCGTGCGCGGCGAGCTCGTCGAGAAGCGCGCGCGCCTCCGCCTCCGGCATCCCGACGATCGAGAACGAGCTGCCGGACACCGCGTAGAGCGCCTTGCGGCCGGTGACCGGGTGCGCGCGCACCAGCGGGTGCACGACCAGCGGCATCTTCGCTTCCTGCTCCGCCGACAGCACCGACGCGACCGTGCGCGACGCGGTGTCCAGGTCGTTGCGGTTGCCGTAGTGATGGACCGCGACGAGGCCGTCGATCCGGCGCTTCATCGCCTCCGGCAGGTCGTCGTAGGCCGCGTACTGGTTGGCGAACAGCGTGTCGCCGCCGCGCGAGGGCACCTCGACCGAGTAGAGCGTCGTCGCCCGCGCAGGCACCTGCAGGTACGAGTAGTCGGTGTGGAAGTACGTGCCGGCGTCGGCGAGCCCGACCGGGACGCCGTCGCGCCTGCGGTTCGACAGGATCAGGATGTTGGGGTCGTCCGGATGGTGGAACTGGTCGATTACGTGGGGCTCCGGCGGACCGAAGCGGCGCGCGAACGCGGAGAACTCGCTCGGCGCGAGCCTCTGGCCCCGGATCGCGAGCACCTGCCCGCGGTAGAACGCGCGCTCGAGCTCGCCGAACGTCGGGTCGTCGAGCCGCGCGAGGTCGACGTCGCGGGTCTCCAGGCCGAAGCCTGCCGACAGGGGCGTGTAGGACGCCATGGCGACAAGCCTACTTGAGAAAGTCCGGGCGGATCAACTCGGGCAGCAGCAACGGGAGGCGCGGCCACACGATCATCGCCGCCAGCACCAGGAACATCGGCGCCAGCATGATCATCGTGTCCTTCAGCGCGTATCGCAATCGCACCTTGGCGATCGCGCACGAGATCATCAGGCACAGGCCATAGGGCGGCGTCACGAGGCCGAACGCGAGCGCGACGATGCTGATGATCGCGAAGCTGACCGGATGCATGTGGACCGACTCGGCGAGCGGCTGCAGCGTCGTCCCGACGATGATGATCGCGGGGATCGCGTCGAGGAAGCAGCCGACCACGAGGAACACGAACACGATGAAGAAGCCGACGCCGATCGAGCCCAGTCCCCAGCCGGTGACGTTCTGCAGCAGCGCCTTCGGAATCTGGTAGTACGCGAGCAGGAAGCCGAACACCGACGCGGTGCCGACGCAGAAGAGCGCGATGGCCGAGAGCTTGCCGGTCTCGACCAGCGCGTGCCAGAGCTTCGGGCCGTCCATCTCGCGGTAGAAGAAGAACGACAGCACCGCCGCGTACAGCACCGCGACCGCCGCCGACTCGGTCGCCGTGAACCAGCCGAGCAGGATGCCGCCGACGATGATGAACGGCGTGAACATCGCGGGCACCGCGACCGCGGCGGCCTGCAGGAACTGCCGGAACGTCGCGCGCGGGTAGGTCGGGTAGCCGCGCCGTATCGCGTAGACGTGGACGGTCGCCATCTGCGCGAGGCCGATCAGCAGTCCCGGGATCACGCCGGCGAGGTAGAGCGCGCCGATCGACACCTGCAGCACGCCGCCCCACACGACCATCAGGATCGACGGCGGGATGATCACCGCCAGCACCGCCGACACGGCGGTGATCGCGATCGAGAACGACAGGTCGTAGCCCTCCTTCACCTGCGCCTCGATGAAGATCTTGCCCTGGCTCGCGGCGTCCGCCGTCGACGAGCCGGAAATCCCGGCGAAGAACACCGACAGCAGCACGTTGATCTGCGCGAGCGCGCCGGGGAAGTTGCCGACCATCGTCCGCGACAGCGTCACCAGCCGGTCGGTGATGCCGCCGACGTTCATCAGGTTCGCGGTGAGCAGGAAGAACGGCACCGCGAGCAGGATGAACGAGTTGTAGGCCTTGAACGTCGTGTTGAAGACCACCATCGGCGACAGCCGCGGCTCGATGAAGAGCACGGGCAGGCTCGCGAGTCCGAGCGCGAACGCGACCGGCACGCGCAGGACCATCAGCAGGAAGAACGTGCCGAACAGAAACAGCGCCGCGGTGCCCGGCGTCAGCATCGCGGAGGTCACACGACGCTCCCGGTGCCGATCTCGCGGTGGGTCTCGACGCCGCCGCCGGGCGGCGGGCCGTCGATCAGGATGCGGAGGTCCGCGCGCAGCCGCGCGAACCCGAACAGCAGCCACGTGATGCCGGTGAGCGGCCACGCGGCGAAGATGAAGCCCATCGGCAGGTCGGCGAGCTCGGAGGTCTGGTTCCAGCCGAACATCAGGAACCGGTAGCCGTACCAGATGAAGACCAGCGCGAACACGAGCACGAACAACATCGAGACGATGCGCAGCAGCGCGTTGGTGCGCGGCTTGAGCTCCGGCCACACGTCGACGTCGAAATGCGAGCCCTCCCGGACGCCGACCATCGCGCCCAGCATCACCATCCAGATGAAGAAGAAGCGCGCCATCTCCTCGGTCCAGATCCACGCCGGGATCAGCCCGGTCTGGCGGGCGATCATCTGCATCGTGACCGGCACCACCAGGATCGCGACGCTCGCCCCGAGCAGCAGGACCAGCAGCCGGTAGTAGCCGTCGACGAACTTGCGCATTCCGTCCCCTTCACTCCCGCCGCGCCGGGGCCCGACGAAAAAATCCGGCGGGGCCTGCGAGGGCCGCCGCCGGACCGATGTGCGACGCGACTACATCGCGTTGATCTTGGCGTAGATCGCCTCGGCGCCGATCTCCTTCGCGTACTCGGCCATCACGGGGTCGGCCAGCTTCTTCATCGCCGCGCGGTCGGTGAACGGGATTCGCTTCAGCTTCCCGGCCTTCTCGAGCGTCTCGAGCTTGCCGGCGTCGGCCTGCGACTCGATCTGCCGTCCGTACACGCCCGCTTCCTTGCCCGCCCGGCGGATCGCCGCCTGCAGCTCCGGCGGCAGCTTCTTGAACGTCTTCACCGAGAAGCAGATCGGCCGGATCGTGATCGCGTGCTGCGTCAGGTTGACGTTCGGGCCGACCTCGTAGAACTTCATCGCCTCGACGCCCGCCGCCTCGTTCTCGCCGGCCTGGATGACGCCGTTCTGGATCGCGTTGTAGATCTCGTCGTACGCGATCACCGTGGGCGACATGCCGATCGCGGCGAAGGTCTTGCTCCAGATCGGCGCGCCCTGCACGCGGACCTTGAGGCCCTTCATCTCGGCTAGGTTGCGCACCGGCTTGTTCGCGAAGATGTTACGCGTGCCGCCGCCGGCGAAGCCGATCAGCATCACGTCGCCCTTCGCCTCGACCTCGTCGGCGACCGGCTTCAGCACGTCCGCGTCGAGCACCTTGTTCCAGTGGTCGAGGTCGCGGAACAGGAACGGCGCGTCGATGAAGGGCGCCGCCTTGCTGAACGTCGACATGTGCGCCGGCGACACGATGCCGTAGTCGACCGAGATGCCCTGGTTCATGAAGGCGAAGTAGTCCTTCTCGAGGCCCAGCTCGCTGTTCTTGTGCAGGACGAAGTTGACCGGCTTGCCGTAGTACTGGACCACGAGCTCCTGGAAGCGGACCAGGGCGCGCGTGAACGCGTGGTCGTCGTTGAACTGGACGGCGCCGTGCAGCGTGATCGGCTGCGCCGCCGCCGAGAGCGAGAAGCCGAGCGCGAGCGCGGCGAGGGCGCGCAGGCCGGCGCGGAGAATGCGGTGCATCGTGGTGTCCTCCTCGAACGCCACCCAGGGCCCGGTCGCGAGCGCGCCGTGGGCATGGTCAGGTGGTCAGGCCATTCAACCGGCAACGGGCGCTCCTGTCAACGCAAAAGGCATGGTGCTCTGCAACATGGCCGTGGTCCCCGCGGTGGCCGCATCGACCGAGCGGCGCCGTGGTGGTTGACCGCCGCACGCACGCCGGGGCACGATCGCCGCGGACGCGACCCTTGTCCGGAGCCCTTCATGCATCGAGCCCGCTCGCTCGTCCTCGCCGCATCCGCGGTCGCCGCCTTCGCGTGGGGCGCCTTCGCCTCGGCGCAGGCGCCGGCCGCCTCGCCCTATTCGACCACCAAGGTCGCGGACAACGTCTACGTGTTTCGCGCCGGCTTCTACCAGGCGATGTTCGTCGTGACCCCGGAGGGCGTGATCGCGACCGACCCGATCGGCTACGCGGACCCGCGGGCGCCGGCCGCGTACCTGGCGGAGATCCGCAAGATCACGCAGGCGCCGGTCAAGTACGTCATCTACAGCCATCACCACTACGACCACATCGCCGGCGGCAGGCCGTTCAAGGACGCGGGCGCGATCTTCGTCGCGCACCGCAACGCGCACAAGCGCCTCGCCGCCCTTCAGGCGCCCGACGTCGTGCTGCCCGACATGATCGTCGAGGACGCCGGCAGCACGATCGTGCTCGGCGGCATGCGCGTCGACCTGCTGTACGTCGGTGCCAACCATTCGGACGACTCGCTGGTGATGCTGCTGCCGCGCGAGCGCATCGTCTTCGTCGTCGACTGGATCCCGATCCAGTCGGTCATGTTCCGCGACATGGCCGACAGCTACATCCCCGACTGGTTCGCCGGCCTCGACAAGGTCCTCGCGATGGAGTGGGACCGGATGATCCCCGGTCATCCCGGGCCGGGCGGCCGCCTCGGCACCAAGGACGACGTCCGCATGGCCAAGGAATACCTCGTCGACGTGTCGAACGCGGCGAAGCAGCTCGCCGCCGAGAAGAAATGCCTCGACGACGACGCGATGCGCGCGGTGAAGCTGCCCAAGTACGAAGGCTGGGGCAGCTACGGCGCGTACCTGGCTGGCAACGTCGAGCGCTTCTGCCTCTACTGGGGCCGCGGCATCTGACCTGCGCCGCCCGCGCCGCGACGCGGCCCCGGCGCGCGGGCCCGCCCTAGCGGGGCGAGCGGCACCCGCCCGGCGTCACGCCGTCGATCACGCCGCGAATCGCCGCGGCGAACGGCTCGCCGTCCTGGTTCATCACCAGCGTGACGTGGTCGCCGGACAGGACGTGGCGCTCGAAGCTCGACGCGAACGTCGCCCACTCGTCGTCGAAGGCCGACGCGAGGCTCCCCTCCGCGCGCACGAGGACGAGGCGCGTGTCCAGGCGGCCCCCGCGATAACGCTTCATCGCACGGAACAACCCGTGGGCGAGGTCGGTCCGCCGGTCCTTGGGCGGCGACATGGCGGCCGTGATGAGCGCCGCCATCGCGTGCACGTCCTGCGGGTCCGTGGTGGGACTCCTTGCCGGCGGCGCCGCATCGACGACGATCACCGCGGGCACCGCTTCGCCTTCGGCCAGCAGCCGTCGCGCGAGCTCGAAGGCGACGTACGCGCCGTTGCAGTGGCCGCCGACGACGTAGGGGCCGTGCGGTCGCAGCGCGCGCAGCGCGACCAGCCGCTCGTCCGCCATGTCCTCGATCGTCGGCGGGACGGTCCCGTGGTCCAGCCCATGCGGATGCACGAGATAAACCGGCTGGTCGGGCCCGAGGAGCCGCGCGAGGACGTGGCTGTGGAAGCCTCCGCCGTAGAAGTCGCCGTGGACGTAGACCAGCGGCACGCGCGATCCGCGCTCGTTCAGCGCCAGGACCGCGGTATGGTCGGCGAGCGAGCCCTCGCGGATCGCCTTCGCGAGGCCCGCGATCGTGTCGTCGACGAACATCGCCGTCAGCGGGATGCGGATGCCGGTCTCGCGCTCGTAGCCGTCGACGAGGCGCGCCGCCAGCAGCGAGTGGCCGCCCAGGTCGAAGAAATGGTCGAAGACGCCGAACTCCCGCGTGCCCAGCGCGACCTGCCAGTGACGCGCGAGATCCGCCTCGAGCGCATCGCGCGGCTCGATGCGCACGCCGGCGTTCTCGAGCTTCGTGCGGTCCACGGACGGCAGCGCGTTGCGGTCGACCTTCCCGTTCGCGTTGAGCGGCAGCGCCGGGATCCACGCCACGTCGGCGGGCAGCATGTAGGGAGGCAGCACGCGGCGAAGCGCGCGCCGGAGGCCTTCGGGCGGCGCCGCCTTCGCATCGGCCGGGACCACGTACGCGACGATGCTCCGCGTGTCGCTGCTGTCGCCCTGCACGAGGGCGACGACGTCGCGCACGCCCGGCACGCGTGCGATCGCGGCCTCGATCTCGGCGAGCTCGATGCGGTGGCCGCGCACCTTGACCTGGCCGTCGTCGCGCCCGAGGAACTCGATCGCCCCGTCGTCACGGCGGCGGGCGCGGTCGCCGGTGCGGAACAGCCGGCGCGGCGGAAGCTCGCCGACCGGCGCGACCACGAAGCGCGCCGCGTCTCGCTCGCTCGCCCCGAGGTACCCGAGCGCGACTCCCTGCCCGCCGATGACGATCTCGCCGGGCTCCCCGGGTGCGCAGGGCTCGCCGTCGTCACGGAGCACGAAGACCTCCGCCTGCGCGATCGCCCGGCCGATCGGCACCGTCGAGGCGCGCTCGTCGACCGAGCGCACCTCGTGCCAGGTCGCGAACGTCGTGGTCTCCGTCGGGCCGTAGACGTGCACGAGCCGCCGGGGCGGGCGCGAACGCAGCACTGCGGCCACCCAACGCGGTTCGGCGGCCTCGCCGCCGAACAGGACCGAATCGCACGCGCCGAACGCCCCGGGGATCTCGCGGGCCACGGCGTTGAACAAGGCAGTGGTGACGAACAGCGCGGTGACCTTCTCGCTCGCCAGCGCGGCCGCGAACGCCCGCGGCGCGATCACGGTGCTCCGCGCCAGCGGGACGACCCGCGCCCCGTTCAGCAACGCGCCCCAGAACTCGAACGTCGATGCATCGAACGCCGGATTGGCGAGCTGCGCCACCGCGTCGCCCGGCCCGACCCGCAGGTAATCGCTGCCGCAGGCCAGCGCGACGACCGAGCGGTGCGTCACGACGACGCCCTTCGGCCGGCCGCTCGATCCCGACGTGAACATCGCGTAGGCCGGGTCGTCGGGCGACGGGTCGTCCGGAAGCGGCGGGGGGTCCCCGCCAGGCTGCTGCGCGTCGCGCTCCGGGCAGACGACGGCGACGCCCGGACGCGCGAGCCGGGGCGCGATCGCCTCGTCGGCGATCGCGTGCATCACGTTCGCGCCGTCGAGCATCGTCGCGAGGCGCTCGTCGGGAACCTCCGGGTCGATCGGCACGTAGGCCGCCCCCGCCTTCGTCACCGCGAGCCATGCCGTCGCGATGTCCGCCGCTCGCGCGCGGGCCACCGCGACGAAGCTCCCGCGCCGCACGCCTCGCGCGCGCAACGTCGCGGCCAGCAGGCCCGACGCCGCGTCGAGCTGCGAATAGGTGGTCGCCCCCACCGCCACCGCGTCGGGTGCGAGCGCGGCCTGCCTGGCGAACCGCCGCGGGATGGTGGCCTCGCCGGGCTCCGCGGTCGCGGCGCCTCGTGCCCCGCCGAGCATGCGCTCGCGCGTGTCCGCGTCCATCAGCGGAAGCGTCGCCATCGGCGCATCGGGCGCGGCGACCATCGCGCGGATCAACGTCGCGTACTGCGCGGCCATCCGCTCGATCGTCGAGCGCTCGAACAGGTCCGCACCATACTCGAGGTAGCCTTCGATGCCGCCGGCCGCGTCGATGAAGTTCACCGTGAGGTCGAAGCGCGCGTGGTCGAGCGCAAACTCGGTCCTTCGCACCGTCGCCCCGGCGAGGGCAAGCTGGCCGAGCGCCTGGCGCCGCAGGCCGAACATGACCTGGAACAGCGGATTGCGCGACGCGTCGCGCGGCACGCGCAGCGCGTCGACGATCGTCTCGATCGGCGTGTGCTGGTGGTCGACCGCCTCGCGCACGCGGAGGTGGACGCGGCGCGCCGCCTCGCGCGTCGACGGGGTGCCGCCGAGGTCGATCCGGCAGGCCATCGTGGTGGTGAAGAAGCCGACGACCTCGTCGAACTCGGAGCCCGGGCGCCCGGCCGCCGGAATGCCGATCACGAGGTCGGTGTCGCCGGACAGCCGCGAGAGCAGCGCCGCCCAGCCGGTCAGCAGCATCGTGAACGTCGTCGTCCCGCAGGCGTGCGCGAACGCCCGCACGTCGACGTCGTCGCGCGCGAAGGCCATCGGCACGCGGCCGCCGTGGAAGCTCTGCAGCGCCGGCCGACGGAAATCGGTGGGCAACGAAAGCGTCGGCGCCCCCGCCAGGCGCCCGACCCAGAACGCGAGGTCAGCGGCCGCCGCCGGGGTGGCGAGCGCGACGGCCTGCCGACGCGTGTGCTCGAGGTAGTCGACCTCGAGAGGCGGCAGCGCGGCGGGCGCACCGGCGAGGGCCGCGGCGTAGGCGCGCCCGATGTCGTCGTTCATCGCCTTGGCGGATTGCGCGTCGCCGAGGATGTGGTGCCAGCTGCGCAGGAAGGCGTGGCGCCCCGGCCCGAGCGTGTAGAGCGTCCAGCGGATCGGCGGCTTCGCCGCCAGGTCGAAGGGCTGCAGCGCGCGCTCGCGAACCGCGTCCTCGAGCCGCGCGTCCTCGTCGCCACCGGCGCCCAGGTCGACGCATTCGAAATCGAGCGGCGGCGCCGGATCGACGACCTGCATCGGGGTTCCGTCCCGCACGACGAAGCGCGTGCGCATCATCGGCTGGCGCGCGGTCACGGCTTCGAGGGCGGCGCGCAGGGCGACCGCGTCGACGGCTCCGTCGATCCGCCACAACGCGATCTCGTGGTAGACGCCCGCGCCGGGATCGAGCCGATGAAGGAACCACACGCGCCGCTGCGCGGGGGTGAGTGGCGCCTTTGCCCCGGCGTCGGACGACTCGTCGACCATTTCGCCTATGCTATCCGCTTTTTCCTTCGCGACCCGGCGCGCCGCCGCGCCGAAGGCCGACCCCCGCCCGACGATGCGCTTCGCCGCCGTGCTCCTCGTCGCCCTTTGCGCTGCCGCCGCCGCGGCGGCGCAATCGTACCCGCAACCGGGAAGGCCGGTGCGCGTCCTGGTGGGATTCGCCGCCGGGGGCGGAACGGACGTGCAGGCGCGCATCGTCGCGCCCAGGCTCGCCGAGGCGCTCGGCGTCCCGGTCCTCGTCGAGAACCGGCCCGGGGCGAGCACGATGCTCGCCGCGCAGGAAGTGGCACGCGCCGCACCCGACGGCCACACGCTGCTCTACACGTTCAACGGAACGTTCACGCAGAATCCGCATACGCTCGCGGGCGTGAGCTACGACCCGTTCCGCGACTTCACCGCCGTCGCGCTCGGCGCGCGCGGTCCCACGCTGCTCGTCGTGCACGAGGCCGTGCCTGCGCGAGACGTCCGCGAGCTGGTGGCTTACGGGCGCGCGCACCCTGGCACGCTCAACGTCGCCTCGTTCGGCGTCGGCACGTCGTCGCACCTGTTCGCCGAAATGCTCATCCGCCAGTCGGGCGTCGCGATGACGCACGTGCCGTACAAGGGCGCGGCGGATGCCGCGAAGGACCTGCTCGCCGGCCGCGTGCAGCTCATGTTCGATTCCGCGGCGTCCGCGATCCCGAACCTCAAGTCGGGCCGCGTGCGTGCGCTCGGCATCGTCGCGCCCGAGCGCTCGCCGCTGCTCCCGGAAGTGCCGACGCTCGCCGAGCAGGGCTACCGCGACATCGACCTCGTCGGCTGGCTCGGCTGGTTCGGCCCGGCGGACCTGCCGCCCCACGTCGTCGACACGCTGAACGCCGCGCTGGCGAAGGTCCTGTCGTCCCCGGACGTCAAGGCGCGCTTCGCCGAGGGCGCCTACGAAGCCGTGTCCTCGACGCCCGCCGACCTGCGCGCGCTTATGCGCGACGACTACGATCGGTGGGGCCGCATCGTCCGCGAGCTGGGCCACACGCCGCAGTGAGCCGCGCGTCACTCGCGCGCGAGCGACGCGGCCAGGCGCCGCATCGTCGCGCGGTCGGGCTTGCCGCTCGGCAGCGCGGGGAGCGCTGCGACGATGCGCAGGACGGCCGGGAGCTCGTGGCCGGCGATCCTCGCCGCGAGGAAGTCGAGCAGCTCGCGCGGCGTCGCGGCCGCGCCTGCCCCGAGCTCGACGAACGCGACGACCTCCTCGTCGGCGCCGTGCGGTCGCCCGACCACCGC
>DASTCK010000362.1:0-4172 GCA_035711225.1 Casimicrobiaceae bacterium
GCAGCGAGAACGTGCCCCTCGAGGTCTTCAGCGTACGGATGTAGTAGTCGTTCGCGGGATCGACGTGGTCGACGTGGATCACCTCGACCTCGCCGTCCTCGTCGGCATCCTGCTCCAGGAAGGGCGCCGCTTCGGCGGGGAAGCCGCCCCGCAGGTGCGCCGGGATCGCCACGCGAAGCACCTCGGCCGGATCGGTGTCGACCAGGTCGGCGAGCGCGTCGTGACGCTGCCTCGCCAGCCCGACGACCTGGGCGACGACCCGCGCGCGCGCAGCCGCTTGCGCGCCGCCCATCAGGCCGTTGAGCGAGAGCATCGACATCGTCAGTCCGCGCACGTCGATGCCAGGAGCAGGCGCCGCGGCCGGAGGCGACACGGCTGCCGCGCCCGGCGGGCCTGCCGACACCTTGTCCTCCGCGTCGGCGGCGGTTGGCGAGATACCGTGAGCGTGCGCGGCTCCGAAGCAGGCGAGCGCGGCAGCGGCGAGCAGCGAGCGGACGAACAGGGTCATGGGGTGGGTGACGTCGTGGCTAAGGGGGAAAGGGCGTCGTCAAGTTGTAGAGCACACAGCAACTTGACATTGTCATATCGATCGGGGCGATGGTACTACGTCGACCCGCGGGTATGTCAATGACATAAGCGTTCGACGTGTGCCGTCCGTCGGACAGAGCAACAATCGCTGTTCCGGAGTGCAACTGGCGCCGTCGAAACGCTCTCGCACAGACGAATTGCGCTTCGCTTGGCGTGTGCACTACAGAGACAGCGAGCAGGCAGGAACGACGCCGCTCCACCGCTCGCAGGCTCGATCGCGCATTCCCCGGTCGAGGCTCGTGAGCACGCGCAGGGAGCCGGGGTGGCTCGAGGCGGTTTGCAAGTCCTGCGTTGCCGTCGGCGGGGCGCGTCGCGCGAGCAGAGGTGCTCGATGGAACGTCGGCACCATCGGCGACACCCGCTGCCCGCCAGCCAGCGCGAAATCCGGCAGCCCGATGTGGCGCACGAGCTCGCTCGCGCCCGACCCTGCGCCGTGCCTTCCAGCGGCGGCGGTAGCATTCAGCCCTGAGGCCCCGAGCTGACGACGGGACCCGGTCCGCATCCCACGGTATCCAGCTCCTCCCGATGAGTGCGGACGCTCGCATCGACTTGCACGTCGCCGACTCCGACCGCCGCGATGCTGCCGCGCCGTGAAGCCACCGTGGAGCTGCCGATGACGCCGGCGTCCCGTTCGACGGCCCTCGCAGCGGCCATGATCCTCGCCGCGTCGGTGACGACATGCGCAGCGGCGGCACCGTATCCCGACCGGCCGATCCGCATCCTCGCCGGCGAGGCCGGCGCGCAATCGGACACGATGGCGCGCGTCCTGGCACCGGCGTTGTCGGCGACGCTCGGCCAGTCGGTCGTGGTCGAGAACCGGTCCGGCGCGGGCGGCACGATCGCCGCGTTGCGGACGGTGCAATCGCGACCCGACGGCTACACGCTGCTCCTCGGCGGCGTGAACAACGTCGTGCTCGGCCCGCTCGTGCGCCGCGAACTCGCTTACGCGCCGGCGAGGGATCTCGTTCCGCTGGGCGGCGTCGGGCGCGCCCCCTATGGCGTCGCCGTCGCGAGGCACATCCATGTCGCGGACCTCGGGGAGCTCGTCGCCTACGCGCGCGCGCGGCCGGGCGAGCTCGCGTTCGGGTCGAGCGGCATCGGCAGCTCGTCGCACGCGGCGCTGGCGCTCCTCGCCGCCCGCGCGGGGCTTTCGCTGTTGCACGTGCCCTACCGTGGCTCGCCGGTCGCACTGAACGACCTGGTGGCCGGTCGCATCGACATCTTCGCCTGCGACCTGTCGCTGCTGCTGCCGTTCGCGAAGACCGGCGCGGTGCGGATCATCGCCATGGCCGGCACGCGTCGCACGCCGGCTGCCCCGTCGGTGCCAACCGTTGCCGAACAGGGCTTTCCCGGCTACGCGGTCGACCCCTGGTACGCGCTCTATGCTCCGAGCGGGACGCCGAAGCCCGTGATCGACGCGCTCTCGCGCGCGCTCGCCGGCGCGCTTCGCGACCCCGCGGTGAGCCAGGAGATTGCCTCGCAAGGGTACGAGCCGCTTCCGCTCACCGCGGACGAGGTGCGCGCCCTCGCGCAGGCGGACACGCTGCGCTTCGAGTCGGTGCTGGAAGACGCCTCCGTGCCCGACGGGCCCGGCGAGCGCCCGTCGACTCGATGAGCCGGCTGCGCATCCTGTTCCTGTCCGGCGGCAGCCTCGTCGGGCGCAACGTGCTTGCAACGCTGGCCGGACGCCGGGGCGCCGTGAGGCTGATCGCGATGTCGAGCGTCGCCGACGAGCCCGCGCTGTTCGAGTTCGACGCGTGCTACCTCGCGCCGGCGACGCGCACCGACCCGCAGGCCTTCGAGCGGCGGTTGCTGGAGGTCATCGAGCGCGAGGGGCCGGACCTCGTCGTCCCCGGTCGCGACGACGACGTGCTGTTTCTCGCCGCCCTTGCCGAGCGGCGGCCGGACCTCGCGCCGCGCCTTCTGGTCGGCAACGTCGCGACGGCCGAGGCGGCGAGCGACAAGTGGCTCGGCTACGAATTCTGCCGGCGGCACGCCATTCCGTTCGCCGACTCGCTGGTGCGCGGCGTCACGCGCACGCCGGCGGCGTTCGTCCGCGACTGCGGCTGGCCGATCGTCGCCAAGCCGCGGCGCGGATTCTCGTCGCGCGACGTCTTCCTCGTGACCAACGAGCGGCAGCTCGAGCGCGCGCTCGACCGCGCGGGCTACGTGGTGCAGCAGTACCTCGGCGACCCGAGGCGCGTCGCCGATCACCTCGCGAAGGTCGAGCGCGACGGCGTCCCGCTGACGCACTCGTTCCAGGGCCACAAGCATTCGATCCAGCTCTGCGTCGCGCCCGGCGGCGCGACCGTGCACGTCGTCTGCACGCAGAACTGGCGGCCCCTGCCCACGACCAAGGAAGTGATCCCGGACCCCGATCCCGACGCGCATGCGCTGGGCGAGCGCTGCGCCGAAGCCTTCTCGGCCGCGGGGTGGCGCGGTCCGCTCAACGTCCAGTGCCAGCGCACCGCGGCCGGCGAATTGCGCATCCACGAATTCAACGGTCGCTTCACCGGCGCCACCGCCGACCGCTGGCTGCTGGGCTTCGACGAGGTCGGCGCGACGATCGCCGCGTTCACCGGGCACGTGCTCCCTCCGGGCACCTCGCCGTCGCCGCCGGCGACCCGGGCGTTCGAGGGGCTCGCGAGCCGTGCCGCCGATCCGGTGCGCACCGCGGCGCTCATGCGCGACGGCATGTGGATCGCTGCGCCGTGACGGAGCTCGCGGCCTCCCGCGTCCTCGTCGGCGATGCCGGCGAAGCGACGCCCGGCTACCTGCGGCTCGCCGGCGATGACGGCGCCGACGTCCGCTACCGCGACGACGGCGAGATGCCGTTCGAGGATCGCGCGGTCGACGAGATCGTCTGCGGCGCGACGGTCGCCGCGATGCCGCCCCGATCGCGCGCGACGCTGCTGCTGGAATGCCGGCGCGTGCTGCGCCCGGGCGGCCGCCTGCGCGTCCGATTGGCGGAACGCCCCGCCGGCGAGTGGCTGCGGCTGCTGGGCCTCCTCGGCTTCGCAGGGACGCCTGCCGGCGGCGGCTCCCGTGCGACGCTCGAGGTCGTCAAGCGCGAGCGCGCCCCGTCCCGCGAACCGCTCGTGTCGATCCTGATCCCGGCCTTCAATCCTCGCTACTTCGCGGCGGCGCTTCGAAGCGCGATCGCGCAGACCTGGCACAACGTCGAGATCGTGGTCTGCGACGATTCGCCGGGACCGCAGATCGAGTCGATCGTGCGGTCGCACGAGGGACCGTTCCCGATTCGCTACGAGCGCAATCCGGTCCGGCTCCGCACGCGCGCCAACAGCATCCGCTGCTTCGAGCTCGCGCAAGGCGAGTTCGTCAAGTTCCTGCACGACGACGACCTGCTGGCGCCGGCGTGCCTGGAGACGCTGCTCGGCGCCTTCCGCCAGTGTCCCGACGTCACGTTGGCGACGTCCACCCGTGCGCTCGTGGACGAGGTGGGCCGTCCGGTGCGGGACCATCCGTCGACGATGCCGATCCTCGGCGAAACGCGCGTCGTCGCAGGGCATTCCCTCGCGAACACGATGATCGGCGCGGGACTCAACGTGGTCGGGGACCCCAGC
>DASTCK010000363.1:0-5651 GCA_035711225.1 Casimicrobiaceae bacterium
CGTTTCACGTGAAACGCGCTGGTGGCCCTTGGTGCAGACCTTGTTTGGGCGTAAAATTCTTGTTTCGGCCCAGCCGAGTCAGCACGCCTTTTTCTGTTAATAATCATGGACTTCGGGCAACGTTTCGCAGTGATCGTCGTCGGGGGCGGCCATGCCGGCACCGAGGCGGCGCTCGCGTCCGCGCGGACCGGCGCGGCGACGCTGCTCCTCACGCACAGCATCGAGACGCTCGGCCAGATGTCCTGCAACCCGTCGATCGGCGGGATCGGCAAGGGCCACCTGGTGCGCGAGGTCGACGCGCTCGGCGGCGCGATGGCGATCGCGACCGACGAGGCCGGCATCCAGTTCCGCACGCTGAACGCGAGCAAAGGGCCGGCGGTGCGCGCGACGCGCGCGCAGGCGGACCGGCTGCTCTACAAGGCCGCGATCCGCCGGCGTCTCGAGAACCAGCCGAACCTGACGCTGTTCCAGCAGGCGGTCGACGAGCTGATCGTCGAAGGCGAGCGCGTGACGGGCGTCGTCACGCAGATCGGCCTGCGCTTCTTCGCCGAGGCGGTGGTGCTGACCACCGGCACCTTCCTGTCGGGCGTGATCCACGTCGGCATGAGGCACCACGAGGCGGGACGCGCCGGCGAGCCCGCATCGAAACGGTTGAGCGCCGCGCTGCGCGAACGCGATCTTCCCGTCGGGCGCCTCAAGACCGGCACGCCGCCACGGCTCGACGGGCGCACGATCGATTTCGACGCGCTCGCCGCGCAGCCCGGCGACGATCCTGCGCCGGTGTTCTCTTTCATGGGCTCGCGTGCGATGCATCCGGCGCAGCTGCCGTGCTGGATTACGCACACGACGGCGGCGACCCACGAGCTGATCCGCGGCGCGCTCGACCGCTCGCCGCTGTACGCCGGCGTGATCGAGGGCGTGGGCCCGCGCTACTGCCCGTCGATCGAGGACAAGGTCGTGCGCTTCGCGCAGCGCGAATCGCACCAGGTCTTCCTCGAGCCCGAGGGGCTGACGACGCACGAGATCTATCCGAACGGCGTATCGACATCGCTGCCGTTCGACGTTCAACTGGCGCTGGTGCGCACGCTGCCCGGCTGCGGGCGCGCGCATATCCTGCGTCCCGGCTACGCGATCGAGTACGACTACGTCGACCCGCGCGCGCTGCACGCGACGCTCGAGACCAAGGCGATGCGCGGACTCTTCTTCGCAGGGCAGATCAACGGCACGACCGGCTACGAGGAAGCGGCCGCGCAGGGGCTGCTGGCCGGCCTCAACGCGTCGCGTCACGCGCACGGCGAGGAGGGCTGGAGCCCGCGGCGCGACGAGGCCTACCTCGGCGTGCTCGTGGACGACCTCGTCACGCGCGGCGTGTCCGAGCCCTACCGGATGTTCACGTCGCGCGCCGAATACCGGCTGCAGCTGCGCGAGGACAACGCCGACCTGCGCCTCACCGAGAAGGGCCGGGCGATGGGGCTCGTCGACGACGCGCGCTGGGACGCGTTCGCGCGGAAGCGCGACGCGATCGCGCGCGAGATCGAGCGCCTTCGCTCGACGCAGGTCAATCCGAACGTGGTGGCCCGCCACGAGATCGAACGCGTCGTCGGCGCGCCGCTCGCAGAGGCGCACACGCTCGGCGAATTGCTGCGCCGACCCGGCGTCGACTACGCGACGCTGATGACGCTGCCCGGGGCGGGACCGGCGGTCGACGATCCGGCGGTCGCCGAGCAAGTGGAGGTCGCCACCAAGTACGCCGGCTACATCGAGCGCCAGAAGGACGAGATCGCGCGTGCGCTCGCCAACGAGGAAACGCGCCTGCCGGGCGATCTCGACTACCGGACGGTGCGCGGGCTCTCGACCGAGGTGCAGCAGCGCCTCAACCAGCAGAAGCCCGACACGATCGGCCAGGCCGCGCGCATGCAGGGCATCACGCCCGCGGCGGTGTCGCTCCTGCTCGTGCATCTGAAGCGAGGCTTCGGCCGCGAGGACGCGGCGTGACGCACGCGCGGCGCGGTCCCGCATGAGCCTCGCGGTGGGCGAACCGGTCACGCTCGAGCGTGGCATCGAGCGGCTGGGCGTGGCGCTGCCGGCGGGCGCCGCGGACAAGCTCGCGGCGTTCCTCGCGCTGCTCGGCAAGTGGAACCGCACCTACAACCTGACGGCGATCCGCGAGCCGGAACGCATGGTGACGCACCACGCGCTCGATTCGCTCGCGGTGGTGCCGGCGCTGCCGTCGCGGCCGGGGGTGCGCGTGCTCGACGTCGGCAGCGGCGGCGGATTGCCCGGCATCCCGATCGCCATCGCGCGCCCCGATGCGCGCGTCGTGCTCGTCGATGCGAGCGGGAAGAAGGCGACGTTCCTCGCGCAGGCGGCGATCGAGCTGCCGCTGCCCAACGTCGAGGCGGTCGCGGGGCGCGTCGAGCACTACGCTCCGGCGCAGCCGTTCGACGTGGTGATCTCGCGCGCGTTCGCGGACCTCGAGACGTTCGCGCGCCTCGCCCGCCGCCACGTCGCGCCCGAGGGCGCGCTGTATGCGATGAAGGGCGTGCATCCCGACGAGGAGCTCGCCGCGCTGCCGGACGACATCGAGGTCGTCGAGACGCGCCGGCTTCGCGTTCCGGGACTCGACGGCGAGCGGCACCTGGTCGTGATGAGGCCACGCCCGGAATCGGAGCGATGACGCCGCCGCGCATCATCGCGATCGCGAACCAGAAGGGCGGCGTCGGCAAGACCACGACCGCCGTCAACCTCGCGGCGAGCCTCGTCGCGATGAACCGCCGCGTGCTGCTGGTCGACCTCGACCCGCAGGGCAACGCGACCACCGGCGCCGGCGTCGACAAGCGCGCGCTCGACGCGACCGTCTACCAGGTGCTGCTCGGCGAGCGGAAGATCGCCGACGTGCGCGTCGCCTCGCCGACCGGAGGCTTCGACCTGGTGCCGGCGAACCGCGAGCTCGCCGGCGCCGAAGTCGAGCTGGTCGACCTGCCGGAGCGCGAGACGCGGCTCAAGGACGCGCTCGCCGAGGCGCTGTCGCAGATGAAGGTCGCGATCGGCGAGGTCTCGGGCGAGTACGACTTCATCCTGCTCGATTGCCCGCCGTCGCTGTCGCTGCTCACGCTGAACGGGCTCTGCGCCGCGGACAGCGTGCTGATCCCGATGCAATGCGAGTACTACGCGCTCGAAGGACTGTCCGACCTCGTGCAGACGGTGAAGAAGGTGCGCTCGCACCTGAACCCGTCGCTCGAGATCGAGGGCTTGCTGCGCACGATGTACGACCCGCGCAACACGCTGGCGCTGAACGTGGCCGCCGAGCTCGAGCGCCACTTCGGCGACAAGCTCTACCGCACCGTCGTGCCGCGCAACATCCGGCTCGCCGAGGCGCCGTCGCACGGCGTGCCGGCGCTCAAGCTCGAGCTGCAGTCGAAGGGCGCGCAGGCGTATCTCGCGCTCGCCGGCGAGATGCTGCGCAGGATGGAATCCAGGGTGGGCGTCGAAGGAAGGTGATCGACATGGAATGCAGCTTCAGGAACACCGGAGCGGGCGAGGGGCGAGGTCCGGTAGACGGGGATCGGACCCCAGGCAATCAAGACCGGGGCCTGCCCCCACACCACCAGAACCAAGGTCTGACCCCAGGCAACCAAGACCAGGGTCTGACCCCGACAACCGCGACGACCGCGACGACCCCATGATCAGACCCAAGGGCCTCGGCCGCGGACTCGACGCGCTGCTGGCCGGCACGGACGACGCGGCGCCGTCGAAGGACGCGATGCAGACGCTCGCGATCGACCGGCTGAAGCCCGGCCGCTACCAGCCCCGCACGCGGATGGACGACGCGTCGCTCGCCGAGCTCGCCGAATCGATCCGCGAGCAGGGCGTGATGCAACCGATCCTGGTACGACCCGTCGAGGGCGGACGCTTCGAGATCATCGCCGGCGAGCGACGCTGGCGCGCCGCGCAGAAGGCGGGGTTGCGCGAGGTTCCCGCACTGGTGAAGGCCGTGCCCGACCAGTCGGCACTCGCGCTCGCCTTGATCGAGAACATCCAGCGCGAGAACCTGAACCCGATCGAGGAAGCGCAGGGGCTCAAGCGGCTGATCGACGAGTTCGGGATCACGCACGACGCCGCCGCGAAGGCGGTCGGCCGCTCGCGCAGCGCGGTGTCGAACCTGCTGCGCCTGACGCACCTGCCAAAGGCGGTGCAGGACTACGTGCTCGATGGCGCGATCGACATGGGTCACGCGCGCGCGCTGCTCGCGCTGCCGGCCGCGCAGCAGACCGGCGCCGCGGCGCGCGTCGTGAACGGCGGCCTGTCCGTGCGGGAGACCGAAAGGCTCGTGCACGGGCTCCTGAATCCCGCGAAGCGCGCAGCGCGCCGCCGCGCTCATGCCCGCGACGCCGATACGGTGCGCCTCGAAACCGAGCTCGCCGAGGCGCTGGGCGCGAAGGTCGCGCTCGAGGCGAAGCCTGGCGGCAAGGGCCGCATCGTGATCGCGTACTCCAGCCTCGAGCAGCTCGACGGGATCGTCGCCCGCCTCAAGGCTGGTCGTTGACCGTTGCGCCGCCGCGAAACTTCCGGACGTCCCGCGGGTCGACTGACCGGGGGGCGTCATGATGGGTGAGCCGTGTCGCTGTGCTAGGATTTTCGCGTGATCCGCTACCGGCATTTCCTGATCGCCTGCCTGCTGCTCGCGCTCCCGCTGCAAGGAGCGATCGCGTCGTCGCGCTGGCTGTGCGCCCCGATGTCGCCGGCGAACGCTTCTCCCGTGGATCATGCGGTGCATGGCCATGCGACGTCGCTCCCCCATGGCCACGTCGCGGCGCCGGGAATGGCCGAACGCGCGCTGCACGTGAACGGATCGACGGGCCACGACGAGCGCACCCCCGACACGCCGGACGCCGGATGCAAGCTGTGCGCCGCGTGCACCGTCACCGCGGCGACGCCGCCGGCGGCGATCGTGCTCGGCGCAGTCGAGCGCGCCGGCGCGCCGTTCCCCGCGGTCGCGGTCCCCGTCCCGCGTATCGTCGCGGACGGCCTCGAACGTCCTCCACGAACCTGACGACCCCGTCGCGGCCGGTCGCATGACCGGCTGACCGGGCACGCACGCCGCTCGCGCGGCGAGCGTGTCGCATCGGGCGCGTGCGTCGCGCGCACCGCCTGTGGGGAGTCGAGCCATGTTTCGAATCGTTGCCTGGTCATTCGCCTGCGCCTCGCTGTCGATGCAGGCCGTCGCGGCCGACACGCCGGCGGCGCCGCCGACGTCCGCGGCGCCGCGTACGCCACCGGCCTACGTGTCCGCGCTCGCCGGGTATCGCGCGTGGCGCGAGGTGGAGCTCGTCCCGTGGAAGCGGGCGAACGACGAGGTCGGACGCCTCGGTGGACATGCGGGTCATCTTCGGGGCAGCAGTCCCACGCCTGCGGCTCCGGTTTCGGGCGGCGCGGGTGCCGCGGAGAAGCGTTGATGCGCGCTACGTATGTCACGACGGCCGCGGCGCTAGCGCTGGCTGGTTGCACGACGTTCTCGCCGGACGGCGGCCGAGGCGACGTCGAGCGGCTCGCCGCCGAGCGCATCGGGTCGCCGGCGCGCGTGCTCGGCCAGGCTCGTGACGCGACCGCGCAGCGAGCGGCGGTCGACGCACGGCTCGCCGAACCATTGA
>DASTCK010000364.1:0-3450 GCA_035711225.1 Casimicrobiaceae bacterium
GGCGGTCTCGAGCGCGCGCCGCTGTTGCGCCGGCAGCCGCTCGAACGCGTCGCGCATCTCGGCGGCGCCGATCTCGAGCGCCGATGCGTCGGCGACGGCGAGCCGGTCGAAGCGGCGCGTGTAATCGAGCAGCGCGGCGTCGCCACGCGCGCGCACGTCGGCGATGATCGCCGCGACCGTCGCGTCGACCGCCGGATCCTGCGCCGCCTCGAACGCGATCAGCGCGTCGAGCTCGGCGTCGAAGCCCGGCGACTCGCTGGACAGACGCCGGAACGCCGTCGCTACGGGAGCCGTGGCAGCCGCCGCACGCGCTTCGCGCGAGGTCGTCGTCGTCACGCGGCCACCTCGCCGCGCGCCTTCGCGGCGGCAGTCGCGAGCGCGTCGACGAGCGGCTTGACCGCGTCGCGCTTGAGCTTGAGCGCCGTCGGGTTGACGACGAGCCGCGCGGTGATCGGCATGATCGTCTCGACCTCGACCAGGTCGTTGGCCTTCAGCGTGTTGCCGGTCGACACGAGGTCGACGATCGCGTCGGCGAGCCCGGAGAGCGGCGCGAGCTCCATCGAGCCGTAGAGCTTGATGAGGTCGACGTGCATGCCCTTGCCGGCGAAGTGCTCGCGCGCGATCGCGACGTACTTGGTGGCGACGCGGATGCGCGCGCCGCGCTGCACCGTCCCGGCCCAGTCGTAGCCGCGCTTCGTCGCCACCGACATCCGGCAACGCGCGACGCCGAGGTCGACCGGCTGGTAGAGCCCTGCGCCTCCGTGCTCCAGCAGCACATCCTTGCCGGCGACGCCCAGGTCGGCGGCACCCCACTGCACGTAGGTCGGCACGTCGGAGGCGCGCACGATCATCAGCGACACGCCCGCGCGCGAGGTCGGGAGCACCAGCTTGCGCGACGCTTCCGGGTCCTCGGCCGGCACGATGCCCGCAGCCGCGAACAGCGGCAGCGTCTCGTCGAGGATGCGGCCTTTCGACAGGGCGATCGTTAGCGGCATCGAACCGGTCATTCTACCGGAGGGGTCCGTTGCGGGGAGTGGCGTTAGGCGATAGGCGATGGGCGATAGGGAACCCCGCTCGTCCGCGGCGTCGCGGGCGGGCGATGGCGAGACCTTCGCCGCCTATCGCCTATCGCCTATCGCCTATCGCCTATCGCCTATCGCCCATCGCCCATCTCGTTCACTGCCTGACATCCGGCGCCGAGCGCGCCCGCCACGTCGACTCGCTCGTGCGGAACGGGTTGATGTCGAGGCCGCCGCGCCGCGTGAAGCGCGCCTCGACCGCGAGCTTGTTGGGGCGGCACGCGGCGAGCACGTCCACGAAGATCCGCTCGACGCAGTGCTCGTGGAAACCGGCATGCCGCCGGTAGCCGATCAGGTAGGCGAGCAGCGAGCCGCGCTCGATGCGCGGGCCGCGGTAGCGCAGGATCACGGTGGCGTAGTCGGGCTGGCCGGTCACCGGGCACACCGAGCGGAACAGCGACGTGTGCAGCGTCTCGTCGCCGTCCCACGCGGTCGTCGCGAGCCGCGCCGCGTCGGGCGCGTCGGGAATCGCCGCCAGCGGCGCGGCATCGATCGACGCGCCGTCGGCGGGCTCGCGGGCGAGGCCGCCGAATGCCGGCGGCAGCGCGAGCGTCACGCGCACCTCGCCGCCTGTCGCCGCCGACAGGTCGCGCGCGACGATCGCCGCACAGGCCTCCCGCGACTCGAGGCGCTCGTGGTTGAGCGACGCGAGGTAGAGCTTCACCGATTTCGACTCGACGATGCGCGGCGACGTGGCGGGAACCTCGAAGCGGCCGACCGCGACCTGCGGCCGGCCGCTCGCGTCGAGCCACGCGAGCTCCCAGGCGGTCCACGCGTCGTGGCCGATGAACGGCAGCGCGGACGCGAGGCCGAGCGTGGCACGGGCCTCGGCGCGCTCGACCGCGAAGAGCTGCGAAGGATCGTAGCGCTCGGGCAGCGCGCTCCCGCGCCCCAGCGGCGAGTCGGCGAGACCGCTCACCGGATCCGCGCCACCGACGCGCCGAGCGCGGCGAGCTTGTGCTCGAGCCGTTCGTAGCCGCGGTCGAGGTGATAGATGCGGTCGATCGTCGTCGCGCCGTCCGCGACGAGGCCCGCGATGACCAGGCACGCGGACGCGCGCAGGTCGGTCGCCATCACGTTGGCGCCGGTGAGCCGCGGCACGCCGCGCACGATCGCCGTGCTGCCCTCGACCTCGATGTCGGCGCCGAGGCGGACGAGCTCCTGCACGTGCATCATCCGGTTCTCGAAGATCGTCTCGGTGATCACCGAGGTTCCCGGCGCCTTGGCCGCGAGCGCCATGAACTGCGCCTGCATGTCGGTCGGGAAGCCCGGGTACGGCGCGGTGCGCAGGCTCGCCGCGCGGAGCGGGCCGTCGCGCGAGACGCGGATCGTGTCCGGCGTCGCCTCGATCGTGGCGCCCGCCTCGACGAGCTTATCGATGACCGCCTCGAGCGTCGAGGCGCGCGTGCCGGTGAGCGTCGCGCTGCCGCCCGCCGCGGCGACCGCGGCGAGGAACGTTCCGGTCTCGATGCGGTCCGGCATGATCCGGTGCGTCGCGCCGTGGAGCCGGTCGACGCCCTCGACGACGATGCGGTCGGTCCCCGCGCCCGTGATGCGCGCCCCCATGGCGACGAGGCATTCCGCGAGGTCGACCACCTCGGGCTCGCGCGCCGCGTTCTCGAGCACCGTGGTGCCGCGCGCGAGCGTGGCTGCCATCAGCAGGTTCTCGGTTCCGGTCACGGTCACCATGTCGAACGCGAAGCGCACGCCCTCGAGTCGCGTCGTGCGCGCGCCGATGTAGCCGTGGTCGAGGTCGATCTCCGCGCCCATCGCCTCGAGCCCCTTGACGTGCTGGTCGACCGGCCGCAGGCCGATCGCGCATCCGCCCGGCAGCGAGACGCGCGCCTCGCGGCAGCGCGCGAGCAGCGGCCCCAGCGCGAGGATCGACGCGCGCATCGTCTTGACGAGCTCGTAGGGCGCGAGCGGCCACTCGATGCGCGACGCTTCGAGCGTCATGCGCCCGGGCGAAGGCTCCTCGACGCGCACGCCCATCTGCGCGAGCAGCGTGCGCATCGTGCGAACGTCGTTCAGGTGCGGCACGTGCGTGAGGACCAGCGGCTCGTCGGTGAGCAGCGCGGCGCACAGGATCGGCAGCGCGGCGTTCTTCGCGCCCGAGACGGGCACCTCGCCGGCGAGAGCGCGGCCGCCTTCGATGACGAGCTTGTCCATGGCGGGGCCGGCGGCGTCAGCCCGCGGTGGGGCCGGGCCGGTGCCGGGCCGACCGGGCGCGATCGTGTCCATCCGCGCAGCGTCGCGTCCCGGCATGGCGTCGGCCGGGCGGCGATCCGGTCGCCCCGCGGGCGAATTCGGGCGAACGCCGGGCGGCCATCGCGCTATTGCTGGGCCGACGCGCGCCATTCGGCGGGCGTGA